>CAZXOD010000070.1:0-10302 GCA_964642285.1 uncultured Synergistaceae bacterium
GCTTGTGAGCCTTGCGGGGGACATGCAGCAGTCCGCCGCAAGGTTCAGGGTGACGCAGGAGGGCTCAAGGGGACTAATGCCCTCATAAAGACGGACAAGCAGGAAGCCGGGAGCCACGAAAGGCCTCCCGGCTTCCTTGTTTTTTCATACGCCGCCTACTAGCCCTTTTTCTCACACTCCGGGCATATTCCGTGAACTGTGAGCTGCTGCCGCAGGATCCTCGCCCCCTCCAGAGGGCCGGGGTACTCATCCGGCAGAGGCAGGTCGGCGTCCAGGTCGAAAAGGCGGCGGCAGGACTGGCAAAAGAAATGGTGGTGGTCATCCGCGCAGGTATCGTAACGGGTTCCGCCATCTCCGAAGTCCTGCACCTCCGTGATCTCGCCCAGAGCCGTCATCTCCCTGATGGTGTTGTAAACGGTAGTCCGGGACACCTCCGGCATGGTGACCAGCACCTGGCGGTAGACTTCGTCCACCGTCGGATGGCTTTTATCGCCGGAAAGAATCTCAATAATCAGCCGTCGCTGGGGGGTAAGCTTAAGCCCCTTCTTCCGCAGGTCGGCCGCAATCTGCTCAATGGACCGCATGGAAGTCCCTCCTTACTCTCGAAAAACTATATAATAACCATTATAAATAGAAATAGTTTTCTGTCAACAGTAGGGAGGCACAAAAACCGCGCTACTTGTCATAGAGCTTGTAAAGGGCCTGGGTGCCGTCGTTCTCAAACCCCAAGGAGGCCAGCTCTTCGTAAAGCTCCAGCGTCTTCGCCAGGCCCGGGGTTTCCATCTTCATCCGCCCGGCCTCTTCCAGGGCTATCTTCATATCCTTTATCAGATGTTTGACGAAAAAGCCCGGCGCGAAATCCCCCTTCAGCATCCTGGGAGCGAGGTTCGACAAAGACCAGCTTCCCGCCGCTCCGGCGGAAATGCTGGAAAGCACTCTTTCAGGATCGAGCCCCGCTTTTTTGGCGTAGACCACCGCCTCGCAGACACCCATCATGCCCGCGGCGATGGCAATCTGGTTGGCCATCTTGGTGTGCTGCCCGCTTCCCGGCCCGCCCTGCAGGACTATGCCCTTGCCCATGACGCTGAACAGGGGCGCCATGTCTTCGAACACCTTTTCGTCGCCCCCCACCATGATAGACAGAGTCGCCTCCCTGGCCCCCCTGTCCCCTCCCGAAACGGGCGCGTCAAGGACGGAGACGCCTTTCTTTTTGCCCTCTTCCGCTATTCTTGCGGCCAGGTCCGGGCTTGATGTAGTCATGTCAATGAGGACGGTGCCGGTACGGGCTCCGGCCAGAAGCCCTCTCTCTCCCAGGTAGATCTCCTCCACGTCGGCGGGGTAGCCCACCATGGTGATTACCACGTCGCTCTCAGCGGCCAGGGCGAAGGGATCGTCCTTCCAGACGGCGCCCCTGTCGATCAGTTTTTTGGCCTTCTCCTTAGTGCGGTTATAGACAAGAAGATCAAATCCGGCGTCCATCAGGTGACCCGCCATACTCTGCCCCATCACGCCCAGGCCCGCAAATCCTACTACTGTCTTTCCTTTCTCAACTTTCACTCCGCGCACCTCCGTTTATTTTTCTTCCCCTGCTGCCTTTCGCCGCAGATTGTTCCCTTAAGGCCCTTTCTCGGGTACAATTGTCCGCAGGGAAATAATAATCCTTTCTGATTGTACACTTATCACTACCAGTTGAGAAGGAGGCATATCCATGTATAACTATGAAGGTATTGGCCGGCTGCTTGGCTCCGAGGCGGAATACTTCCTGGGGCACAAGTGCGAAACCATAGGCCGGGAGATGCTCACCCTGCCGGGGCCGGACTTTGTGGACAGGGTAACGTCCCTCTCCGACAGGTCCGTTCCCGTGCTCCGGTCCATGCAGTCCCTCTTCGGCGCGGGCCGCCTCGGCGGCACTGGGTACCTCTCCATCCTGCCGGTGGACCAGGGAATCGAGCACTCCGCGGGGGCCAGCTTCTCCCCCAATCCCATCTACTTCGACCCTGAAAACATTGTGAAGCTGGCGGTAGAGGCGGGCTGCAACGGCGTGGCCAGCACCCTGGGGGTTCTGTCGTCCGTGGCCAGAAAATATGCCCACAAGATCCCCTTCATCCTCAAGATCAACCATAACGAACTCCTCTCCTACCCCAACAAGTACGACCAGGTCCTCTTCGCCTCAGTGGAGCAGGCCAGGGACATGGGAGCGGTGGCGGTGGGGGCCACCATCTACTTCGGCAGCGACGAGTCCACCAGGCAGATCCAGGAGATAAGCGCCGCCTTCGACATGGCCCACACCCTGGGCATGGCTACCATTCTCTGGTGCTACCTCAGAAACAGCGGCTTTAAAACCGCCGACAAGGACTACCACGTGGCCGCCGACCTGACGGGCCAGGCCAACCACCTGGGAGTTACCATCGGCGCGGACATCATCAAGCAGAAGATGCCCGAGAACAACGGCGGCTATACCGCCCTGAAATTCGGCAAGACGGCTCCCGCGGTCTACGACAAGCTTTCAAGCGACCATCCCATCGACCTAACCCGGTACCAGGTGGCAAACTGCTACATGGGCAGGGCGGGGCTGATCAACTCCGGGGGCGCGTCGGGCGGAAACGACCTGGCCGACGCCGTCAAGACCGCGGTGATCAACAAGAGGGCCGGCGGCATGGGCCTGATCATGGGAAGAAAGGCCTTCCAGCGCCCCATGAGCGAGGGAGTTGAGATCATCCATGCGGTTCAGGACGTATACCTGGAGGAGAAGGTCACCGTAGCCTAGCCTTACGAGAAAGCGCCGGGCGTCCCCTCAGGGGCGCCTGGCCTTTCCCGACCGCTCCGCAGCATCCAGCCGGAAGACCGTGACGCTGTCAAGATCCGCGGAGGAGAAGCTGCCTCTGAACTTCTGCCCCGAGCTCTTCTCCACCAGGGCGACGAGGGCTCTCTCCTTTTCCTCCGGCGACTCCACGAAGGAGACGGGGCCCCGTACGGTGACACTCTCGTATAACATACCCCAGCCGCAGGACCTTTCGGATTTAACATAATCGGTGTTCATCACCACCGAGAAGCAGCCCCGGGGGCTCTTCCGCAGGACGTCGAGCTTTCTCCCCTCGTTGGCGCAGTGGAACCAGACCGCCCCCGACATGTAAACATAGTTCATGGAAACCGCATAGGGTCCGTCTTCGTCGCACAGGGACAGAGTTCCGAAGACGCCTTTGCCCAGGATTTCGTCCATTTCAAGGGGATCGGTGATCTCCCTGTCCTTCCTCCTGACCGGATGAGTCATGATTTATGCCTCCTGATGTAATTTTATCGCCTGCCCGCCGTGCCCGGCTTTGGTATAATTTATTATGGTATCATACAGGGAACGTTGTCAACGACGGAGATGATAGGATGACCAGACTCGTTTTTGAACGATGGAAAGACAACCAGCCCCTGAGGGAGGCGGTGGAAAAGTTCTCTTCTGAGGCCGAAAGCTACCTGTCGGTCAAAGATTCCTCCGTTACCGAGGAAAGAATAGCCGCCCGCAGCCACTGGCAGAGCCTGTCAACCCAGTACTGGGAGGTCCTGGCGGCCCTTGTGGACGCCCAGGCGGAGGGGCTGCCCGACGAACTCCTGTTCGACGACCAGGAGCGCCTTTTCATGGACTTCGGCTACGTGGATGAGGACGTCACCCCCGCCTCTCCGGCGCTTAAAGACGCCCTGAGCTCAAAAATAACCCCCGGCCTTTTTCAGTACTACTATTTTTCCGATTTTATCGCCGAAACTTACGCCATGGTTATGGAAAAACCCGTGACGCCCCCCCGGGGCGGCTTCTCCCTGGAGGGCAAAATCCGGGAGATGGACCGCCAGCTTGAAGCCCTTACGGGCAGGATAAAAATAATAATGCCCGTGGCCCTGGCAAAACAGGGCGCCCTTCCCTACGAGGCCGAAAATTTGCTCTCAGGCCTATGCGAAAACATAAGGCCCTTCACCGAGACCGCCATGCGGACCCGAAAGTACCGGGAGGCTCCTGAAAAAGAACGGCAGGAGATGGCGGTGAGGCACAGAGCCTTCACGGAGGCGGAGAAACAGATAGCGGCGCTGCTGAAAAAAAAGCCGGACGAAGAAGAGGGGGGCATGGACGAGCAGGAGGCAGCAAAGCTGCTGGGGCTGGTGGATTCGGCCAAAAATCTGGCCAGGAACATCGTCTTCGCGACCCTTGAGATTCCCAAGTGGGAGAGGCGGATAAACAAGGCCGCCGAAGAGCAGGCGGGAATTCCGCCGGCGGTGCGGCGAAAAAGGCTGAGAGCCCTCCTCTTCTCAAAGAGGGAGTATATGTCCATAACCGCCAAATCCGCCAGAAGGGACTCCTCCCAGCTCTGCATGAGCGACCAGCAGCCCCTTTCGCTGGACCGGGCCGCCTCCCTGGTGGAGGAGCTAACGGCCCTGGACCCCGATATGCTCGTGGTGGCCCGGGTGCGGATGTATGGCATCCCAAGGGTGATTCTGGTCCCGGGGCAGGGCTACGGCACCTACGACTGGAGCGACCACACCCTTCTGCTGCCCGCCTTCCCGCTGAACAATATCCCGGACAGGGCCGCTGCCTACGCCCTGGGCACCTTCCGATGGGACAGCGACGAAGACAGGGTGATAAAAAACGGCTACGAGCTCATTAAGGAAAACCGGAATAAATCAATCCTCGACCTTAACACGTCCTTTTACAAGGACTACTTCCTCTGGCTGACCAAGGAGAGAAAGGGCTACCGCATACTGCCCCGGAACACCCACAAGGTCTTCAGCCAGATCTTCGCTCCCCGAAGCCCGGATTAAGGCCTATTTTGAGTCCGGAGGGCACGGGTCCGCAAGTTTCTGCAATCTTTCCCTGATAAACAAAGCTCTGCTCCCGTCTGCCAGGGCCGTAAAACGATCGCCCGCTGTCAGGCGGGTATCCCCTTTTGGAATAATTTCCTCCCCCGCCCTGTCAATACTGACGAACAGACATCCTTCAGGAATTGGCGCATCCTTCAGCAATTTGCCGTCG
Organism: uncultured Synergistaceae bacterium; assembly: GCA_964642285.1. GTDB lineage: Bacteria > Synergistota > Synergistia > Synergistales > Aminobacteriaceae > Aminivibrio. Next base: position 5,009 of record CAZXOD010000070.1, read on the forward strand.
AGGGGGGCGCCCAAACATATGGCGCCGTCAAGCAGCACTTTTCCGGCAGCATCCGTTTTTCTGGTTTTGCGCAGCATTCTGAGCAGCAGAGAGTAGTAGACGGGCTGGGACCGGAGCAGCCCCGCCGCCGCTTCAGCGGTGATTACTACCAGGGATACCGGGAGAAGGTGGCTGAAGGAGCCCGTCATCTCGGTTATAAGGACTATCGCCGTAATGGGGGCCCTCACAGTGGCGGCGCAAAACCCCGCCATTCCCAGGACAAGAAAGTTTGCCGCGAACACCGCGTCAGTATTAAAAAACAGGATCGCCGCCGTCCCGTAGATGGCGCCCAGAGAGGCTCCCAGGGCGAGCATGGGAAGGAATATACCCCCCGGAGCCCCCGAACCCAGGCACATCGCGCTGAAAACCAGTTTACCCCCAAAGAGGAGCAGGAGGGTCGGCAGAGTCGTCCCCTCCCGGGTCATAAAATCCACCAGCCTTTGGCCTCCCCCCAGAATTTCCGGCAGGAAAGGGCCGGCGCAGAAAGCGACCATGACGGGAATGAGCAATTTGTACCCGGGCCTGAGGGGGATTTTTCCGAACAGGGACTGAGAATAGAGGATCAATCGGCAAAACATGGCTCCCCCGCCGCCGCAGAAAGCTCCCAGCAAAAACAGGTGTCCATAGCGGGCAAGGGGAAGAGAACGGACAACAGGGACGGAGAACACGGGCCCCAGCCCAAAAAAGTGTTTTGACAAGAAATCCGCGGCGAGAGATGCCATCATGGCTGAGAGGAGGAGAGGGGGCGAAAAGCTCTTATGGATTTCCTCCAGAACAAAGATCACGCCGGAAAGAGGCGCGTTGAAGGCGGCCGAAAACCCCGCCGCGGCGCCGCCGGACAGGGACAAGCCCTTCTCCGCCTTTCCCTCTTTCAGCCCTGCCGTCGCTCCCTTTCCGGCAGCGGCGCCGATCTGTATGGAGGGAGCGCCCCTCCCCAGGGACATGCCAAGGGTCGCGGCAAGGGCCCCCCCGGCAATCTTGGCGGCCAGAACCTTCCGCCAGTTCATGGAGAGCTTGCCCAGAAGCTCCCCCTCCACCTGGGGAATCCCGCTCCCCGTAGCCATAGGCTCCCATTCCATGATCCGCCCCATAACAAGGGCGCCCCCCGCCCAGATCATAAGCAGGGCGGGAAAAGGAATGGACAGGGTTCCCGCAAGGGCCGCCGAGGCAAAGGACTCTCCCAGGGCAATCAGCCCCCTGTATCCGGTGGATGCGGCGCCGGCTACCAAACCGACCGCCAGCCCCTGGACAATAAGCCTGATCCGGAAGCCGCTCCTCCCGGTGAGAAACTGATACTCGCTCATGAAAAGCGCAGGCCCGCCCCGTCGGCCTCCCCGGGATTCATCTCGCTTATTTTTCCTCCTCAAGCAGCGCCGCCACATCCTCCAGCAGATCCCTGATCTCCAGATTTTGGGGGCATTTCTCCTCGCACTCGCCGCACTTAACGCAGTCGCTCGCCCTGGCCCCCGACTTCAGAAACACGGGGTAAGTGGCTTTGGCCTGCTCCAGATTATCGAACATAAAGGCCATATTATAGCGGTTGAAACACTCCGGGATATTAACCCCGTGGGGACAGGGCATACAGTACTGGCAACTTGTGCACAGGATCTTCATCCTGTTTTTGTACTCTTCCTTTACTCTGGCAACAAGATCGAGCTCGGCGGCCATCATCCCTCCCACGGCGGCGAGCTCCGCCGAGGCGAGGTTGTCCTCCAGGTCGCTTTCCGTCGTCATGCCGCTTAGGACTACCGATACCTCGGGCTGGTTCCACAGCCACAGCAGGGCCCATCCCGCCGGGGAGAGCTTTTTGGGCGACTCAGCCCAGATGGAGCTTATGACCTCCGGCACATTGCGGGCAAGGTTTCCCCCCCGCAGAGGCTCCATGATCACCACTCCCATGCCCTTTTCCGAGGCATATCTCAGCCCTTCCGTCCCGGCCTGGTACTCCGTGTCCACGAAGTTGTACTGAATCTGACAAAAGTGCCAGGGATAGTAGTCCACTACCTCTTTAAACAGAGAGATTCGGTCGTGAAAGGAGAAGCCCGCCCGCCGGATCCGGCCGTCGGCCAGGGCCCTGTCCAAAAAAGCGGCCACATCGTGCTTTTTCATATTCTCCCACCGGTCGTAATTCAGGGAGTGGACCAGATAGTAATCGATGAAGTCGGTCTGAAGCCGGGCAAGCTGCTCGTCCAGGAAGCGGTCCATATCCGATGGGGTCTCCACCAGCCAGGAGGGCAGCTTCGTGGCCAGGAAGACCTTTTCACGGTAGCCGTCCGCGAGGGCCCTTCCCACGAAGGGTTCGCTCTCCTCCATGTGGTAGGTGTAGGCGGTGTCGATATAGTTTACTCCCCTGTCGATGGAGGTCCTCACCAGCTTTTGGGCCCTCTCTTCGTCTATTTTTCCTTCGCCGTCCAGGGGAAGGCGCATGCAGCCGTAGCCGAGAACGGATATTTTGTCCCCTGTGCGGGGCATAGTGCGATACTGCATAGAGTCTGCCTCCTTGGTTAACTGATTAAAAGCCGGCGGCAGGGGTCAGTTCATGGAAAACCTGCCGCCTTGCCGCTTTTTGAGTCTATCGTATAATTATCTCACAAAAAGATTTTTCCGGAGGATTTTTTATGAACTGCAAAAACGAAAGAGAAGCAGCCGGAGCGGCGTCGGCCTTTGAGTCGGCCCTTCGGCTCTGGGGGGATCTAGCCCCCTGCAAATCCCTTGAAAGAGACGGCGTCCTGCTGGTATCCACGGGAACGGCCATCGCCGACCAGAACTCCGCCCTGCGGACCGGGCCGGGGGATGTTAAAAAAATGATTTCAAGCGCCCGGAGCTTTTTCGCCGCCGAGGCCATGCCCTTCTCCTGGTGGATCCCCCCGGGAGAGAACGCGGCAGAGGAAAGCGCCGAGGTCGCGGAGGCGGGGCTGCCTGCGATGTGCTCTCCGCCAGCCATGCTTCTTTCCCTGGATACGGAGTCCCGGGAGATCGCCGGGCCTCCCGGCGGAGAGTTCGTCATATGCAAAACAGCCTCCGAGGCGGATGAATGGGCGGCCGCCTCCCTTCGGGGCTTCGGCTCTGGGCCGGAACATACGGAGCCTTTTTCAGCCTTCGCCCGGGCCATGGCCGCGGGGCCGTCCCGGGACAAGTTCCGGCTTATCACCCTCCGCGTCCGCGGAGCGGCGGCTGCGGGGGCCATGCTGATCATCCCCGGGGATATGGCGGGGTTGTTCTACTTCTCCGTCGTGCCCGCCTTCCGGCGGCGCAGCCTGGGTTCCTTCCTGCTGGACTTCACCCTTGAGGAGGCCCGGCGGGCGGGCTGTTCGTCTCTAGCCCTCCAGGCCTCCCCCATGGGAGCACCCCTGTACAGAGGGGCGGGCTTTGCCGACTGCGGCGCCTTCACGGTTCACGCGTCCGACAGGGACGCTCTTTAAAAGTTCAGCCTCTCCGCCAATTCGTCAAGCTCGTCGGCGGACGCGCTCAGGGAGGGCAGAAACCGCACCGCCCCTCCCGCTACATTCAGCAGGACGCCCCGGTCGAAGGCCGCGCGCTGCACCGCTGAAGCGTCTTTGGTCGCTACGCCTATCATGAGCCCCCTGCCCCGGACGCCTTCCGCCCAGGGCAGCCCGGCCAGGGTCTTCATGAAGCGGTCGCCCTTGCGGGATACGTCTTCAACAAATTCCGGCGTAATAAAGGACAGGGTGGCCTTCCCCGCCGCCAGGGACAGGGGGTTGGGAGCGAAGGTGGAGCCGTGGTCGCCGCTTCCGAAGGGAGACCAGCCGCAGAAGACCGCTGCCCCCAGGGGCAGCCCGCCGCCCACTCCCTTGCCCACGGTGACTATGTCGGGCTCAAGTCCCCAGTGCATGTAGGAGAAGTTCCTGCCCGTCCTCCCCAGACCTCCCTGAATCTCGTCGGCTACCACGAGGACGCCCCTCTCCCGGCGCAGCTCCTTCACAGCCTCCGCCAGGCCGTCCGCCATGGGATGAACGCCGCTGTTCCCCTGGACGCACTCAAGAAACACGGCGGCCACATCGTTCCCGCGGGCGAAGTCCATCAGGGCCTCTCCCCTGGGGGGCAGAAAGACGCAGCCGGGGATCAGAGGCTCGAAGGGCTTCCTAATGGCGGGACCCCAGGTTACTGACAGGGAGCCCAGGGTCCTCCCGTGGAAGTTCCCCTCGAAGGAGACAATAGCCCCCTTCCTGTGCTTTTTTATGGCCTTCAGGGCCGCCTCGTTGGCCTCGGCGCCGGAGTTTGAAAAATAGACCTCCCCGGCCCTGCCCGTCATGGCCGTCAGGCTCTCCGCCACGGAGAGGCCGTCGGGGTCCTGAAAGTAGTTGGACAGATGGACATACCTGGCCGCCTTCTCCCCTATGGCCCGCAGCATTGCCGGGTGGCCGTGGCCCAGGGGCAGGACTCCGATGCCGGAAAAGGCGTCGAGGAAGACTCCCTTATCGGTGTATATCTTCATCCCCTCCGCCCGGGCCACCGACAGGGGCCAGGGGGAGTATACGGGAGAGAGGGAGCTGTTCATCCCGCCAGACCGAACTCTTCCACCAGGGCCCGGAGAGCCTCGTCCCCGTCCTCCCTGGCCACGAGGGCGGAGATCTTTATCTCCGACGTAGTGGTGCCAAGCATCTCGATTCCGCTGCGGCACAGGGCGGCGAAAAACCTTGCCGCCACGCCGGGGGCGGACTTCATCCCCACTCCCACCGCCGACACCTTCACCACGTTCCGGTCCTCCGACACGGACCACCCCTCCCAGGGGGCAAGGGTCTCCCTGATGGTCCGGAGCACCGCCTTCTCCCAGGCGTCCACCACCGTAAAGGTAAGGTGGGCGCAGCCGTTTTCGTTGACGGTGGAGATCATATCCACATTCACGTCCTCGTCGGCCAGGCCTTTGAACAGGGCGCTTACAGCCTCCATGGACCGGGGAAGCCTGGAAATATTCACCCTCATCTGGTTGCTGTCGCTGGTCACGCCCGACACTACGGGCTGCTCCATCCATTCCGGAAGGGAATGCACTACGGTAGTCCCCCTTTCATCGCAGAAGGTGGCGCCGCAATAGAGGTCCACCGAATATTTTTTCGCAATCTCCACCGCCCGGGAGTGGAGCACCCCCGCCCCCAGGGAGGCCATCTCCAGCATCTCGTCGTAGGTTATGTAATCCAGCTTACGGGCGCCCGCAAACTTGTGGGGGTCGCAGGTAAAAATGCCCGGCACGTCGCTGTAGATCTCGCAGGGGCAGCCGCACTTGGCGGCGATGGCCA
>CAZXOD010000071.1:0-10286 GCA_964642285.1 uncultured Synergistaceae bacterium
CGGGTGCTCGATACAAAAAATTCCTACCAGTACGGTCCGGTCTGCATTGACAGGGAGTACCGGGGAAGAGGAGTGCTGGAGCATATTTTCGAGTTCTCCCGCCGCCAGATGATGGACCGGTTTCCCGTGATGGTGACTTTCATAAACCAGATAAACCCCCGCTCCTACGACGCCCATACAAGAAAGGTGGGCATGGAGCTCCTTAAAACTTTTGAATTTAACAATAATCAGTACTATGAACTTGGCTACGATATGAGGAGGCAGGTTCCCGGGACCAGTTTTTAACGCCGGGCGGCGCCTCTGCACTAAAACTTTACCGGAGGTACGGAAATGCTTGAAGTTATCAGGACAAGACGCAGCGTCAGGAAATATACGGATCAGGAAGTGGACGACAAAACCATCCTGCAGCTCCTGGAGAGCGCCCGGATAGCTCCGTCGGGGCACAACACCCAGCCGTGGCGGTTCATCGTGGTTCGCTCCCCCGAGACGAAAAAAGCCCTGGCCGAGGCCAACCACGGCCAGTCGTGGGTGGGCCGCGCTCCTGTAATCATAGTCTGCGTGGCGGATTTAAGCTGCCGGATCAAAGACGGTTCCAGCCCGGAGGTAGACGAAAACAGCCCCCAGTTCGCAGTGAAGCAGATTATCCGGGATACTTCCATCGCCATCGAGCACCTGGCGCTGGAGGCGGAAAACATGGGCCTTGGCGCCTGCTGGTGCGCGTGGTTCCTCCAGAAGGACGTCCGCCCTATTCTTGGAATCCCCGCCGACAAGTTTGTAGTGGCGCTGCTTCCCCTGGGCTACCCGGCGGAATCGCCCGATGCCCGGTCCCGGATGAAGCTTGAGGAGATAGTTATGTACGAGAAGTGGGAGGAAAAGCCCTAACTCATAAGTTTTTTGAAGTCCTCCCTGGCGGGGCAGAAGACGTCGATAAGGACGCAGTCCTCAAGAGCAAGGCCGCCGTGCCCCTCTCCGCCGGTAAAGACGATGCCCTGTCCGGGCTCAAGGATGGTCTTATCCTCGCCGGTTCCCAGCTCAAGCCTGCCTGAGATAAGCATGGTCGTCTGCTCATGGGGATGGGTATGGAACTGAAGCTCGCTTCCCTTTTTTACCTCCCACTGGGCGAGGGTGAAGCCTTCTCCGTGGATGAATCTGCCTGTGAAGCCCGGTCTTCCGGTGTACTCTTTTACCGTTGCCATGTCGAATGTCTTCATTTTCTGCGCGCTCCTTTTTTTAAAAGATGGCCGTCCTCCTTCCCCCGGGAAGAGAAGGCGCGGAGCTTGACACTATAAAGCGCCGCGAGTATAAATTAGGATAACCTTATTGTCATAATATGATATTTGCGCTATTAAGGAAAGGACGGGATCAAAAATCCTGAACTTCCTGAAGGCGAATCAGAGCCGCACTGAGCCTGTATCGCATTCCCCGGTCGGGACGATGCAGGCTTTTTGCAGGAGGGAGATTTATGAAAAAAGGCATACTGCATTCCTACGAACGTTTTTTCCCCCTTACCGAAAAGACTCCCCGACTTTCCCTGTGCGAGGGCGGCACGCCTCTGGTTCCCCTTCGGAATATCGGCCGCGATCTGGGAGTTGAGCTCTACGGCAAGTTTGAGGGGCTTAACCCTACGGGCTCCTTCAAGGACAGGGGAATGGTTCTTGCCGTGTCGAAGGCACTGGAGGAGGGGGCCCGGGCCATTGTATGCGCCTCCACCGGAAATACCTCCGCATCGGCCGCCGCTTACGGCGCTCTGGCCGGCATACCCTGTTTCACCCTGCTCCCCGCGGGCAAGGTCGCCCTGGGCAAGCTGGCCCAGGCAAAGATTTACGGCGCCAGAGTGATAGGCGTAAGGGGTAATTTTGACAAGGCCCTGGAGATGGCCCGTACGGCGTCCAGGGAGAAGGGGAGCCTGGCCATCGTAAACTCAGTAAACCCCTACAGGCTCTTTGGCCAGAGGAGCGCATCGTGGGAGATTTGCGATGAACTGGGCTCGCCTCCCGATTGGCTCTGCCTTCCCGTGGGCAACGCCGGAAATATAAGCGCCTACTGCGCGGGGTTTGAATTTTACAAGGAGATCGGCCAAATCAGCAGGCTTCCCCGGCTGATCGGCGCTCAGGCGGAGGGAGCTGCCCCTCTGGTTAAGGGGGCTCCCGTGGACACTCCCGAGACGGTGGCCACCGCCATCAGAATTGGTCGCCCGGTGAGCGCCTCCTCTGCCAGAAGGGCTGTAGAGATTACAAACGGCCAATTCCTATCCGTATCCGACGAAGAAATTCTGGAGGCTCAGCGGATTCTTGCCTCCCATAACGGGATTTTTGCCGAGCCCGCCTCCTGCGCCCCCCTTGCGGGGCTGTTGAAGCTCAAAAGGCTGGGCAAGCTCCCGGAGGGAATTCGCATCGTTCTGGTGCTGACGGGCAACGGCCTGAAGGATCCCGACGCCGTATCGGACAAAGGAGAACCTCCTATTGAAATCGATGGCACCGTGGAAGCCCTGTCGGAGGTCCTGGGACTGTGAGCCTTTTCAGGGTCAAGGTCCCCGCCTCCAGCGCCAACCTGGGCTCGGGGTTTGACACGGTGGGAATGGCCCTCTCCCTGTACAATTTTTTCGACGTAATGGAAATCCTGCCCCCCGGCCAGTATTCGGTGGACATCATTGGCGAAGGGGCGGGAGAAGCAGGCCTCCTCAGCTATAACGGCGTGGTGGCAAGCTACGAACGGGCCTGCCGGGAGTGGGGCATGGAGCCTCCGGGGCTGAGGCTCCGGACCATGAACGCCATTCCCCTCAAGCGAGGCCTTGGCAGCTCCTCTTCGGCCATTGTGGGCGGCGTGGCCATCGCCAACGAACTCAGGGAAAGCCCACTGCCCAGGGAGGAGCTTCTTCCCCTGATGACCGCCATGGAGGGGCACCCGGACAACGTGGTACCCTGCTGCCTTGGCGGAATGGTAGTGAGCTGCTGGGATGGGGAGAACCTCCGGTTTGTGAGGATGCCTCCCCTTCCTCCCGGTATGGCGGCCGTGGTGGCGGTGCCCGCCGTGGAGCTCAGCACCGAAGACGCCCGCAGGGCCCTGCCGGAGCAGGTGTCCATGAAGGACGCCGTCTATAACCTGAGCAGGGCGGCCCTTCTTGCGGCTTCATGGGCTACGGGCAACTGGGAAAACCTGCCCTGGGCCATGGACGACAGGCTTCACCAGCCCTTCAGGGCCAGGCTCTTTCCCGGCGGCGAGGAAATTCTGGAAGAGGTGAGGAGAATACCTCAGTGCTCCGGGGTGGCCATCAGCGGCGCGGGGCCCAGCATCCTGGCCTTTGCCAGGGGCGAGGCGCACAGGGTGGCGGAGCTCATGTGCTCCATCTTCATCCGTTCCGGCGTGAGGTCCAGGTTTTTTGTACTCTCTGAGGATTCCGCCGGGGTTTCGGTAATAAAAAACGTCTCCGTTCCGGAGGCATTAAGTCCCCGGAAGAAAGGAAGTGGAGTGTCGGTGGCATACGGTCTGGACGGCTCCGGCAGCCGGGCAGTAAAAGAAGTCGTCAGCGATCTGGATGTGGCAAAAGTAGCGGTACTGGGCGTCCCCGACGTTCCTGGCGTTGCCGCCAGGCTTTTTTCCGCCCTTGCGGAGGCGGGGGTGGGGGCGGACATGATCGTCCAGAGCGTTATGCGGGGGCAGCTTAACGACATAGCCTTCATCGTTAAGAAGAGCTGCCTGGGTGGCGCCATTGAAATCTGCCGGGCCTTTGCCTCGGAGGTGGGCGCTCAGGGGGTGACCTTCGACTCGGAGGTAGCCAGGGTGGCCCTGGTGGGAGACAGTCTTGCGGGCCGGCCCCATATACCCTCCCAGATGTTCACCGTCCTGGCGGACGGGAAAATAAATATTGATATGATCGCCGCCGCGTCCACGGAGCTGGCCTGCATAGTGGCTTCCTCTGACGTTGACGCCGCCGCGTCGGCCCTTTCCAGGGCCTTTCTTGACTTCTGACCCTATGGAAGGAAGAGGATTTCCTGTACAATAATGAAAAATTCCGTATGGGAGGCTGTCCCATGAGATACGCCCGTTTGTGCGCAGTCGCTTTAGCATTGTTTTTTCTGGGTATGTCCCCTCTTTATGCCCAGGATCTGGAGCTTACGTCCGATACTATGGTTTACGAGTCTGAATCGGGGGACTTCCGGGCCGAAGGAAACGTGAAGGTCACCAGGGGAACCCTGGTCGCCGATTCTAGATCGGCGGAGGGAAACACGAACCGCCGGGAGTTCGTGATGAAGGGCGACGTCCATGTTCACGGCTCCTGGATGGAGGACAAGGTGGATATGAGGGGCCAGACTCTCTCCGGCGCTTTTACCGCGCCTGACGAATATATCTTCGACGGTGGAGTCAGGGGATTTTGGGGCCCCAGGGAGATTGACGCCGACAAGCTGCGCATGAAGGGCGACTATTTCTGGGGGACAAAGATCAGAAAGTACGCCGACACAAAGGAAGGCTACCTGCTGACCTGCGACGCGGCTGAGGGTAGACTCTCCGGAGGCGTGATGGAGGATTTTACCGCCTCGGGCAACGTCTACTTCCTGTCCAGGCCGAAGAATGGAGATCCTGCCGAGATCAGGGGTAGCAGGGCCGTATACTCCAGGGCCAGGGGGACCCTGGTGGTCTCCGGCGGAGTGACGGCAGTGCAGGCGGCAAGATCGCTGAAATCGGAGACCCTTATTTTCTATCCTGATAAAAACAGGATGGAGGCCACCGGAAAGCCCCGGCTTATCTTCAAGTCGGAAGAGAACAAAGATAGTAAATGAGCAAGGTTATAGCCGCTAGGGGCCTGGTTAAATCCTACAGGGGCCGCACAGTGGTCTCGGAAGTGGACCTGGACGTGAACATGGGAGAAGTCGTGGGGCTTCTGGGCCCAAACGGCGCGGGCAAGACCACCACATTCTACATGATCGTGGGCCTTATAAGGCCGGAGGCGGGCTCCGTGACCATCGACTCCAGAGAGCTGACAAACCTTCCGGTCTACCGCCGGGCCCGCCTGGGCGTGGGCTACCTGCCCCAGGAGGCTTCCGTTTTCAGAAATCTGACAGTAAGGCAGAATCTGGAGCTCGTGCTCCAGGAAAACCCTCCTCCCGGCGAGCCTGCCAAAAACATGGTTGACAGGCTGATTGAAGATTTTGGCCTTCAGAAAATAGCAAAAATCCCCGGGTACTCCCTCAGCGGAGGGGAGAGGCGCAGAGTGGAAATAGCCAGAAGCCTGGCAATTTTGCCTGACTTTCTGCTTCTGGACGAGCCCTTCAGCGGAATCGACCCCATCGCGGTCTACGACATCCAGCAAATTATTCTGAGGCTCCGCGGCAAGGGGTTCGGCATCCTGCTTACGGACCACAACGTCAGGGATACCCTTGCCATTACCGACAGAGCTTACGTAATCCACCAGGGGAAGATCATGATTGAAGGCCCTCCCGATGAGGTGGCGGAGAGCGAGGTAGCCAGAAAATTCTACCTGGGGGACAGGTTCTCCTGGTAGGGTTCGATTCTGTCCGCTTCGTCCAGCCGCAAAGCCTCCGCAAGCTTTTTTACCGCTCCGGACACCTCGGGGGACAGCCCCTCTCCCATGCCTCTGGAGGCGGGCTGAATGCCTATTATGACTATCTCTACGGAGTCTTTAAAGGGCTCCAGGAGCAGGTGCAGGGGAATCCCGTGACTGCAGAAAGAGACATCCCCCGACTTATCCAGCTCTATCCGGCGGAGGGCCCCGGGCGGAAGCCCCATCTCGGCGGCGTCCGCGACGATAAGACGCTCGGGCGGATTTTTTTTCAGGGGGCCCAGGTAGTTTTCAGGGGCGGATTCGCAGTTGATGGCCATAACCCTGGGGGCAGGATCGGCCGCAAGCTCGCCGAAGAGAGCGGGCCCGGCCCCGTCGTCGGCCATGATGGGGTTTCCGACGCACCACAGTACGGTTCTTTTCAAATCATTTCACGCTCCATTCGCGACCCCCGCCGGGGCGGCGGATTTTTTGGGGAGGCTGCCTGAAGTGGCAAAATCTACATCCACCATGGTGCGGCACGCGCTTTTGATGATGGCCGGCACTCTGGCAAGCAGGGTCCTGGGCCTTGTCAGAGAGATTGTCACCGCCGCGTGGTTTGGCGCTTCCGGGGTGCTGGACGCCTTCAACGTGGCCTTCACCCTGGCCAATCTGGCGCGCCAGCTCCTGGCCGAGGGCGCCCTCTCCGCCTCTTTTGTGCCCGTCTTTACAAGAGTCTTAAAGGATAAAGGACCCGGGGAGGCCGAGAGGCTGGCCCGGCAGGCTTTTACCGTTCTCCTTGCCGCAACGGGCGCCGCCGTTCTGGCCGGCGTTGTTCTTTCCCCTCTCCTCGTGGGCATTATGGCCCCGGGATTTGATCCTGTCAAAGCGGAACTTGCGGTCTCCCTCACCCGGTGGATGTTCCCCTTTCTGATGTTTGTCTCTCTGGCCGCGCTGGCCATGGGGGCGCTGAACAGCATGGGCTCTTTCCTGGTGCCTGCCCTTGCCCCAGCGTTAAGCAACCTGGTGTATATCGTCATGGTGCTCTTCCTGGCGTCGGGGTGGGGCGTCTGGGGGCTGGCGGCAGGCGTTCTGGCTGGGGGAGTCTGTCAGTTCGCCCTTCAGTGGGGATGGGCGGGCAGGCTTGGCATAGCCCTCTATCCCGGACGGCCCGACCCCGGGAATCCCGACCTGCGGAAGATGCTCTCCCTCTTCCTGCCCTATGCCGCCGGACTGTCCCTTAACCAGGTCAACCCGGTGATCAGCAGGATGCTGGCGTCCTTCCTCCACGAAGGGGCCATATCGGTCCTTAACTACGCCAACAGGATAATCCAGCTTCCCCTCGGACTTTTCGTCATTGCCGTGTCCCAGGCCGTGCTGCCCCAGCTCTCCCGCTGTCCCATGGACCGGGTGGACGAGTTCAGGGAGACCATGGCGGAATCCGTCAGGTTTGCACTCTTCATCGTGCTGCCCGTCACCTTGGGTATGATGCTGGTCTCAAGGGAGATTGTGCATTTTCTGTTTTTCCGGGGGGCCTTCGGCGAGTGGGCCCTGGAGGGCACCAGCCTCTCCCTTGCCATGTATTCAGCGGGACTCCCCGGCATGGCCTGCACCACGGTGGTAATGAGGGGACTCTACGCCCGGGGCCTTCCCCGGGAGGCCTTGTGGGTCACCCTGTCGAGCGTTTTGGCCACGGCCCTCTTCTCCCTGGCGCTGATGAAGCCCATGGGCTTCGGCGGACTGGCCCTTGCCACATCCCTCTCCTTTACCCTGTCGGGATGGGTGGGGATAAGGCTGCTGTCAAAAAATCTGGGGCGTCCCCCGGGCATATTTCCCCTTTCCTGGGTGTTGAAAATGAGCGCCTCTCTTTTAGTGACGGCAGGCGCGGTTTATCTGTACAATGGGATTGCCGTCTATCCTGAGGGCGCAGGCCTGGCCCTGCGGTCCGTCTGGATTTCCGGCATTCTGCTGGCCTCCGGAGCGGCCTATGGGGCCGTTACGGCGGCCCTGAAGTTTCAGGAATGGGTATGGGTCAGGGACGCCCTGTCCCGAAGAAAGAGGAGGAGCGAATAATGAAAATAAAAATAAAAATCAGAGCCGTTGCGCTAGTCTTTGCGCTTATCGCCCTGTTGGTGTCCGCCGCCGCGGCCCAGGATCTTGAAAGTTTGCTGGACAAGAGGACGGCGGTAGTCTGGTACGAAGGGGAGCCCCTGGGAGAGCTGATAATTGGCGCCCGGGCCCAGTTCGCTTTTATCTACGTGGACGGGAAGCTGTCGGAGGCGGCCTGGTCCGACTCCCTTTCCCCGGAATGGCTTAAGACAAACACCAGCTTCTTCGGCAGCAGGGAGACCAGAAAGAAAGCCCTTTTCATAATAAGGCTCAGGACCATAAAAAACCTCGACCTTGATCTCTCCATGATCTCCATCGGCGGCCGGAACCTTGCCCCTGAAGACCTGCTTACAAACAGGCATCTTGCCCCCCTGGGAGAACTGCCCCCGGGACTTACCGCCGATTTCGCCGTGGCGGTCCCCCTGGCTTCTGTAAAGGGAAAAAAGATCCGGCTGGCGGTGGGGGAGTACGAAACCGAGCTGGAGCTGCCGGGGCGATGACCGGAGGCATGGAGGATTTTTTAACCCTGGGGATTGAGAGCAGCTGCGACGACTCGGCTGTTGCCCTTCTGCGGGGTCAGAGGGACGTCAGGGCCGAGCTCCTGTCGAGCCAGGTGGACGCTCACAGTTCCTTCGGAGGGGTAATACCCGAATTTGCGGCCAGGATGCACCTTGAGGCCTTTCTCCCCCTCACAGAGGAAGTTATCCGCAGGGCCGGCGTGGGCGACCCTGCAAAGGAAATAGGGCTGATAGCCGTAACCGCGGGGCCGGGCCTCATGGGCTCCCTCATTGTGGGGGTGATGGCCGCCAAGGCCCTCTCCCTGGCATGGAATATCCCCCTTTTGGCGGTAAATCACCTGGAGGGGCATATGTTTGCCAATGTGGTCTCCTTCCCTGAGCTGGAACCTCCTTTTTTGTGCATGATCGTCTCCGGGGGACATACGGAGATTGTCCTCGCCGAGAGATACGGAAAGTATGTCTTTCTCGGGGGGACAAGGGACGACGCCGCGGGCGAGGCCTATGACAAGACGGCCAAGGTCCTGGGCCTTCCCTACCCGGGCGGTCCGGAGGTGGACCGTCTGGCCGCCGGAGGAAATCCCGGGGCCTTCGACTTCCCCGTACCCCTGAAGGGCAGCTCCGAGATCGCCTTCAGCTTCAGCGGCCTGAAGACCGCCGCGGTGACCGAGATAAACAGGCTTGCCGCCGCAGGCGGACCTCTTCCCGTTGCCGATATCTGCGCCTCCTTTCAGCGAGCCGCCGTGGATTCCCTTGTGGGAAAGCTCGCCCTGGCTGTTAAAAAAACCGGCGTAAAGACCGTCGCCGTATCGGGCGGAGTAGCGGCCAACAGCGCCCTCAGGGTCGCCCTGAGGGCAAAAAAAGGCTGGAAAGTCTTTCTCCCGCCCCCCAACCGCTGCACCGACAACGCTGTAATGATAGCTGCCGCAGGGTATAACGCCTTTATGCGGGGGGAACGGTCCTCCCTGTCCTTTTCCCCCGATCCCTCGTGGGAGCCGTGGTAGTAAGGATAAAGAGAACTGCCTTAAATAAAAAACGTCGAAAACAGGAGTTTTTAAGCATAAACCTGAAATATAGCCCATTCTTCAGCTATAAACCCCTCTGGCGGGAGTTGAGATTATTCTTCTCCATCCGTAATATCTATTCCGGTCATTTAGCACTCGACTCACCGGAGTGCTAGCAGTCTGTAAAACAATTTTTAGGAGGGATCTGTTTTATGAATCTGAAACCGCTTGGAGACAGAATTGTTGTCAAGGTCATCAGCCACGAGGAGAAGACCAAGGGAGGAATCGTTCTTCCCGATACTGCCAAAGAAAAGCCCACCGAAGGCGAAGTAATGGCCATCGGAACCGGCAAGGTGCTTGAGAACGGACAGAAGCTTCCCCTTGAGGTAAAAGTCGGCGACAGGATCATCTTCAGCAAGTATGCCGGCACCGAAGTGAAGCTTGACGGCGAAGAGTACGTAATTTTCAGCGAGCGGGATGTGCTCGCTATCATCGAGAAGTAGATCCATCCCTAAACCAGGAGGTAGAAGATAATGGCAAAAATTCTTGTTTTTGGAGAAGAAGCCCGCCGCGCTATGCTTCGCGGTATCGATAAAGTAGCCGACACCGTTGGCGTCACCCTTGGCCCCAAAGGCCGCAACGTTGTGCTTGAGAAGAAGTTCGGCTCCCCCACCATCACCAACGACGGCGTGACCATAGCCAAGGAGCTGGAGCTTGAGGACGTATACGAGAACACCGGCGCCCAGCTGCTCAAGGAAGTGGCCTCCAAGACCAACGACATCGCCGGAGACGGCACCACCACCGCTACCGTCTTCGCCCGCTCCATCATCGCCGAGGGGATGAAGAACGTAGCCGCCGGCGCTAACGGAATGCTCATGCGCTCCGGCATCGAAAGAGCCATCGACCTCGTAGTCGAAGAGCTTAAAAAGAAGGCTATCCCCGTCAAGGACAGAGCCAAGATCGCCCAGGTTGCCTCGATCTCCGCCAACGACAACGGCGTGGGCCAGCTTATCGCCGAGGCCATGGACAAGGTCGGCGAGGACGGCGTCATCACCGTAGAGGACAGCCAGACTGTCGGAACCACCCTTGAGATGGTGGAAGGCCTTCAGTTCGACAAGGGCTACATCAGCCCCTACATGGTCACCGATCCCGAGAGGATGG
>CAZXOD010000072.1:0-10184 GCA_964642285.1 uncultured Synergistaceae bacterium
CCGATCTCTGGGCCCGGATGAGTCGGATCAGCATCGCAAGGGTTCCAAGGGCCAGGCTTGACGCGGGGAGGATGATATGGCGAAAGCCGTCGGCGGTCAAAAAGGCGAAGGGGATTCCGAAGAGGGTGGCGGTGGCGCCCCGTCCCGACGAGGGCAGGAGCCTCTTCTCCACCGCGAAATAGAAGATGAGCAGAATTCCCACCCAGAAGGAGGGCAGGGATATGCCGAGAAGAGAGCCGCCCATGACGGCCCGGCTGAGGGGGCTGCCGGGCTTCGCCCCGGCGTAGACTCCGCAGGGGAGGGCCGCCGCCAGGGAGATTACCATGGAGAAGAAGACCAGCTCCAGCGTGGCGGGCATCCGCTCCACTATGAGGGTGAGGGCGGGGCGCTTGAAGATGTACGATACGCCCATGTCCCCTTTAAGAAGGTTCCTCAGGAAGACGCCGTACTGGACCCACAGGGGCCGGTCGAGGCCCAGGGCGGTCCTTGCCTCGGCGATCTGGGCGTCGGTGGCGGTGGGGGGCACTATCATGAGGACGGGATCGCCGGTGAAGCTCATCACCAGAAAGACGATGACCGACACCGCCAGCAGCACCAGCACCGTCTGGGCGAGCCTCCTGATAAAGTATCTGATCACGGTCCTTTCCTCCGTTCTCCAGTGTTACCGTCAGGGCAGGCCTCCGACGCCGGTACCACCAGCCCTTTTTCGTCGGCGTACCTCACCTCGGAGGCCAGCCATACGCCAAGCTTTTCAAACACCCTGCGCCGGATGAGGCCGATGAGCTCCAGCACATCCTTTGACGAGGCCCCTCCCTGGTTTACGATAAAGTTGGCGTGAAGGGGCGAAACCATGGCGGCGCCCACGGCGGTACCCTTGAGCCCCGCGTCCTCGACTATTTTCCCCGGAGGGCCCGCCAGCTCGTAGACCGCAGGGTCGTTGGTGAAGACCGAGCCGCAGTTGGGCAGCTTCAGAGGAAATTTGCCCCGGCGCTCCCGGAGCGCTTCCAGGTGCCGCTTCCGGACTGCCCTGTAGTCAGACCGGTCGAAATTCATAACCGCCCCGAGGATAATCCACCCTTCCCTCTCCTGTCCGTCCTGAAAGACGGACCTGCGGTAGGCGAAGCCGCACTCGCCTCTTTCGAATCTCCTGAACTCCCCTTCCGTGGAGACGGCGTCCACGGAGCTTATGTTCTCCCCCACTGCCCGGCGGAGGCTCCCGCCGTTCATGACGATCAGTCCTCCCAGGGAGCCGGGGATCCCGGCGGCATGTTCAAAGCCGGAGAGGCCCCCAGAGGCTATGGCGCGGGCCAGCCGGGGAACCCAGACGCCGCTTTGAGCCCGAACCTCGCATCCCGACAGGGAGTAATCGGAGAAACGCCTGCCCAGCTTCATTACCACGCCCCTGAAACCTCCGTCGGAGAAGAGAAGGTTGCTTCCCCTGCCTATGACCAGCAGAGGGACTCCCTCCTCCTGGACAAAAGCCATAAGGCGGATAACCTCTTCCGCAGACGCGGGCTGCACCAGGGCGTCGGCGGGGCCGCCGATCTTCCAGGTGCAGTGGTTCTTCAAGGGCTCCCCGGGGGATACGGCCCCCACGGGCAACCCTGCCAGTCTTTCAGCTATTGTCATGGCCGTTAAGCTACCGCCCTTCCCGTTTTATTTACGCGGGGCGGAGGGTTCCCTGCTCAATATGGCGGAACGCCGCCCTGTCGGGGACCGCGCCCCGCTCCTCCGCCACTGCCCGGAAGATATCCAGAGTCTTCCTCTGACAGGTGAAGAGCATCACCTGGTTTTTGAGGGCCGCCTCCATGATGGCCGCCGCGGCGCCCCGCCGCCGGTTTTCATCAAACCTGACAAGCAGATCGTCCAGGATCAGGGGCAGAGGTTCGGAGTTTTCTCCCCACATGGCGGCCAGGGCAAGCCTCATGGAGAGGTAGACCTGGTCGGCGAGGCCGGAGCTCCACTTGACCTCGTCCTTTCGCTTCCTGGCGGGGTCGTTGTCCTCCAGGATTACGGAGAGACCCTGACGATCTCCCCTGGAGAGAAGAGTGTATCTGTTTCCCGTCATGAGCGCAAGATATTTTCCCGCCCGCCGGATGACCTCGGGCTGGCGCTCCCTTTCGTGCTTTTCTTTCGAGATCTCCAGGAAGTGGCGGGCCAGAATCACCGACAGCCACTCCTGAAGACCGCCGTCAAGCCTGCTCTCCATCTCCTTCCTGGCGAACAGGAGCTCTCCCAGCCGCTCGTCGGAGGCGATCTGCTCAATTCTCAGGGCAAGCCTGCCCCTGGTCTCCGATACTCTTTCCATCTCCTTCTCCAGGGCGGCCGCCTCAGCCTGCCCTTCCTCCCGCTCTTTTGCGGCCGTTTCGGGGGGCAGTCCGGCAAGATCCCTCTCCGCCCGGGCCAGCTCCTCTTCGCTCCCGAACAGCCCCAGGAGCATCTGCCTCTCCCGGGAAGCCCCGTCCCGGAGCCGTTCCTTTTCAGCCCACCGGGCCGCCATGCTCCTGAACCCGGCCTCGTCGGCGGCGCCTGCCAGGGAGAAGAGCTCCCCCGCGGCGGCGCGGCCGGCCTCAAGCTCCCGCTGTAGTCCGGCAAGGGCGTCCTCGAGGTTTTTTATCTCTCTTTCAAGGGCCTCCGCCTCTCTCTTCCTGGAGGCAGCCTGCCGGAGAGTTGCGGCTAAGGCCCTTATGGATTCGGGATCCGAGGGGTCCTCCTCTCCGCCGGGGGAGAAGATCTCGCTCAACCGGGAGATTCGATCCGTCACCGACGCTATATATTCGCCCAGTTCGTTCATCTCGGCTCTGCGGGACTCCAGGGCGGCCTTTTCCGACCGAAGCTGCAGAATCCGGGGGACCAGGGCCTCCATGTCCCTGGGGGCAAGGCTCTGGTCAAAGTTGCGCTCCCGCAGCCAGCCGCGCCACTCTCCCATAATCTTCTCAAGCTCTCCGGCGGTTCTCTCCAGAGAGCTCTCCATGGCCTCGCTCTCGGCGTCCATCCTTGCCAGCACCGCGGCCATCTGCCTGCTCCGCTCGCCCAGGACGGCATACCGTTCGCTTGCCGAGTTATCTCTCTCGCCCTCCTCAAGCAGCTCTTCCATTTCGTTGGCAAACCGGGGGGCTATGATGTCCAGCTCCTGCCCCAGCTCATCCCGCCTCGCGGCTAGCCTCTCCACCCTGGCCCGCTGGCTGTCCAGCAGAAGGAGGGTCTCCTCCATGCGGAGGTCAAGATCGTCCATCCTCCTGGACCACCAGGAAAGGGCGGTGTCGCACCTTTTCTCCTGGTCCTTGTGGGCAAGGTAGAGCAGCAGGGAGGCGCTGAAGATGACCGCCGCCCCGAAGAACCATATTCTGTCGGAGGTGAGCCAGGCCTGGTAGGTGGCCCCCCCGCCCACGGCCAGCAGCGCCCAGGAGATCACCGGGACGAGCCAGCCGGGCTCGGGAGGCTCTTCTTCCGCCCCGGCCGCTCTCTCGGCGCTCAGAGCGGCCCTGGCCTCCTCAAGGGCAGCCAGATCTTCCTCCTCGTCGCCGAGCTCGAAGAAGACGGTCCTCAGGGCGGTTATCAGGCTCCACCGGGTCGTCGCCCGCTCGGCCCTCTTCTCCACCCTGGCCATCTCTTTATCCAGGGAGGCGGCCTCATTCCGGCGGTCCTCCCTGAGGCGGTTCCATTGGGCGATGGACTTCTCCTCCTCGCCCCTGGTCCGCTCCAGAAGCTCTCTGCTTTCGGCGGTCTTTCTGGCGTAGTCGATGGCGGGAGCGGATACGTCCGCCTCAGCAAGGTGTTCCTCGGTCCACCAGGAACAGAGGTGCCGGAGGTTATCCAGAAAGGCTTTTTCCGCCTCCTCTACCTCTTTATGAAGCAGCCCCCGCCTGTGGATGGCGGTACGGAACTGCTCGCTCTCCCGCTCCAGCTTTTCCACTTCATCGCCGTACTCAAGGCAGCGGAGGATGGGGTCCGCCTCCAGGCCGTCTCTGGCATGGCTCGCCGCGGCAAGTTTTTCCGAAACCGCCCCGGCAGCCGTCTCAATCCTCCGCCGCTCCTCCTCCAGGCGGGAGAGACGGTTCAGCCCGTCCCCGGGAAAGGGGCGGAGCTCGCCAATTTCCGAGATAAGGCGGTTTATATCTTCCAGGGCGGCCAGGGAGAGGCGGCCCTTTTCAAGAAGATCCAGGCGGGCAAGGCGATCCTTCAGGCCTCCCAGGGTCCTTTTTTTCTCCCCCAGGGACGCCTCAAGGGCCACAAGCTCGTCCTTCATGCTCCGCCATTCCGACCCTCTTTCCCTGAGGCGGCGCAGTTCGCCGTCCGTATCGTTCATGGATACCAGCAGGCGGTTTACGGCGGAGGCGCTTCTTATGTTTCCCCATGGCCGGTAGATCTCATTCTGGCGGGCCTCAAGGGCGGAGAGCACCCGGGGAAGGGAGGCCGAGCCAAGGCCGGCCCCGGCGGCAAAAAACCTGGCGGTTACCTCGGAGGAGTTCAGGGGCTCCAGGGACTGCATCTCCTCCAGTCCCATGGCGAAGACGCTCTCGTAGACCTCCCTGCTCACGGAGAAAAAGTTTGGGTCAAGCTCCCTTGCGGCGCCTCCCTCCGCGGGCGCGATAAAGTTTTTTGCGCCCTCGGCCTCAAGGATATACTCCCGTCCGTCCTCCATCCGTATGGAGGCGCAGCCGCCGTGGACGCCTCCGCTCACCGGCTCGTAAGGATTGGCCCTGCTCCGGGCGTTTCTGCCCCTGCTGAAGAGAAGTCTGCGGAAGAAGTTCATAAGGGTGGTCTTGCCGCTCTCGTTTTCACCGTGAAAGACGGTGAGTCCCTCGGAAAGATCGGCGCCGGCGTCGGCAAATATCCCGAAGCCGCTTATATGAAATTTAAGAATTTTCATTGCCCGCCCCCCTCAAGCAGCCCCGAGAGGGCCGTAAACACCCCTCTGTCGAGAAGCCGCTCCACGTCTTCATCGGTCAGGGAGCTGATCATATCCAGCGCCTCGGAGGAGGAGATTCTGTCAAGGATCTCCCTGTCCCGCAGAATATTTTCAAGTCCCTCCCGCAGGCGTCCGCCCTCCCGGAAGGCCGCCGCCTCCCTGAGGAAGTCCCCCACAAGATGGCCGCCCGATGCCAGGGCCTCCAGATCCAGAGACGGAGCGGTTTCGTCGACTATCTCCTCAATAAAGACAAAGTCTGACCTGTCCTCCTCCCCCTCGTTAAGGGTCTCCATCAGGCCGCCGGGGCCTTTGAGAAATCCCGGCCGCCGGAGGAGGCTGTGCATTTCTCCCCGCCCTGAGAGGGATAGCCTCAGGAGCATAGGGAGGCCGTCGTTCATTGCCCTTGTCTTTTCTTTCAGCATGGATACGGCCTGGAAAAAATCCTCTTCCCGGTCCATGGACGAGATGGAGAGTTCCCCGCTCTTCCAGCGAACCGCGTCGCAGGGGACGAACTCCGTATTTGCCGCCGCGGGAAGGCTCCCTTCGGCGGGATTAAAAGTGACGAAGCAGACTCCTTTTTTGCCCGACTCCCTTATGTTTCTCCCCTGGGTGCAGCCCGGGTAGACGACGAGGGGGTCCCGGCACATCACTTCTGCGGTGTGGACGTGGCCCAGAGCCCAATAGTCCATGCGGGCCGCCCTGAGGTCGGCCAGGGAGCAGGGGGCGAAGTTTTCGTGGCCCTTCCAGCCTCCCGCGTTGCAGTGAAGCATGGCGATGTTCAGCCCTTCGGCTCTTTTCCCCGCGAACCGGAGGGCGATATTTTCTTTCACATCCCGGAAAGGGTAGCTGTAGCCGTGAACGGCCCCCACAATCTCCCCCCCGAGCTCCAGGGGGAAGGACTCCACTTCGGGTCCGAAGCGGCGGACCAGGGGCGGGAAGTCCCTGTCGGCCTCCCAGCCTGAGAGAGGATCATGATTTCCGCAGACGATGAAGGATGGGATCCCGGCGTCGGAGAGCCGCCCCAGCTGCTGGAGAAAGAAGACCTGGGCACGGACGCTTCTGTCCTCCCCGTCGTAGACGTCGCCGGAGACGAGGAAGAAGTCCGCTCCCCTCTCCAGGGCTAGATTTACGGCATTTTCAAAGGCCTGAAAAGTAGCTTTTCTGAGAAAAGCTCCCATGGAAGGGGACATGTCGCTGAGGCCGGAAAAGGGGCTGTCAAGGTGAAGATCGGCGCAGTGAACAAAGGATATTTTTCTTTCAGTCACGACGCTGCGCCCCTTCCGAATTAAATTTTAATTTATTTTTGCGGTGCAACCGGCGCCACTCCTTTCGGTAACAGAGTCTACTTTAGGCCACAGATTCTTTCTTTGCAAGAGAAAAATGCTAATTGCCGCCCCAATCCGCCCAAAGAAACCTCCCGCTTGCTACCCGCCAGAATGAATGGGATAATTCCGCCATATTTGAATCCCGCAATGGAGGAATTTGAGAGATGAAAGCATCAAATGCGGCAATTACGGCCATTTCCTACTATCTGCCCCCGAAAATATCCACCAACAAGGATTTGGTGGAGGAGTTCGGCGTCTGGACTGAGGACAAGATTTACCAGAAGACGGGGATAAAACAGCGACACATTGTGGACGGCGAACTGGTGTCGGACCTGGCGGCAAGCGCGGCGGAGAGGCTCTTCGAGGAGCACGGCATCGACAGGGAGTCTGTGGACTTTCTGCTGCTTTGCACCGAAAGCCCCGACTACTACCTTCCCGCCACGGCCTGCGTAGTTCAGGACAGGATCGGACTTAAAAAGACGGCGGGCGCCCTGGACTACAACCTGGGGTGCTCCGGCTTCGTCTACGGGCTGGCCCTCTGCAAGGGGCTGATAGCCGCCGGGCTGGCCTCCAGGGTCCTGCTGATTACAGCGGACACCCTGACCCGCACCATTCACCCGAAGGACAAGAGCACCCGCACCATCTTCGGCGACGCGGCGGCGGCCATTTTAGTCGACCGTTCGGAGAAGGCGGGCATAGGCGAATTCGTGCTGGGCACCGACGGCTCGGGGATGGACAAGCTCATCATCCCGGCGGGCGCCTGGGCCGCGCCCCGGTCCCCCGAGACGGCCGAGGAGAGGACCAACCGGTGGGGCAACACCAGAAGCGCGGAAAACCTCTACATGAACGGCCCGGAGGTGCTCAAGTTCACCGTGGAGACAGTGCCCGGCGCGGTGGCCGAAGTGCTGGAGCGCCATTCCATGACTATGGACGACGTGGACCTTTTCGTCTTCCACCAGGCCACCCTGCTGATACTGGAGCACCTGAGAAAAGAGATAGGCATTCCGCAGGAAAAGTTCTACATGAACATGGAGAACAAGGGCAACACGGTGAGCGCCACCATCCCCATGGCCCTCAGGGACGCGGCGGACGAAGGGAAGCTGAAGCCCGGCGACAGGGTGATGGTCGTGGGCTTCGGGGTGGGATACTCCTGGGGAGCTACTATCCTGCGCTGGCAGCCCTGAAGAAAAAGAGACCGGGGCCCCTGAATGGGGCCCCGGCGTTTTTTAATGGCTAATGGCTTGCTACGTTGAAGACAAGGTCGAGGCGGGTCAGCTTGAAGAGCTCCTCCACCATGCCTCTGAGGCCTGTTATTACCATTCTGCCGCCCTTCTGGAGGCACCTTTTGTGAATAGAGATGAGGACGCCCAGCCCCGAGCTGTCGATGTAGGAAAGGGCTGAGAGGTCGAAGGTGAGGTTGATTATTCCCTCTTCCAGGAGCTCTATAAGCTGCTCCCTGACCGTGGCTGAGTCCTCTACGTACATGCTGCCGCCAAGGCTTACCACGGCTCCGGATCCGGTTTTGGCTATATTGATGTTCATGGCTGCTCCTCCCGATGTGATGTGATTTTTTAAAGACCGGCCGTCCCGTTAGAGAACGGCAAGTCCGGTTGTTCCCCCGTCGTCCTTCTCCACCTTGAAGCGCTCCGTCATCATCCTGAGCTCCTCGGAGGTCTCGCTTACCTCCTGGGCGCTCGTGGCCACGTTCTCCATGGCGGCTGCTGTCTCCTCCATGGAGGCGGCCAGAGTCTGGACGTGATCGTCGGTGATCTCCATAACGCTTGAGTTTACGTCGATGAGGGCTATGACCGTTTCAGACTTGGCCACTTCCTCATCGGTGGTGGTGATTATCTTTCTTACATCCGCCAGGGAGCTCCTGACCGCCTTGTCGATTTTTTCCAGGGCCTCCCCCGCCACGTGGGCGATGGATACCCCTTCCTCTACGCCCTCCCTGCTCTTTTGCATGGACGTAACGGCGGACCGGGTTCCCTCAAGGATTTTAGCTACCAGCTCCGCCACTTCTCCGGCGCCCTGCTGGGACTGTTCCGCAAGCTTGCGGACCTCTTCCGCCACCACGGCGAATCCCCGCCCCGCCTCCCCGGCCCTGGCCGCCTCGATGGCGGCGTTAAGGGCAAGCAGGTTGGTCTGGTCGGCGAGGCCAGTAATGGTATCGCCCACCACCCCTATGCGCTCGGAGAAGGCGTTGAGCTGGGTTAAAAGCTCTTCCGTCTCCTCCACGGACTTGCGGATGGACTCCATGTGCTCCACGGTCTGGGCCACGGTCTTGCGGCCCTCTTCAGTGGCGCCGGCCATCTCGGTGGAGTTTTTGTCGGCGTTGGCGGCCAGATTCTGGGCTATCTGGATGAGGCTGCTCATCTCAAGCATGACCTTGGACGCCTCCACGGAGTTATCCCTGCCCCTGCGGGTCTGCTCCGCAAGGCGGGCGTTGCCCTCGGCCACTTCGCTGGTGGTAGTTGTAACCTCTTCGGTAGAGGCGGCGCTCTCCTCGGAGAGGGCGGAGAGGTGGACCGACTTGTCCCTCATAACCCTTACCATCTCCCGCTGCTCCCTAACCATGTCCGCCAGGGCGTCGGCCATGATGCCCAGTTCGTCCCTGGTGTTTATATTAAAGTCCCCTCTTTCTATGGACAGGTCTCCCCCGCCGGCCATTCCGGCCAGTACGGTGACCCTCCTGAGAGGACGGGTGAGGCTTCTTGTCATAATAAAGGCTATGGCTGAACCAAGGATAACGGCGAATATGGTGGAGCCGATGATCATCAGTATGGTGGAGCCGAGATTCTCCACGGCGCGGCTTGCAATGCGCTGGGCGTTTTCAGCCCCCGCTTCGACTATCTTCTCGGTTATGGCCAGGACCTGCCTGCCCGCCTCGGTTCTTCTGGCGTTGATCTCGTTTAGCTCCTTCCACGCGGCCAGAATTTCCGTCATCACGGTCTTGTAGTCCCCGCCCGATTTTGCAACGGCGTCAAGCTGATTCATGTTTTCCTTCTGGCGGGTAATGGATCTCAGCTGTTCGATGGCGGCCTGCATTTCACCAAATCGGCTGATGCCCTCCTCAAGAAGAACGGGATTTCTCTGGCTCTGTCCCTTGTAGTTTGCCTCCACCACGTAATTCCCCTGGTCGATGAGGGCGTTGCTGAGGGTGATCTTCCTGAGCCTTTCATCGAGTTTTGCGTTCTCGGCGTATTCGGCAATTTCCTTTTTCATTTCCACTTCCTGGGACAGGAGGAACTTTTCAGCGTTGTCAAAGTACACGCTTTCAACCCCGGCGCCCCTGGTCTGAAGGGAGGCAAGTTCGTCTACTTTCTTTTGAGATTCGTCGATGAGCCTGATATACTCCTCAAGCCCGGCCCGCCCCTTTTCGGCCTCAGCCTTAAGCACCGCCAGCCAGGGATACTTTTGCGCAAGGGCGGCCGCCTCGGCAAAGCCAGATCTTGAGGCCTCCGCGGCCTTTCGGCCCGCCTCCAGGTAGTGCTTTTCATAGGTAAGGCCGTAGCCCCGTATTTCATACATCATGTCCTGGACCGCGCCGTGAATGTCGCCTGCTATCACCATCTCCGGTACGTACTGGTCCGCCAGAGAGCGGGACTCGCCGCTGACCCCCTCCATGGAGTACCAGCTCAGCCCTCCCACCGCCGCAAAGATCACGAGCAGCGCTCCGAAGGCCATGGCCAGCTTTGGTCCTATTTTCAGATTGCCCAGCATCCTTTCGTCCCCCCATCAGATAACTTCTCGGCTAAAAGCCGCCCAGCTTGCCGGCGCTAATCCAGCAGTCTTACTTCATCCCCCTTTTTAGCCTTACCTCCCCGGGAAACCCGGAGAAAATACCCTACCAGGGGCAGAAGGCAGTAGCCCCTGTAGTCGTAGGAGTGAGGCTCGCCGGGCTTTTTGCCTTTCTCCAGAATTTCCAGCTCCACGGAGTCGCCTAT
>CAZXOD010000073.1:0-10073 GCA_964642285.1 uncultured Synergistaceae bacterium
GGGGAAGAGGCCACGGAAAAACTAAAAGTCCAGTCTATTCAACCTTATCCTTGAGAGCCTTTCCGGGCCTGAAAACAGGGACTTTTTTCGCAGGAATCTTAATAACTTTCTTGGGATCCTGAGGATTTCGTCCTTCCCGGGCAGCTCTCTCCCTGACCTCGAAAGTTCCGAAGCCAACGAGCTGTACCTTCTCTCCCTTGGCGAGGGAATTTTCGATGGCCTCGAAAACCGCCCCGACAGCGGCGCCTGATGCTTTTTTATTCAGCCCGGTCGCCTTAGCTACTTCTGTTACAAGTTCCGCCTTGGTCACTTTTTTACAACCTCCTCTTGATGTATTTGGTTACTCTCCGAAAAAACTACTGCCCGTAAAGGCGCAACCTATCTGGACCATTATTACCAGTAAGTTCAGCTAAGGTCAAGCAAAATCTTCAATTTTCCTTTTTTCCGCGCCAAAAAATGCGAATTGGCGTCCCGTCGAACTCTCCCAGGGTTCTCAGTTCGTTTTCGATATGATTCTGAAAGGATTTTTCCGCCAGATCGGGGGCGTTAACAAAGAACACAAAAGTCGGCGGTTCAATCCTGGTCTGAGTGCAGTAAAAGATTTTAAAGGCCCGCCCCCTACCGTCCGTCGGCAGTCTGCTGAAGGCCAGGATATCCCGGATCAGCCTGTTCAGAAGGTTGGTTCCTATTCTTCTCTTTCTGTTCTCCGATACCTTGAGGACGAGCTCGGAGATCTTTACCAGTCCCCTCCCGGTAAGGGCGGATACAAAGGAGAGCGGAGCGTGGGAGATAAAGGGCATTTCATCCCGCATTTTTTTGTGGAGGACGTCTCCCTGCTCGTTTTTCCGGTCCAGGAGATCCCACTTGTTCAGGATGAGGACTATCCCCTTTCCTCTTTCAATTATCTCTCCCGCCAGCTTCTTATCCTGATCCGTGAAGGGTTCCCGGGCATCCATGACCAGCATGGCCACGTCGCACCTGTCGATCGCCTGGATGGTCCTTACATAGGAGTAGTACTCGATATTCCCCTCCATCCGACTCTTTCTCCTGAGCCCCGCCGTGTCTATCAGGCGGAAAGCAACGCCGTCGATATTGACTACGGTATCCACAGTGTCCCTGGTGGTGCCGGGGATATCGCTTACGAGCGCCCTCTCCTCGCCGGCGATGCGGTTCATGATGCTGGATTTGCCTACGTTGGGCCTTCCCACGATGGCAAGGCGTATTTCCTCTTCATCCTCCGGGACTGCCTCCTCGGGAGGCAGTTTCTCGACTATCATGTCAAGAAGATCGTAGGTATTCCGCTTGTGTTCCGCGCTTACGCCTATAACGTCGTCGAAGCCCAGGGAGTAGGCGTCTAATACGCGGTCCTCATGCAGTCCTTCGTCAATCTTGTTTGCCGCCACCAGGACCGGCTTGCCCGATTTTCTGAGCATGTCCGCCACGTCCTCATCCATCCAGGTGGGGCCTTCCCTTCCGTCGATGACGAAGACGACCAGGTCGCTTTCAGCGAGGGCGGCCCTTACCTGCCCTCTCATGCCCTTGAAAAAAACATCGTCATCCCTTTCAACAAAGCCGCCCGTGTCAACCAGGTAAAATTTTCTGTCCTTCCACTCCACTTCTCCGTAGAGTCTATCCCTGGTAACGCCGGGCATATCGTCCACGATGGCCTCTCTCCGGCCGATAAGCCTGTTGAAAAGGGACGATTTTCCGACATTCGGCCTTCCGATGATCGATACAACTGGCATTTAATATTTATCCTCCCAGAGGTTCTAGTCAATCCAGACGGTAATTTCGGGAAAACCGGCCCTGGAGTTTTTAATTAAAAAATATGGATCCAGAACTTTCCTGACTTTGCCGGGAGAGGGAGCTTCCACCCAGACCGCGCCGGGAGGGTCTCCCGGGTCCAGGACGGTAAGACCCGCCGTCTCCAGCTTTGTCATTATACTATCTTTAATGCTGTCCGAAGAAGTAGTGATTTCAATAAGGAAAGAATAGGGCGGCAGACCCAGCTCTTTTCTCTCCCTTAGCTCTTCGTCCCAAAACCGTTCCCAGCCCATAAGGAGCCCTCTCTGCCAACCCGACCCCGGACGTCTGCTCTGGAGCAGCACTACCCTGTCTTCCCCGGTATTTCCTCTCCAGCAGGACTCCCAAACCATGGAAAAGGCAGTGAATTTTGCCTGGAAGGCAACGCTTCTTACCTCGCTGTCGGCGTCGATCCAGGCGGCGAACCCCACGTCTGCCCTATCGCACAGAGCGAGGGAAGATCTGGTGCCGAGGACCAGACCTCCTCCCTGAAGGTCTTTCATTATCATCTGAAGCTCCTTCTTCCCCCACGACCTGGCGCCGTCCCAGACCAGGACAGGCCTGTCGTCGGCAACGGAGGCCCGGGCCACCGGAAAGAGGGCTTCCAGGCCCGGCCGTCTGCCCCTCAGAAGGGCGCCCCGGCAGGAAGGGCATACGTCAGGAAGGGGACGGGTTTCGCCGCATGCGACGCACTGCATGACCCCCTTCTCATCCCTCCAGGCCATTATGCGCCCGCAGGAGGAGCACAACAGCGGACTGCCGCAATCCTCGCAGGCCACCTCCCCCGCGTATCCCTTACGGTCGAGGAGCCAGAGGGCAACCCTGCCTGCGGATATCGTCCTGGCGGTCTCTTTGAAGAGAGGAGCGGAGAGGCGGAGGGTATCATTCATCCCCCTGTATTCAGGGGAGAAGCTCTGCTTCAGGTCGACAAATTTTATCCCTTCCCTGGGCGGCCTGCAGTCGCATCGGGGCCTGCCTCTTACGTATACCCTTGATGAGGGGAGTCTGCCGGACAGGGTAAGCCGAGCGCCCTGAAGTACCGCCTTTCTTGCGGCAATGGTCCTGACGTTCACGAAGGGGCGCCTGTAGGTCCTGTAGGCGCCGCTGCTCTCTTCGTCCACGATGAGGGAGGCAACTCCCGGGAGAGGGGCAAAGACGGCGCCGGGCGGCCCTACAATCCCTTTAATCCCGCCTTCCCTGACGGACAGCCAGGCATCAGCCAGCTTCCTGCCCCCCGTGGACGGCCAAAGCAGACACCCCTCCTTCAAAGAAGGGGGTAAAGCCTCATAAAAAGAGGCCGCCAGGGCCTGCTCGGGGAATAGCACAAGGAAGGGCCGGCCATTATCCACCGACTCGACCAGCTTCTCCCACCTGGCTGTGGATGAGCAGTCGTATAAAAAGTTTTCCGAGTACTCCCCTGGCGTCTCCGGGGCGTCTTCCCCGGCAAAATAGGAGCCGGAGAGGGGTTCCGGTGCGGAGAGGAGGAGGGGCGGAACGGCCATTTTAAGGATTTCACCGGCGCCGCAGAGGAAGGTCTCGCCGGCCCATTTGATGAGGTCAAGGTCTTTTCCCGATACAAGGGGGCCGTCGTCGCCGGAGCAGAGGGCCCTGCGTATTTTGAAATCTCCGCCCGGGGCGTCGGGGGAGAAGGAATCAACAATGCCGTATCTGCCTCCCCTGCCCATGGGAATTTTAAGCCGGGCGCCCCTGAGGGGGGGCGAGGGCAGCTCATAGGTCAGAAGGTTCCACCAGGGTCCCGGCGTTATGACGTCGCAGAACCAGGGGGCGCGGCTTGGATCACCGGAAACCCTCACTCTTTCAGTATGGCTTTCCACAGGCAGTCCGCCACTTCCTCCTTGCTGCCGGAAAACTCCTCCGAACCGCCCCCGGGATCAAGAAGCCTGACGGTGTTGGTATCGGCGCCAAAGCCGGCGTCGGAGGCGGTGATATCATTGGCCGCAATAAAATCCAGTTTTTTCCTCTTCATCTTGGCCGCGGCGTTTTCAACCAGGTCGTGACTTTCCGCCGCAAAGCCCACCAGTACCTGGCCGGGCCGTTTTCTTTCACCCAGGGCGGCGGCTATATCTGCGTTCTGTTCCAGCTCAATGGTAAGGGAGTCCAGCTTTTCCCTCTTGATTTTTTTGTCGCTTGGGGAAGCTGCCCTGAAGTCGCCCACGGCGGCGGCCTTTACGATAAAGTCCATTTCGTCCGACGCCGCCAGCACTTCTCTTTTCATTTCCTCAGCGGAGACCACCGGCTTTGCGGAAAAACCCTCAAGGTTTGAGAACTCCGCAGGGCCGTGGACGAAGGTGACCCGGGCGCCCCTGTACCACGCCGCCCTGGCCATGGCGTAACCCATCTTGCCGGTGCTGGGATTGCTTAAAAAACGCACCGGATCGAGGAACTCCCATGTAGGCCCCGCGGTGACAAGGACGTTTTTGCCCTCAAGAGATTTTGACGGACAAAGGGCCCGCCAGAGCTCTTCCAGTATGACCTCCGTAGCCGGCAGCCTTCCCTTTCCCTCGTACCCGCAGGCCAGGCTTCCCGTATCGGGCTCGGCGACCACAATTCCCCTCCTTCGGAGCACTTCGCAGTTCTCCGCCGTGGCGGGATTGGCGAGCATGTTTACGTTCATGGCGGGAAAGACGATCACCGGCGACCGTGCGGCAAGAACCAGGGAGCAGAGCAGTTCCTTACCCGACCCCCTGGCAATGTTCGACAGAGTTTCAGCGGTACAGGGAGCGATTAGGACTCCGTCCGTCCAGTCGGCAAGGGTTATGTGGGGAATTTTCCAGCCCATTTCATCGGAGAGGAAGTCCTCCTGCCTCCAGACCCGTTTGCCGGCCAGGGTGGAGAGTACCATGGGGCTGACGAATTTCTCGCCTCCCGCGGTCAGGACCACTTCCACATCGCAGCCTGCCTTAACGAGGGCCCGGAGGATTTCTGGCGCCTTGTAGGCGGATATGCCGCCGGTGACGGCCAGGACTATTTTACGGTTATTCTTCCACCGCGCCATGGTCCGACTCCGGGGGAGCGCTGGTACACTCCCCGCCTTCTTTCTCTCCCAGGATTTTTACAAGCCCCTGGTCAAAGCCCTGAAGGGCGGTGGAGATAAATTTTTCATTGTCCTCTTCAAGGGTGCGGCCCTTCTGCTCGCTCAACGTCCTCGCCCATGCCGCCACCGCGGCCGTCAGCAGGTACTTGTTGTCAACACCCTGTTTTTCAGCCAGTGAATCCATGTCGTAAAATATCATTTTTCATCTCTCCTGCGCGATCTATAGTCTGATATCAATGTTTCCAGCTCGTTTGATGCCCTGGATATATCATCGTTTATTATGACGTGGTCATAATCCCCGGATTGTGACATTTCACGCCGGGCATTGTCAAGCCTCAGTTTAAGGCCTTCTCCATGCTCCGTGCCCCTGCCCGCCAGGCGACGTTCAAGCTCCTCCAGGCTGGGAGGGGAGACGAAGATCAGTATGGCGTCGGGCATCCCCTTCTTAATCTGGGCGGCGCCCTGTACGTCTATCTCAAGCAGAACGTCGCCTCCTGCGGAGAGGATCTTTTCCACATCCTCCCTCAGGGTTCCGTAGTGTTTGCCGTGCACTTTGGCGTGCTCCAGAAACCGGCCTTCCTCCAGGAGGGCAAGAAAAGCTTCCTCAGTTATGAAGCGGTAATGGACCCCGTCTTTTTCACCGATCCTGGGCGCTCTTGTAGTGCAGGATATAGAAAAGGAGAGCCCCGTCAGCCCCGGAAAAACCTTTTCCCTCAGCGTTCCCTTGCCGGCCCCGCTGGGCCCTGAAAGGACGAAGAGGCGGCCTTTTTTCGGGCTATTCATCCCCGCCGCCTTCTTCAAACCGCCCCGATATGGTCTCGGGCTGAATTGCCGACAGTATGACATGGTTGCTGTCGGTAATAAGGATAGCCCTCGTCTTTCTGCCCTGGGTGGCGTCAATAAGCCTGTCGTCCTCCCGGGCCTCTTCCTTAAGCCGTTTTATGGGGGCCGAATTCGGGTGGATTATGGCCACTACCCGCTCCCCCGCCACCATGTTTCCAAAGCCTATGTGGACTAGTTTTGCCGTCATATTCCTCACTCCGCGTTCTGAATCTGTTCCCTTATCTTTTCCAGCGTGGATTTAGCCTCTACGACCATCCACCTAAGTTCGGCATCTGTAACCTTTGATCCCATGGTATTTACTTCCCTGTTCATCTCCTGGATGAGAAAATCCAGCTTCCGGCCCTCCGACACAGGTCCGCCAAGGATGGCTTTAAACTGCATGCAGTGACTTGCCGACCGCACCGCCTCCTCGGAGATATCCCACTTGTCGGCCATCAGGGCGATTTCCTGGGCAACTCTTCCCTCGTCGGCATCACCTGAAACGCCCTCAAGGAGATCGGCCACTTTGGTTTTAAGCTCAGAAAGCAGTTCGTCTTTTCTTGCCTTCCAGTACTCCTCCATGGAGGCCAGAAGGGATTCAAAATCCTCCAGGTAGCCTTCGATGGCCTGTTTCAGGACATCTCCCTCTTTTTTCCGCATTTCCGAGAGGCTTAGCGCGGCCTTTCTTACCACAGCGGACAGAGCGGAGCCGAGGTCCTCCTCGATGGAAGCGCGGGCGGACGGGGAATCAAGGACTCCCGGCAGGGAGAGAAGGGACTGGATCTCCGGCTTAGTATCCGCGCCTAGCTCTTCTCCCAGAGACAGGAGCTGGACATAGTAGTTCCGCAGGACTTCAGCGTCTATGACAGGAGATTTATAGCCGGGGGCCCAGGTGATTTCGGCAAAAAGCCTCGCCTTCCCCCTCCCCAGGGTCGTCCTCAGTATAGAGCCCGCGTCAGGCTCAAAGGATGAAAGTTCTCTGGGCAGTCTGATTGAAAGTTCCTGATACCGGTGATTTACCGAGGACAGCTCCACCGAAAGGGTTCCCCATTGGTATTCTCCCGTCTCTCTGGCAAATCCCGTCATGCTCCGAATCATATTTTTTAATTCCCTTCTTCCTGGGTCATATCGTTTTGAATCATATCGTTTTTTTGAATAAAGGCGTCCAGAGTGGTCAGCAGGGCGGGAATACCCGTTCCCCGGAGGGCGCTTACGGAGACGGCAGCCTCCCCTTCCTCCCGTATTCTTTCTTCCAGGGCCCGGCACTCTCCTTCTTCCAGAAGATCGCACTTGTTAAGGGCAAAAAGGCGGGGAATCTCGCCTCCGCCTATCTCCTCCACCGTTTTCTCGACTACTCCCAGGACCTCGGCAAAATCCGGCGCCGCCGCGTCGAGCACAAAGACAAGGACCGATGAGGAGACAATCTCTTCAAGGGTGGTCCTGAATGCCGCCACAAGGCCCGGGGGCAGGTCTCTGATAAAGCCCACGGTGTCGGAAAGCATTATGTCTCTGCCCGAGGGCAGAGATACCCTTCTGATGAATGTGTCCAGGGTTGAAAAAAGCCTGTCTTCCGCCACCAGCGTGCTATCCCCGCTCAGCAGCCTCAGGAGGGAGGATTTTCCGCTGTTTGTATATCCCACCAGCGAGACCACGGGGAAGTTCATCTTTTGTCTGCGGGCGCGCTGCAGGGTCCTCTTCTTTTTCAGGAGCTCCAGCTTTTTATCTATATCCCGCACCCGCCGTTCAAGCTTTCTCCGGTGGCGTTCAAACTCGGTCTCTCCCGGGCCCCTGGTGCCTATGCCGCCGCCAAGCCTGGACATCTGTTCGCCCAGCCCCTTCAGATGGGGGATTTCATACCTGCAGAGGGCCATCTCCACCTGCATCCTGGCCTCCGACGACCGGGCCCGGAGCTCGAAGATCTTCATTATTACAAAAGGCCGGTCCCAGACTTCCACTCCGGTCTCTTTTTTAAGGTTGCTTTTTTGTCCCGGCGTAAGGGTATCGTTGCAAACCAGCAGATCCGCGCCTACGGATCTGCAGAACAGTGCCAGCTCCTCAACCTTACCTTTGCCGAAGAGCAGGGCAGGATCTGGCCTGGACCGTTTCTGTACTACCGAACCTCCGGACTTTATCCCCAGGTTTCCGAGGAGAAGTTCCAGCTCCTCAAGGAGAGTAGAAGGAGAAAACATCCGTCCCGGAAGGTCAAGGGCGGCAAGAACGGCCTTTCTTTCAGTCATTCCGGCCAATCATGGCCCTGGCGGGAGATTCCAGGGAGGTCAGCTCTTTGCTCATTCTATCCATGAGGAGCTCACGCCCTTTTTTGCCCATATCCGCGTACTCCGCCGTGTCTATGGATTCGCCTATGACCACCGACAGGCGGCCGGGCTTCACCATTTTCACCCCCGGGGGCATGGCCTCGAAGGAGCCCGCCACAAAGGCGGGCACCACGGGCGCCCCTGATTTAAGGGCGATCAGGGCTGCGCCCCCCTCAAGAGGCTGCAGCTTTCCATCAGTGGACCTTCCGCCTTCAGGGAAGAGGACGACGTTTTCCCCCTCGGCGAGGACCTTCAGAAACGCCCTAAGAGTCGCCCCCGCGCTCTGGCTATCCTGTTTGAGGACGGGGACTACTCCGAGCAGCCTGAGCACGGTCCCAAGGAATAGGGACTCAAAAAGCTCCGCCTTGGCGAGAAACCTGAGTCGGCCGGGAATAGCCGCCCCTATCAGCAACGGGTCCAGGTGGCTGCAGTGATTGGCTATCAGAATGAAATTTTTGTCCGGCAGGGGGGCAAGCTTCCTGACGGTCAGGCGATTGTAAACTTTTAGGATGATAAAGAAAAACCATTTAACCAGAAAATAAAAAGCCTTGTTGTAAAACTTCATGATCCCGTCTCCTTATTTCGACGTCTTCCTTACCAGCGCGAGAATAGCATCAGCAACTTCCTCAATGGAAAGGCCGTCCGTAGGAAGTTCCACCGCGTCGCATGCTTTCCTGAGAGGAGCGGTCTGTCTGCCGCTGTCAGTCCTGTCCCTCTGCCGGATCTGCTCAAGCACTTCTTCGAAGCGGACGGGTTCATTTCTGCTCTCCAGCTCTTTAAACCGTCGGCGGGCCCGTTCTTCATCCGTAGCTGTGAGGAATATTTTAACGTCGGCCCCGGGAAAGACCACAGTTGCCATATCCCGGCCGTCGGCCACGATGGACCGCCGCTCTCCCTGCTCCCTCTGAAGGCTCAGCAGCCGGTCCCTCACCATGGGCAGAGACGCGTAGGCGGATACAATCCCGTCGATCCGCGGGGAACGAATTTCCCTGCCCACGCTCTTACCGTCAATATAGACCCCTTCGCCGTCAATATCGATGGAGACTTCTTCGAGAGCCCGGGAAAGAGATTCGCTCTCCGCGGGAGGGATATCGCGGCCGTCCAGATAAAAGGCCAGCGCCCTGTAGAGCGCTCCCGTATCAAGGTAGGAAATCCCCAGGGCTTCGGCGACCCTTCTCGCCACAGTGCTCTTTCCCGCTCCGGCGGGGCCGTCGATTGCGACAATGAGCGGCCTGCCGCTCATTTAAAGGCCTCCTCCATTTCGGACAGTTCACTTTCAGCCTGGGCCACAAAATCCACCAGCTCGGACATGAGGACTTCGTACTCGGTAATCCCCAGCCTTTCAAGAGCTTCAGGGTAGAGGTAGCTCTGAAGCCCGTCGGCGCCCAGGCCTACACCCAGCATCAGACAGAGGGCGTTGGCCACGTGCACCACGTCCACGAGGCTTTGATATTTAGGCTCGTCAAGGGTGTTGGGTGAGTGATGGTGAGCGACTGCGTAGCGGAAAGGATCGGGCAGGCCCCATTTTTCCACGAGCATGGATCCCACCAGCGCGTGGTCAAAACCCAGAACCTGTACCTCGGCCTCGATAAAGGGTATATGCTGCTCTTCCACAAGCTTTACTATGATTCCGTACCCGAAGCGGACATAATCATTGAGCACTACCTTGCCTATGTCATGAAGAAGGCCTCCAACGTAGGCTTCCTCCGGCAGGGCCATTTTGGTCTTCTGGGAGATATAGCGGGCGGAGTAGGCCACCGTAAGGGAGTGACGCCACAGGGTTCCTCTGTCAAGGGCGTACCCCGTGAGGGATTTATCCATGATTGAGTAGACCGAAGCGGACAGGACTATGTTGCTTATATTTTTATAGCCCAGAAGAGCGATGGCCTCGGCGACGCTGGAAATCTCGCGGGAGATGCCGTAGGCCGCGGAATTGGCCAGTTTGAGGGTGCGTATGACAAGTCCCTCGTCCCTGGAAAGACTAGCGGCGACGTCCTGGGCGCTGCTGTCCGGGTCGTTCAGCTTGCGCATGGTCTCCACGACAAACTGGGGGAAGGATTTTATCTCCTTGATCTTGT
>CAZXOD010000074.1:0-10064 GCA_964642285.1 uncultured Synergistaceae bacterium
CGGTGGAGCTTGCCTTTTCCATGGCAGGTCCCGGCGCCAGGGTTATAGTGCTGCAAAACGGGGGAGACCTGCTCCCCGTCTACAAGCCGGAGTAAGACGCCCTACCGGGGCTTCACTCCTATACCCCGCTCCTCGTCGGTGCCGGGGATCAGAGAGTCGCACAGGGCGGCGCAGATGCCCGCCACGGCCATGTGGGTCTTTAAAATCGCCCAGGCCATGCCGCCCAGAGTCTGGATCAGGGGGCTGTAGGCGGCGCTCATGAAGAGCTCCTGATTCTGCTCCACCCAGCCGGGAAGGCCCAGGGCCATGAGGAAAGAGAAGCCCACGATGAGGACGTTCCTCTGGCTGCCCATGTCGGCCCTCATGAGGACCTGAATTCCCAGGGCGCCGATGGTGCCGAAGAGGGCGATGTAGGCCCCGCCGATGATGGGCGAGGGCATGGTGGCGATAAGCGCTCCCAGCTTTGTTACGAAGCTCATGAGGATAAGTATGACGGCCCCGGTGCGGACCACCCACCGGGAGGCCACTCCCGTGAGGCCTATGAGGCCGATGTTCTCCGTGTAGGAAGTTGTTCCCACGGAGCCGAACAGGCCCGAGAGGGCGCAGGTAAGCCCCTCGGCGCCAATGCCCCGGCTGATAGTGGCCTCGTCGGGGTCCTCAAGGCCCGAGGCGTAGGCGACGGAATGATAGTCTCCCAGGGACTCGATCATGACGGCGAAGAACCCCGCCAGCAGGGCGCCTATGGCAAGCATGCTGAATTTGGGGGCGCCCCAGGGCATAATTACGTTATAGCGGAACCAGGGGGCCTCCGCCACCCTGGCAAGGTCGATGTGAGCGGGGTGGCCGGCGGGGAATATGCCCGCCATGCTCAGGCCCAGGCAGACCAGGTAGGTTAAAACTATGGAAGACAAAATGGCGAAGATGTTGGCAAACCTGTTTTTGCTCACCAGGCCGAAGAAGAAGATCAGGGCCACCACCATGAGGGAGACGGGCCAGTAGTTGGCGGCGTTAAACTGAATGGCCGTGGGGGCCAGGGAGAAGCCGATGGCCATGATGGTGGGGCCGATGACCACCGGGGTTATGATTTTGCGGATATAGCCGATTATCCCCGTATAGCCTATGACTGAAAGGGTTATGCCCCCCACGATGAGGGCGCCGCCCAGGTACTGCATGATGACCTCAGGCCCCATGGCCTGATAAGCGCCGATGATGGTCATCACCGGGGGGATGAAGCTGAAGCTCGACCCCTGAACTATGGGAAGGCCCGAGCCAAGCTTAGGATGGGTCTGGATGAGGGTGGCCACTCCCATGCCAAAGTAGACGCACGAGATCAGCGCCGCGATCTGAAGCTGATTCATGCCCATGGCGGGGCCGAAGATCAGCGGAACCAGGGTAGTGGCGCCAAACAGCGTCAGGACGTGCTGGGCCCCAGCAAGGACCATTATGGGGAAAGGCGGGACATCGTTCACTCCGTAGACCAGTTTCTTTGCCATTTCAAAACTTACCTCCCGTTTATCAGTTGTTTAGCAATGCTAAATTTTAGTAGGGCCGCAAAAAAGGAGCCGGGGGAAAATCCCGGCCCCTTTGAATGAACATAGGATCAGTCTCCGGAGCTGTGTTTCCCTCTCTTAGGGCCTGATCTTCATAAGGAATACGGCTTTCTGCTTTTCAGTGTCCGCCCGAAGGATAATTCCGTCCTTGTCCTTGGGGTTGTGGAATTCGTCCATGGTAAGGGTGGCGTGAAGGAGCTTGAGGTCCTTGGTGGCTTCCAGGGCATCCCTCACCTTTACGGGGTCGTCGGTGCCGGCCCGTTCAATGGCGTCCTTCAGCCAGTAGAGGCAGTCGTAGGCCATGACCGCGTTCATAAACTCCATGCACTCGGTGCCAGTCTTTTCCTCGTACTTGTTGAAGAAGGCCTCAAGGGTGGGGTCGTACCTGTCCACGTGGCTCACCCAGTAGGTCTCCCTCATGGCGTCGCCGGTGATCTCCCACATGAAGTCGCCGTAGCCGTCGCCGCCCACGATGGGAACCTCAATGCCAAGCTCCCGGGCCTGCTTGACGGCCAGGGGGAGGCACTTGCCCATGGTGGGGATGCACAGCACGTCGGGGTTGGCTTCCTTAATGACGGTTAGCTGGGCGCGGAAGTCCACGTCCTGCTCCCTGTGGCCCTCGTCGGCTACTATCTCGCCGCCGTACTCCTTGAAGTTCTGGATGAAGAACTCCCTCAGGCCCTGGGAGTAGTCGCTGGCCACGTCGTAAAGCACCGCGGCCCTCTTCTTGCCGAGCTCCTTGGCGGAGAAGACGGCCAGCATCTTGCCCTGGTAGGGGTCAAGGAAGCAGATACGGAAGTTGTAGGGGCGTACATTGCCCTTCTCGTCCATGGTGACGAGGGGGTTCGTGGGAAGGGTTCCAAGGTGGGGCACCTTGCCGCGGTTAAATACGGATGAAGCTGAAATTACAAGTCCGCTTCCGCTGGGCCCTATGACTCCGCAGACCTTATCCTGCTCCACAAGGCGCCTGGCGGCGTTGACCATATCCTCCTGCCGGGTGCGGCAGTCGTACATGATAATCTCCACAGGCCTGCCGAGGATTCCGCCCGCCGCGTTGATCTCTTCAGCGGCTATCTTAACCGATTCCATTTCCGCCACGCCGTAGGCCGCGAAGTCTCCCGTTACGGTAGCTATCTCGCCGACCTTGATGGGGTCCGCTCCGAAGGCGGGGACTGCAAGAAGACAGATAAGAAATACCAACGCCGATACTTTGCCGATACCTTTCATTCTTCCAACCTCCTCGTATGATATGAGCCGGTACGTCTGTGAAGCGAAAAGTTTCCGCGGGGCGCGCAGCGCCTCCATAATGATACTACAATAAGGGTTTTTTCGCACTCTTCTGTTCACCGCCTCCCAGCGGGGCGGCTCAATCGTCCAGGTATGAGTCGAAGTAGCCTGAGATATGGACCACGGGCGTGCCCTTGTCCCCCGAGCCGGAGGTAAGGTCGCACAGGGAGCCTATGAGATCGGTAAGCCTCCGGGGGGTCGTCCCGATGGCGGAATCGCTGAACAGCTCCATGCCTTCCTTGGAGCGGATGGCATCCTTCACCGCCTCCTCGGGAGTTTTATCTCCGGCGTTGTCGGCAATGTATTTAAGTTTTATCTCCCGGGGCATCCCCTCCAGGCCCTCGGTGTAGCCGGGGGAGACCACGGGGTCGGCCAGCTCCCAGATTCCGCAGACTGGGTCCTTGAAGGCGCCGTCGCCGTAGACCAGGACTTCTATTTTCTTTCCCGTCTTTGCCAGGAGCTCCTGCTGAAGTTTTTTTGCGAAAAGGGCGCTGTCTCTGGGGAAGAGCTTGATCATCCCCTCGCTGGTGTAGTTGGAGCCCAGGAGGCCGAACTCCGGGTTGTACCCGGCCCCCTCCCTGACCTGTTCGGAGCAGAACTGGTCCAGGGTGAAGACTGTGGCTCCCGCCTGTTCCAGAATCTCCCTGTGGATAAATCTTTTGTGAACTGCGCCAACTATCACGTTCGAGGAAAACTCAAGGGCGGCAAGAGGGTTGTTGGCGAAATGAATCTCCACCCTGCCGGGGCTCATGTCTCTGTAGTACCGCACGTAGTCCACTCCCGTGAAGGGGTGGATGTATCTGCCGAAGACCTCCTCGTACTCCCGTTCGCTGAAGAGATCTCCCGTAAGCATTCCGCTTCGCATAAAGAACTGCCGCTGCTCC
The DNA here is from genome assembly GCA_964642285.1 of uncultured Synergistaceae bacterium. Lineage (GTDB taxonomy): Bacteria > Synergistota > Synergistia > Synergistales > Aminobacteriaceae > Aminivibrio. The sequence goes on from CAZXOD010000074.1 coordinate 3,722, forward strand.
ACCACCAGGTTGCCCACCTCGTCGGCGGGGTAGGAGAGGACGACGTGAACTTTGCCCCGAACTCCCCGGACAATGGCCTTCAGAATCTGGCCAAACCGGTTGCGGCTCAGTATGGGAAACAGCAGGGACGCGTCCCCCTCCGGCACCTTTCGTTCCACGTCCGCGGCGATATCGTCCAGGGTGGCGAAGTTGCCCTGGGCCCTGGCAAGGAGGGATTCCGTGACGCCCAAAACGTCCCTGTCCCGAAGCTCGAAGGAGCCCCTGTCCGAAGTGGACGCCTTGATCAGCTGCGATGTTATTATGCCCACCAGATCGTCTCCCCGGGAGATGACCGGGAGGCGAATTCCCCGGGATACAGCGCCTGTATAGCGCATGAAGCTTCATTCCTTCCTTCCAAAAGAGGAGCGACGGATGAGCGCAAAAATTCACTAACCTCCGCCGGCCGTTATTGTATCACTTTTACCGTCCTCCGCAAAATAGCCGCCCTGAATTTGCTCCCGACGCCGCACTTCCGCGAGGGTTCAGTCAGCCTTCAGCGCTACCGCCACCGACGGATCGAAGGAGAGAAGGATGTCCTCTCCCTCGCTGAAGATTCTTCTTCCAGGAAGAAAGGGGTCGAAGGAGAGCACCGAGCCGCCGCCCTCCAGAGCCACTTCGTACTCCATGCGCCCTCCGAGGAAGGTAGCGGTGAGGACTTTTCCGGCGATCCCCTCCCCTTCCGAAGGCAGGAGGTTTTCCGGCCGCACCACCACTGCGGCGGCCGTCCCCGGGGCAAAGGAGGCGTTTTTGACGGCCCTCACCGGGACGGTCACCCCGGCCAGGGATACTGAGACCGTGCCGCCGCCCGCGGAGAGGATGGCGCCGGGGATGATGTTCGCCTGACCGATAAAATCCGCCACAAAGAGGGAACCTGGGTCGCTGTAAAGCTCCTGGGGCGTTCCGGTCTGCTCTACCCGGCCTTTATTCATCACCATGATCCTGTCGGAGATGGTCAGGGCCTCCCCCTGGTCGTGGGTAACATAGAGGCAGGTCACGTTCAGGTGCTTCTGGATCCTTCTAATCTCAGTGCGCATACGGATGCGCAGCTTGGCATCCAGGTTGGAAAGAGGTTCGTCCATGAGTAGGACCTTGGGCTGGAGGACCAGCACCCTTGCCAGGGCTACCCTCTGCTGCTCTCCCCCGGAGAGCTGGTTCGGGAAACTTCTCTCTGCCCCCTTAAGCCCGACGAGTTCAAGCCCCTCCCCTACCCTGCGGCGGATGTCCGCCCCGCCGTGCTTCTTCACCCGGAGGCCATACGCTACGTTCTCGAATACGCTCATATGGGGAAACAGGGCGTAGTTCTGGAAGACAAATCCCATATCCCTCCTGCTGACGGGCACGTTTGTCACATCCCGGCCGTCGATGGAAACAGAGCCTCCGGAGGGGGCTTCAAACCCCGCCACCATCCTGAGGATAGTGGTCTTGCCGCACCCCGAGGGGCCGAGGAAAGTGACCATCTCCCCGGGGGCCACCGACAGGGAAACGCCGTCCACCGCCCGGACGGGCGCCCCGTCCTTCAGGAAGACTTTGGACAAGTCAGTCAGTTCTAGAGAAACGGCCATCAGCTTCGGCCTCCTTCACCGGAAATCCGCCTTGCCGCAAAGCGGGTAAGCCCCGCCATAACCGCGGTGGCGGCGAAAACCAATAGAATAAGAACGACGGAAAAAGCGCATGCCTGGGCAAACTGCAGCTCCGTCATGCACTCAAGGATGCGGGTGGTAAGAAGGTTCCATCTAACGGAGACCAGGAATATGGTGGAGCTTATGGCGGTCATGCTGAGGATGAACAGGTACCTCATGCCCATAAGCACCGCCGGAATCACCAGGGGTACGGTAACCCTGAAAAACGTCCTGACCGCGCCCGCGCCCAGGCTCGCCGAGGCCTCTTCGATGGAGGGGTCGATCTGGTGGAGGGAGGCTCTCACCGCCCGGATGCCCGCGGAGCTGTAGCGGAACATGTATGCGGCGACCAGGATGGTCATGGTCCCCGTGAGGTGCAGGGGCTTTTCGTTGAAGGCTATGATGTAGGCGATTCCCACCACTGTTCCCGGCAGGGCGTAGTTCAGCAGGGAGAAGAACTCCATGGCCCTGCTGCCGAAAAACTTCTTCCGCTGGGAGAGAAAGCCCACCACCACCGCCAGAAGCCCGCCCAGGGGGGTTACCACCGCCGCTACGGAGAGGGTGTCGAGGATGGCCTTTTTGCCGTGGGTGAATACGTACCGGAAGTTCTCCAGGGTCAGGGAGTTGTCCACGCCCCATACCTTTACCAGGGCCCCCATTAAGATCAGGGAGTACAGATAGAGGATGAAGGCGGTGACGAAAAAGCACACCCCCGCCACAATCCTCTCCGCCAGCTTGCCCTTGCTCTTGAAGACGGAGCGGCTGCCCGCTTTTCCGCTTATGGTGACGTAGCTTTTTTTGCCCACCCAGAACCGCTGCAGGATGTAGACCGCCATGGCGGGTACCAGGAGAAGAAAGGAGAGGCCCGCGCCGCCCCGGAAGTCGTAGAGTCCCGTTATCTGCAGGTACGCCTGGGTGGGAAGCACGGGGAAGTTGTGCCCCGCCAGCACCAGGGGAGTGGCGAAATCTGCCAGGGAGCCCGCGAAGAGGAGAAGCACCGAATTGGCTATCCCCGGTATGGAGAGGGGGAAGGTCACCGTCCTGAAGACTCTTCCCGGAGAGGCCCCCAGAGACAGGGCCGCGTCCTCAAGGTTTGGATCCACGGCGGAGAGGACCGCCGCCATGGTCATGAAAGAGATGGGAAAGTAGGTGAGGGTCTCCGATATCCAGGTTCCCCAGAACCCGTAAAAATTGAAGTTCTCGATGCCGAAGAACTTGAGAAGAATGCCGTTGGGGCCGAGAGAGAGGGTGAGGGCGATACTGCTCGTAAAGGGCGGGGAGATGAGGGGCAGGATGGTGACCGCCCCCAGGAGCCACTTAACCCAGGAAGGAAGGGCTATTCTGGTAACGGCGAAGGCGTAAACGTACCCCAGCGCCGTCCCTGCCGCGGATACGGCCGTCGCCAGCCAGAGGCTGTTGAAGAAGGCCTGCCTGTCATACCAGTTGCCCAGTATGGCCGCAAGGTTTGCGAAAGAAAGACTGCCGTCTACCATGAAGGCGGCGAGAAAAAGCCGCATGACGGGGTAGAGGACGAAAACCGTCAGTGAAATCCAGACGGTGATCAGGGCCGGCAGAAGCGCCGGGTCCCGTTTCAGGGGAGAAGCCCTCTCCGGAGCGGAGAGCGGGGGCGTTGGATTCATGATGATAATCTCCTTGGGTGAGATTCGCGGGACATGGAACGGGGAAAGCCCCGGCGGAAAAGCTCTCCGCCGGGGAGTGTGCCGGACCCTGGTTTTAAGGGCCCGGCTACTTGATTACTTCGTTAATCCACCGGTCCACGTACTCCCTGCGTTTCTCGCCCTTCCAGGCCACGTCCACCTCGATGAGATTCATCTTAGAAAGGTCCAGCGCCGGGTTTGTCACCTCTACGTCGGTCCTGGTGGGGATGTAGTTGATCTTCTTATCAACGATGAACTGGGCAAAGGCCTTCGATGACACCCAGTCCATGTATTTTTTTGCGTTCTCCATATTCTTCGCGCCGCTGAGGATGCCCGAGCCTTCTATTCCGTATGAAACTCCCTCTGCCGGATAGGTCAGCACCACGGGATACCCCTGCTGCTGGATGTCCAGGGCGTCCACTATGTAGAAGATTCCCGAGGCCGTCTGTCCAGTGGCGATGGGCATGGCGCCCCCGGCTCCGCTCTTGGTGTACATCTGGATGTTCTGGTGAAGTTTTTTCTGATATGCGAAGGCCTCGTCCTCTCCCATGATCTTCACCAGAGAGTAGATCCTCTCCGTCGCCGTGCCCGAGGTGCGGGTATCGGCCATCTGGAGGCCGTTTTTATAGGCGGGGTCAAGAAGGTCGTTCCACGATACGGGAGCCTCAAGGCCCTTCTCCTTCAAAAAGTTCGCGTTGGTGAGGAAGACCAGGGGAATGATCCCGATGCCCGTCCAGTAGTCGTCCGGGGAGCGGAATTTTTCAGGGATCATGTCGGCGCCCGCGGGCCTGTAGGCCTCAAAGACCCCTTCGCCGATGCCCGCTTCATAGGTGTCCGCCGGACCGCCCAGGATCACGTCCACCTGGGGGTTGTTCTTCTCCGCCACCACCCTGGCCAGGGCCTCTCCCGAGGAGAACCTCATAAAGTTGACCTTAATCCCCGTCTCGGCGGTAAAAGCCTCGAAGACCTGGGAGGCGTACTTCTCGGGCATGATGGAGTAGGCGTTGAGCTCTCCGGAGGCATAGGCCGGCGCCCCGGAAAACGCTGCGAGCAGGAACAAAACCAGGAATATTCTTGCACTTTTCAAAGCAGTCATCTCCTTTTTGTTTTGATCGCGGCTGAACGGACTGAATCTTTACATATTATGGCCTCATTAGCTTAATTTCGCAACGGCTTTTTAAAGACCTCAATCCGCAGCTTCGTCTTCACATTAGGAGATCAAACATCCCCGGCTTTTCAGTTTAAGGCCGACTTTTCTACCGCAGGGCCAGGGTCACCCCGGTCGTGCCGGTACTTCTGTAAAGCCTGTCGTCCGTCTTAACCGTAAGGGTCGCCCTCATCTCCTTCCGCCACGCCCGGCTTATTCCTGACATAAGCTCTGTCTCGGATGTTCCCAGGGGGTTCGGCCCGCGGGACCTGCCCATGCCGGGGGAGGATACCTCCATGATGAACACAAGCCCTGAAGGAAGAGGCTCCGTAATTGCGGCGGTCAGCCTTCTCTGCCTGTCTCCCGTGGCCGTCACCACAAAGGAAAAGGTCTTTCTTATCGGGGACGGGGAGATGGGAATCGTCATGGACAGGGAGCCGTCCTTTATCTGGATCATATTGGCCTCGGGAATTGTCAGCTCCAGGGGCACGGTCACGGAATCGGCGCCGTAAAGGGCGAGGGTTCCGGCCGCTCCAAGGAGGAAAAGGGCGACGGTTATGCGAAAGGGCAATAAGCGAAAATTCCTGAAACATCTCATAATCCTCACTCCCTTTCCTACCTCCGGCCCCCCGCCGGAGCCTGGGAAATCTTTCCGCTGTCGATAAACTGGATGGCCCGTTTTTTCGGAATAACCCTGTTCACGAACTCCACTTCGTCTCCCGGGGCCAGCTCGACGGTAGTGGTCTCCGTCTCGAAGGCGTACCCCGCGGGGAGGCCCGAGTAGTAGAACTTAAGGTTCCAGGCGCCGGGGCGGATGTTCTCAAAGATAAACTCTCCTCTTTCGTCGGTAGACCGACGGGCGATCTCGTCCTCCCTGTTGAGCTCCACCAGAACTCTGGCGGCAGGACCCTTCCGGTCTTCTTCTCCGGCGCCCGCCGTCTGGACGAAGCCTTCTTTCCTGTCATTATCATCGGGCTGATCCAGGATTACCCTGCCTTTAAAAACCGCGCCCTTTACTATGCCGATGTCCATCTCCACCGGATCGCCGCCCCCTGTGATCTCCAGGGTTATGGGGTACTTTCTGTCGGTAGTGTAGCCGTACCCTATGGATTTCGGATCGATATATATTCTGTGGAGCCCCGGCGGCAGGGCCGGGAATATAAAGCTTCCGTCCGCGCCGGTGGCAACGGCCTCGGGCCCCACTCTTACGATAATATTTCCAAGTCCCGCTCCGCCCGGGGCGTCGCCGTCGAAAACCCTGCCCCGGAGAATTCCCACGTTCTTCTTCTTGACAGTCTTTATGCCCACCGGAATGGAGTAGGTGAGCCTGTATTCAGTTTCATCATCGCTCGTGGAGACTTCAAGGGTAATTGTCTGCCCTTCGTCAAGAGTGCACGCAGCAATTATGTCCAGCTGGTCCGATTCGGTACGGCCGCTCGATCCTATGCCGGACCGGGAGTAGGCAGCGCTAAGTGTCCACTGGGGCGAAATGCGCCAGGAGATGGAGCCGCCGAAGCTGCTGGAGCCCCTCAGAAGATAGCTGTCCCGGAGGACATCGTTGTCGCCGAAATTGTAATAGAAACTGAGCGCAAGATTGGGGTTGGGGACGTAACTGAAGAGAATCGTGGCGTTCCACGCGGAGACGGATTCCCCGGTCAGATTGTTTTTCTGGTCGCTGAACCGGGGTCCCACGGACCAGCTGAACTGGCCGAAGGAGCGCCCCAGCCTCATCCAGAAGGACTGTTCGGAATGGTCGAATCGGGCGGGAAGAAGCCGGTCCTCTCTGGAAAAATCGTCGAACCCCAGGATGAAAAACCAGCCGTTTCTCATATTCCACTCCAGGGTCGCCTGTATCAGCGCCTCCTGCACGGCCGTATCCG
>CAZXOD010000075.1:0-10031 GCA_964642285.1 uncultured Synergistaceae bacterium
GAGCGTCCCTCCTTGGCCCTCCTGGCCTCCTCAAGCATCTTTCTGCCGCCGCCGCTGTGTAGGGTCAGCGCCCACAGCCCCTCGGAGGCCAGGATGTCTACCGCCATGAATACGGTGTTGGGGATATCATGAAGCTTGATGTCCAGAAAAACGGAGTAGCCCGCGGCGGCTATCTCCCTCAGAAAGGGAAGCCCTCCCCGGGCGTAGAGCCGGTGCCCTATCTTTATGTATTTCAGCTCTCCTCTCAGGGCCGCAAGCAACTCCCGGGCCTCTTCCACGCTGTCCGCGTCAAGGGCCAGAATGAGGCGGTCAAGTCCTTTTGTCATCAAACTCCTCCTACTTTTTGTGGACCGGGAAGTTTTTCATATTCTTCCCAGACCGACCAGATCCCTTACCGACGCCGCGCCGTGCTCCGCTCCGTAGGCGGCGAGGCCCCCGGAGATTTTGCGGGGCAGGTCGAAGTCCGCGAAAAGGGCGCTTCCTATCTCCACCGCCGAGGCTCCCGCGAGGATCATGGCCGCAGCGTCCTCCCAGCCGGCCACTCCTCCGCAGCCCACCACCGGGATTTCTACGGCGCCGCAGATCTGCCAGAGGGCCCTGAGGGCCAGAGGGAATACGGCCGGCCCCGAGAGGCCCGCCACGACCCGACGAAAAGCGGGGCGCTTTTTCTTAACGTCCATGGCCATGCCAAGCCAGGTGTTGGCGCAGACCAGGGCGTCCGCCCCCTCCCCTTCCGCCGCTCTGGCCACGGCCGCCAGGTCCGGCGCCTGGGGAGTGAGCTTAACCCACAGAGGGCCGGTCCACCCGCTTCTGACGATGGCCACGGCCCTGGCGGCGCCTTCGGGGGATACTCCCCAGTCCATGCCGTCGCCATCCACATTTGGGCAGGAAATATTCAGCTCGATGGCCGGAATCTCCCCGGGGCCATCCCGCAGGATGGCCAGAGATTCCCGGACGTCTCTTTCAGACTCCATAACCAGGTTCACCAGAAAGGGGAGGCCGGAGGATTTCGCCACCGGCAGGCCCTCCCGCAAAAACCCCCTGACGCCGGAGTTTTGCAGGCCTATGCTGTTGAGCATACCGCAGGGAGTCTCCCAGATCCTCGTCCCCTGGTTGCCCTTCCGGGGATTCAGGCTCACCGCCTTGGTACAGAGGGCCCCTGCCCCTTCCAGACGGTCCGTCGCCCAGAGGGCCGGTTCGTAGGGCCACACCCCAGAGGCAATCACCACCGGCGTCCTCAGGTTAAGCCCCCCCACCTGGGAGGAAAGGTCAAAGGGGCGGCAGCTCATCCCACTTCACCTCCAGGGCAGAAAATACGGGGCCGTCAGCGCACACTCTGGCGCCCCCGGAAAGAGTGGGGATCACGCAGCCAAGGCATCCGCCCATTCCGCAGGCCATCCGGGATTCGAGCGAAACTCTGATCTGCCCGCCCTGGTCCGGATACTTTGCCGCCAGGGCTCTCAGCATCCCGGCCGGACCGCAGGCCCAGATTTCCAGCCCCTGCGGCAGAGAGTCGGAGAGCCCTGAGAGGACCGTCCCCTTCTTCCCCATGGTTCCATCGTCGGAGTAGATCTCTCCCTCCGGGAGCTCCTCCTGAACCCAGCGGACAAGCCCCTCCCAGCCCTTTCCTGCCACCCCCGTCAGGAATCCTTCCACCCGGGAGGGGCCGAGCCGACGGGCGGCGAAGACCAGGGGAGCCACCCCCACGGAGCCCCCGGCCAGAATAACCTTCTCCGGCAGGGGCGCCGCCCCCCGGGACGACCAAAAACCTCTTCCCGAAGGGCCTCTTGCCGTCAGGACGTCTCCCTTTCTTTTAGCGGCGAGCAGAGCCGTGCCACGGCCAGTTACTCTGACTAACATTTTTACCGTATCACCGGCAGCGGCCGCCACCGCCAGGGGCCTTCCCAGGAAGGGGTCGTTTCCCGTCCCGGGACGGACCAGGACAAACTGCCCCGGCTCCGCCGCCCCCGCGATCCCCTGACAACGCAGGGCCATCAGGAAGGTTGCCTCATCGAGCCTCCGGTTTTCCACAATTTCCGTCTCATAATCCCGGGGCGGAGAATTTCTGCAGGTCACTCCCCGTCCCCCAGACGATTCATTGCTATTTTACCGTCAACCATGGTCATAACGGGCCATCCCCTCAAGATTTCGCCGTTCCATGGACAGATCCGGGCCTTGCTCTTCCAGGAGTTTACGTTCACCATTTTGACGGCGTCCATGTCCAAAACGGTTATGTCCGCCGTTGCCCCTTCCTCAAGCGTTCCCAGGGAGTTCCAGGGTGCGGGCAAAAGGGAGGCGGGGCCTGATGTAAACAGAGAGAGAAGGCGCTCCACCGTCACAGGCTTGCCGAACTTCTGCCAGGAGTCCAGAGCTACCGCCACGGAACATTCAATGGAGGCGATGCCCGCTGGAGCCTCCTGGAAGGGAACGTCCTTTTCGTCCATATGGTAGGGCGCGTGATCAGTGATAATGGCGTCGACTGTTCCGTCGGCCAGGGCCGCCCAGAGGGCCTTTACGTCCTCTTTCGTCCGTAGAGGCGGGTTGACTTTGTACGCCGGGGAGAAGCCGCTCACAAGGATCAGGCTCTCGTCCAGGGAAAGATGGCAGTGGGTTACGTCGCAGGTTACCGGCAGCCCTTCCCTCTTCGCCCGTCGCACGGCGTCGATGCCCCCGGCGGTGCTGACGTGGGTTAAGTGAAGGGGGGCCTTCGTCTCCCGGCTCAGGGCGATTCCTCTCTCGATGTCGATCACTTCCGCCGAGGCGGGCCAGCCCTTGAGCCCGCTCAGGGCGGAGACGGCGCCCTCGTTAACGTGGGACCTATCCGTCAGGGTAAGCTCCTCCGGATGCTCCATGATTTTTACCCCGATATCACGGGAGTAAAGGAGGGCCGTTTTGAGAAGCCTGGAGTTGGATACAGGGGAGCCGTCGTCGGTGAAGAAGACCGCGCCCGCTTCAGCCATGAGGCCCAGCTCCGCCAGCCGCTCTCCCTTTCTGCCCCTGCTGACGCATCCGGCGGGAAGGACCCTCGCCCCTCCGGCCCTCTTTCCCCGCCCCACCAGGTACTCCACGGTGGCCTGGTTATCCACGGGAGGGGCCGTGTTGGGCATAGTCACCACCGTGGAGTAGCCACCCGCGGCGGCGGCTTTCGAACCGCTCTCCGTATCCTCCCGCCATTCGTAGCCCGGGTCCCTGAAGTGGGCGTGAAGATCGATAAATCCGGGGCACGCTATTTTTCCGGCGAGGTCGAAGACCTCTCCGCCGTCGAATGACAGGTTTTTGCCCCTGGCCGCGATTTTTCCGCCGTCAACAAGAAGATCCTCCCGGTCGGTTCCCAGGGCAAAACCATCGAATACCAGGGCATTTTTAAGCAGAATCACTGTCTTGCACCTCCAAGACAAAGGTAGAGCAAAGCCATCCTTACCGCCACGCCGCTTCTCACCTGTCCAAGGATGAGGCTTTCGGGACCGTCCGCCACCAACGACGAGATCTCCACTCCCCGGTTTATGGGGCCGGGGTGCATGACCACGGCGTCCTTCGCGGCCAGGGCCACAAGTTTTTCCGAGGCGCCCCAGCGGCGGTGATATTCGTCAATGGACGGAATAAGGCCGTCGTCCATGCGCTCCTGCTGGATTCTGAGGAAGTAAAGGATGTTCGCCCCTCTTACAGCCTCCGCCGCGTCTGGGATATACTCGGCGCCCAGCGCTTCGGTGTCCTCCGGCATGAGGGTGGAGGGGCCGGAGAGTATCACTTTGACTCCCATCTTGGTAAAGGCTTCTATATCCGACCGGGCCACCCGGCTGTGGAGGACGTCCCCCACAATGGCCATCCTGGCCCCCTCAAGGTTTCCCAGCTTCTTCCTGGCTGAGTGAAGGTCCAGCAGGGCCTGAGTGGGGTGACCGTGAGCGCCGTCTCCTGCGTTGAAGACGGAGGCCCGCTTGAGTTTTTTCTCCAGGTATTCCGGGACGCCCACCGAACCGTGCCTGATGACGATCCCGTCCGCTCCCATGGCCTCCAGGGTCCACACTGTGTCTCTGAGGGTCTCTCCCTTGCTCGCGCTGGAGCCGGATGAAGACCAGTTGATCACGTCCGCCGAGAGGATTTTCCCCGCAAGCTCAAAGGAAGATCTCGTCCTGGTGGAGTTCTCGAAGAAGCAGTTTAAAACCACCTTTCCCCGAAGGGCGGGAGCTTTCTTTATGGGCCGGTCGATGAGCTCGTCCATATAGTCGGTCTGGTCAAGAAAGAAGGTAAGCTCCTCCCTGGTCCAGCCTCCGAGGCTGATGAGACTTCTATGCCTCCATTCCACTTTCGGCGACCTCCTCCATTTCGCAGATGACCACTTTATCCTCGCCGTCCAGCTCCTTAACCCGCACCTCCACGTTTTCCGAACGAGATGTGGGGATGACCTTGCCCACGTAGTCGGCGGCGATGGGCAGCTCCCTGTGCCCTCTGTCCACCAGCACCGCAAGCTGAACCCGTTCGGGGCGCCCCAGGTCGGTGATGGCATCCAGTGCCGCCCGGACCGTTCTGCCTGTGAAGAGGACGTCGTCCACCAGGATTATCCTCTTGCCGGTTATATCCCCCGGCACGGAGGTGCTGTGCACCACGGGCTGATCCGCAAGCACCGATATATCGTCCCGGTACAGAGTTATATCCAGTTCCCCGGAGGGGACTTTAACCTTCTCCTCCTCCCGGAACAGCTCCCTGATCCTGGCCGCCAGGTGAACGCCTCTTCGCTGGATGCCCAGAAGTATTACCCGGTCAAGGCCCTTGTTTCTCTCCACAATTTCCACGGCGATCCTGCGAAGCACTCTTTCCATGTCTCCTTCGCCGAGCACTTTTACCTTCTCAGTCCACTTCCGCCCGTACTCTTTTGTCATTGCGCCGTCTCCTCCCGCGCCATAAAAAAATGCGCCCTTCTCCCAACGGGGAGAAAAGCGCAGAGGGGGACCTCCCGAACCACTGACGCAGCCGCTTTCCTAAAGAACAGCTCCGGCGTGCCATCCATTTTCCCTCCCCCCCCTTTCCGTTAATGGGAAGAATATCATGAAGCTGATTTTTATGCAAGCGGTTGCATAAAAATCACGCAGAATGAAAATGGCAGTAAAATTATTGAATTGCCGGGAATATCGCCCTATGGCTTTTATTCTCTTTTTAGAGTAACATCTTTTATAAGAACCTGCTTGTGAAGTTGGGTTCACACCTCTTCCACCCACGGAACCGCCCTGAAGAAAGGAGGAGACTCTATAGGGCGGAGCGAGCCTTTGCGCAGCGTCCTTTAAGTTTCGTTTCCTTAATTAATCTAGGGAAAAAACTGAATAATAAGGAGGATTTTGCCCGTGAAAAAATTTCTGCTTGTTTTTGCCCTTTTCCTGGTAGTTCTTTCAGCCGCGGCGGCCCCTGCCAACGACAAGATCGTAGTGAGGGTGGCCCATACCATCGCCCCTGACTCCCATTATCAGATGGGACTGGAACACTTCGGCAAGCTTCTTGACGAGGCCAGCGGCGGAAAAATTCAGCTGGAGATTTTCCACTCCTCCCAGCTGGGCTCCGAACGGGACGCCATCGAAGGGGTTGCCATGGGTACCCTGGAGATGACCCTGGTCTCCTCCGCCCCTCTTGCAAACTTTACCAACGCCTTCATGGTCTTCGACCTGCCCTTTATTATCCAGGACCGCCAGAAGGCCTACGAATGGATGGACGGCCCGGAAGGCAGAAAAATTCTGGACTCCGTCCTGTCCAAAGGCATGGTAGGCATGGGCATCTGGGAGAACGGCTTCAGAATGCTGACCAACTCCAAAAAAGCGGTGGCCAAGCCCGAAGATCTCAACGGGCTTAAAATCCGGCTGATGGAGAACCCCATTCACGTGGGAACCTTCAAAACCCTGGGCGCCTATCCCGTTCCCATGCCCTTCGGCGAGCTGTTCACCGCCCTGCAGCAGGGGACGGTGGACGGGCAGGAAAACCCCCTGATCATCATCTCCACCTCCAAATTCGCGGAGGTTCAGAAGTATCTTTCACTCACAGGACATTTTTATGCCCCGGCAATTCTGCTGGCAAGCAAAGATTTCTGGGATAACACCCTGAACGACGAGCTGAGGGCCATCTTCACCGAGGCGGAGCTCAAGGCCAGAGTATGGGAAAGAAACTTCTGCATTGAGGCGGAGAAGGAGCTGGTCGCTTCCCTGGAAGCGGAAGGCATGCAGGTAGTAGAGGCGGACAAGGAGGCCTTCTTTGAGGCCGTTCAGCCTGTTTACAAGGAGTTCGAGGCTCAGGTAGGCAAAGAGGCTATACAGAAGCTTATCGACGCCCAGAAATAACCGTACGGCTGCAAGCGCGGAGCGTTCCCTGGAACGCTCCGCGCTTCCCCATCTTTTATTGTCCCCCCGGGGGACAGGGGTTTTCTGACTGGAGGGTTCATCGTGCGAAAAATCCTTGACAATTTCGAAGAATACGCCCTTCTTCTGCTCTTTCCGCTGATGGTGATAGTGGTCTTCACCGCCACTATGGCCCGGTATTTCAACCTCTTCCCCATGTTCTGGGGAGAGGAGGTAGCCCGGTATATTATGGTCTTCATGGCCTATATCGGGGCCGGGCTCGCCATGAAAAACGGGGCCCACGTGGGAGTCAGCTTTTTTACCGACCGGTTCAGAGGCGTAAAAATCCGGCTTTTTCTTGAGACGATGCGTCTTATCATCATTGTTTTCTTCTGCGGAATGATCCTCTACTATTACAGAAACATCATCATCCATCAAATTTTTATGGGACAGACCACCCCTGCTCTGTTCATGCCCATGTGGATCCCCTACTCCGCCGTACCTCTCGGAATGTTTCTGGTGGCGGTCAGGGCCTTCCAGGCCTTCAGGGAGACCGCCGCGGCCATCAGGGCCGGAGCCCCGGAGGTGAAATAGCATGGCCGCCATAATGTTCTCAGTCCTGATAATCCTCATCTTCCTGAATATTCCCGTGGCGGTCAGCATCGGGCTGGCCTCCATCGCCGGGATCACCTTCGGCAACCTGCCCCTTAACCCCGCCGTGGTGGCCCAGAGGATGTTTACCTCCGCCGACTCCTTTCCCTTCATGGCCATACCCTTCTTCATGCTTGCGGGAGGGCTCATGGAGCACGGCGGCATCTCCCGCCGCCTGGTAAGGCTGGCGTCGGCCATGGTGGGAGGCTACAGGGGAGGGCTGGGGCTGATCACCATTCTTGCCAGCGCCTTTTTCGGGGCCATCAGCGGGTCGAATCCCGCTACGGTGGCGGCCATAGGAGGCATCATGGTCCCCTCCATGATAAAGAAAGGGTATCCTCCTGATTTCGCCGCCGCCATCGCCGCCGCGGGAGGCACCCTGGGGGTAGTAATTCCTCCCTCCATACCCATGATCACCTTCGGCGTAGTGGCCGGCGTTTCCATTGGAGATCTCTTCCTGGCGGGCTTCGGCCCGGGGATAATCCTGGCGATAGTTTTAAGCGCGGTAGTGGTGATCCAGTCGGCAAAGCTGGGCATCCCCAGAGAGGACGCCGCGGAGAGGGAGAAGCTTTCCGACGCCTTGAAGGACTCCATCCTGGCAATTATTATGCCCCTGATTATCCTGGGAGGCATTTACGGCGGCGTCTTCACACCTACAGAGGCGGGCGCGGTCGCGGTAATATACAGCCTGCTGATAAGCGCCTTCATCTACAGGGAGCTTAACCTGAAGACGATCAGAGCGGTCATAATAAAGGCGGGCATAAGCACATCGGTGGTGTTTTTCGTGATAGCCACCTCGCAGTCAATGTCGTGGCTCATTACTGTCAGCAGAGTTTCGGCGGCCATAGCGGCCTGGATAGTCTCCGTATCCTCAAGCCCCTTCGTCCTGATCACCGTGATTAACCTGATACTGTTTTTCCTGGGAATCTTCCTGGAGACCCAGGCCATTATCCTGCTTATGGCCCCCCTGCTGCTGCCCATAGGCGCGTCCATCGGCATGAACCCTCTTCTGCTGGGGATCATCATGGTGGTAAATACCTCCGTGGGCATGATCACCCCACCCATGGCGGTGAACCTCTTTGTAGCGGTCTCCCTGGTAAAGGACCACAACGTGAGGCTGGAGGACATCACCAGAAAAATCTTCGCCTTCCTGGTAGCGGAGGTAATCGCCGTCATGGCCATAAGCAACTTCCCCATTCTCTCTCTGGGGATAGTGCAGCTGGTTAAATAAGGCCATGAAGGCCTTTGCCGCCCTCTGCGACGACCTCACCGGCTCGTCGGTCCAGTCCATCCTGCTTAAGGACAGAGGGTTTGCCGTACGTCAGGTCATCCGCCCCGATGGGGAGATTGCGCCTCCCGCCGGCGGCGAGGCCCTGGTGATCAACTGCGATACCCGGAGGCTGCCGCCCCCCGAGGCGGAGGCCGTCTTCCGGAGGCTGGTCCGTGCCATCCCCTCTTACGTCGCCATCGGCAAGCGGGTTGACACCACCCTGCGGGGGCATCTGCTTCTAGAGACTTCGGTAATCCTGGCCGGACGGCCCGGGGCCGTCGCCCTGGTGGTTCCAGCCTACCCCGCCTCGGGAAGGACCACCGTGGGGGGCTACCATCTCATGGACGGCGCTCTTCTGGAACGAACCGAGGTTGCCCGGGACGCCCTGTGGCCCATAGGGTCCAGCTATGTGCCGGGCTACTTCCAGAAAGAATTTTCCTGCCGCCTCCTTTCTATGGAGACGGTGAAGCTGGGTCCTGAGGCGATTGGAGACGCCCTTTCCCGGATTATAGCCGAAGGCGCCAGGGTGGTTGCGGCAGACGCCATGGACGACGGCGACATCGAAGCTATTGCGGCGGGAGCAGCGTCTCTGGCTGTAGAGATCATCCCCGTAGACCCGGGCCCCTTTACCGCGGCCTTTGCCGGCCGTAAACTCAGGGCCCGAACGTCTCCGGCCGCTCTGGCGCTGATAGGAAGCGCCTCCGCAAAGACCGCCCGGCAGATCGCCTGGGCAGCAGAAAGGCTGCGGTGCGCGACCTTCACTCTTTCCCCCGGGATGGGGGCGGAGGATGCCCTGCCCGAACTGGCGGCTTTTATTGAAAATCTCAGGGGCGACGAGGACCTTGTCCTCCTGCGGCCGGGACCGGAGATCATAGCTGGAGCGGAGGGAGCTGTTTCAGCTGCCCTGGCCTCCCTGGGCCGGGAAGCCCTTCGTTCCCTCGGAGATAAAATCTGCGGTATACTTCTGTCTGGCGGCGACACAGCCGCGGCATTCTTCGAAGCCTCCGGGACCTCCTCCCTGGCGCCCCGGGACGAGATCCAGCCCCTGATCATGGGCGGCAGGATTATCGACGGCGAGTTCGCGGGCCTCCCGGCGGTCACCAAGGGGGGCCTCATAGGCGAAGAGGATGGAATCTTCCGGGCGGTCCGGTGGCTGAAGAAAGAAAGGAACTGATGGGAATGAATCGTACGATCATCGCGGTCCCCATGGGCGACCCCGCGGGAGTGGGGCCGGAGATAGCCCTGAAGGCCATGATGGACCCCGAGGTATGGGAGAAGGGCGTTCCTCTGCTTGTGGGCGACCAGTCCGTACTTGAGGAGGTAAGCAAGCGGCTGGGGCTGGGAGCGAAGTTCTGCGCCTTCCCTGACTTCTCCGCCGCTGAGGGCTCCCCAAAGAATCTTCCCCTGCTGGACGTTGGCGTTATTCCTAACGGACAGTCAGTGGAGCCGGGCGAAATCTCCGCCTTATCAGGAAGGGCGTCGGTGGCCTATATCCGGAAAGCCGTGGAGCTCTGCATGACGGGCGCCGCGGCGGGAATGGCCACCACCCCCATCAACAAGGAGGCCCTCAGGGCGGCGGGAGAACCCTACATAGGGCACACGGAGATGCTGGCGGAGATGTCCGGGGCGGATAAGAGCTATACCATGTTCCTTGTGGACGACCTCCGCATCCTCTTCCACAGTCGCCATCTCTCCCTGAAACAGGCCATCGAAAAACTCGATAAAAACGACGTAATCCACTCCATAGAGACGGCGGCCAAGTGCCTTGCCTCTATTGGCCTCCCGGCGGGGACCAT
>CAZXOD010000076.1:0-9898 GCA_964642285.1 uncultured Synergistaceae bacterium
ATTTTCAAAGGAGGAGGTTGATTAAGGATGAGAAAATATTTTCTTTGCGCACTGCTGATCACCGCTGCTTTATTCCTATCCTTCGGAGAGGCGGAGGCAAAGCTTCCCAGGGACTACCAGGAGTTCAAGGCCAGGTACCAGACCGAGGGCAAGACCATGGAAGGCGCCGCCCATCTCTATTTTGAGGCCGTCTTCTGCTACCTGAATGAAAAAACCCGGCCGGAGGCGTCAAAGATGCTGCGGTACGCCATGTATCTCCCCATGCCCCTGGAACAGTCCAGCAACTACAGGACCTTTGTTAACCGCATGAAGGACCCGAGCTTCCACTATATCTTCAGAAGCTTCGCGGCGGGAACTTCGCCGGAGAACAGCTACTCCATGTCCCCTGACAATTTCAAGCTGAACTTCGTCTCGAAGAGGCAGGAGTCAGACTTCTATCACCTCTTCGTCCGCAGCACCGGCGCCGACAGCCCCAGGAGCATGTGGATGCAGAAGAAGGATGGGCTGTGGTACGTGATAAACAACGCCTCCACCTACGCCGAGGTGAGAGCTCCCAAGTCGACTCTCGATGCCCGTAAACATGCCCATGACGCCGATTATGACGAACCGGGACAGTTTGATGAGCCGGAACCTGAAAATGATGACGATGAGGAAATAGAAATAATTAAGTGGTAAAGCCTGCAAAGGCAGCCATAAAACCTAACTAAAATACAAGCCCGGAGGCTTAAGGCCTCCGGGCTTGTATTTTCTGATCTGCTGGATTTAAAACACTGCGTAGTCCACGTCCAGCGGGTCGGCAACGAACATGTGACCGGGAGAATGGGTGATGCAGAAGGGCGGCTTTACGTCCATGATGGCCGCCTGGGGGGTGCAGCCGCAGGCCCAGAATACGGGAATCTCCCCGGGATTGATATCCACGGCATCGCCAAGATCGGGTTTGTTGATGTCCTTAATTCCGATGAGGGCAGGATCGCCTATGTGGATGGGAGCCCCGTGAACTGCGGGGAAACGGCCGGTACAGAGCACCGCTCTGGGTACCTGGGCCGCTGGAATAGGCCTCATGCTCACCACCACCGGACCCTTAAGGGCGCCCGCGGGGGTGGTGGGTATGTTGGTAATATACATGGGGACGTTTCGGTTCTGCTCGATGTGCCGCACCGGAATTCCCGCCTCAAGAAGGGCTCCCTCGAAGGAGAAGGAGCAGCCCAGCAGGAAGCCCACCAGGTCGTCCCTCCAGTATTTTTTAACGTCCGTCGGCTCATCGACGCACTCGCCGTCTACCCATACCCGGTACCTGGGAATATCGGTGGTCAGGTCGGCCCCGGGAGCAACGATCTTCGGCTCGGGGTCACCCGGCTCGGTTACGTCAAGGATGGGGCAGGGTTTGGGGTTTCTCTGGGCGAACACAAGAAAGTCATAGGCCAGATCCTTCGGCAGGATCACCAGGTTTCCCTGGACGTGGCCCTTGCACATGCCGGGGGTGGGCAGATCCCACTTTCCCTCGCGGATCATCTGCCGGACTTCTTTCGGCGATGTATGGGCGAAATCAGCTGCCTTCATCCCATAAGCACCTCCCTGATCTTTTTTATCTGCACCCCGTTGTCCTCAAGGGCTTTGCGGATTGACCGGGCCATTTCCACCGCCGCGGGGTTATCTCCGTGGAGGCAGATGGAGTGGGCTTTCAGATGAATGTCTTTGCCCTCCGCAGACCGCACTACTCCTTCCTTAACGAGGCGAACCATGCGCTCTCCGGCTTCTTTGGGGTCGTGGACGAAGGCGCCGGGCATGCTGCGGGGAACCAGGGAGCCGTCGTTCATGTAGCCTCTGTCGGCAAAGGCCTCCGCCGCATAGGTTACGCCAACTTCAGCCGCCGCCTGCTCGAAGAGCGAGTTGGCCAGGCCGAGCAGAATCAGGTCTCCTCCGGCGTCTTTGGTGGCCCGTGCGATGGCCTTTGCCATTTCAAGATCCTTGGCGGCCTGGTTGTAGAGGGCCCCGTGGGCCTTCACGTGCTCGAGCTTAACTCCCTGGGCCCCGGCGATAGCCTGAAGGGCGCCTATCTGGTAGAGGGTGAAGGCATATACTTCCTCGGGCGTGCAAGCCATATTCCGACGGCCGAAGCCCTGGATGTCAGGGTGGCCGGGATGGGCGCCTACTGCGACTCCCGCCGCCTTGGCAGCTTTTACGGTCTTGATCATAACAAGGGCGTCTCCGGCGTGAAAGCCGCAGGCCACGTTAGCTGAGCATACGCTCTCCATGACCTCGGCGTCCATGCCCATCTTCCACTGGCCGTAGCTTTCGCCGAGGTCGCTGTTAAGGTCGATTATGTGCATTATTCCACCTCCTGAATCTCTTCCCAAGAGATTTTGTGTTCCACACCGTCCACCCGCATAATAGCTTCTCCCCGGACCGGACCGGAAACAGGAACGACCTCCGGGGCTTTTTCCCGGGATGTGGAGCGGTAGGCGGCTCTAACCTGCAAAAGCTCGTCCCTTTTGCGTTTTTCCTCCCGAACAAGGGCGACGGCGTCTTTAAGGGCTATCCTTTCAAACCGGACCTTCTGCCCCGGAAGGCGCTGGGCCAGGGCCGCCACGTCAGCCGAACAGACCACGGCAATCTTGGTGTAGCCTCCGGTAGTCTGTCTGTCGGCGAGCATCACTATAGGCTGGCCGTGGCCGGGGACCTGCACCGCTCCCAGAGGGATGGCGTCGGATATTATATCCGCCGCTCCAACGTGTTCCACCAGGGGGCCGTCCATTCTGTAGCCCATCCTGTCGGCGCTGTTGGAGATGACATATTCGGAGCTGTAAAAGGTCTTGAGGCCTTCCTCAGTAAAAAGATCCTCCTGGGGACCAGAAATGGTCCTCAGGGGAGCATTAAAATCGTAGACCGAACGGAGTTCGGCGGGACATACCAAGCCTTCGCACTTCTTCCATAGAAGGGGAGGTTCGCCGCATTCCAGCCTGTCTCCCTTTTTAAGGGCCCTGCCCTCAAGCCCGCCCACTCCGGCTCTGGTATAGGTGGCCCGGCTCTCCATGACCAGAGGCACGGAAATTCCGCCCGAGAAGGCAAGATAGGCCCTGCAGCCCGACCTGGGGCCGCTGAAGGACAAGACGTCCCCCTCTTTTACAGCCAGGGCGGTCCACAGGGGAGCATCGGCGCCGTTAATCTGAAATCCGAGGTCGGCGCCCGCCACGGCCGCCACTCCCTCTCCCCCCGCCACAGTCAGCCTGGGGCCCAGGAGGGAAATTTCAAGGCACGAATCGTTCTCCCCGTTGCCGGCAAGGACGTTGGCTATCCTCATGGACTGGAGGTCCATAGCGCCCGCCACGGGCATTCCCTCTCCCTGGTGCCCCCATCGTCCCCCGTCCTGGACCGTGGTGAGCATTCCCGGGGAATCGCAGATCAGAACAAGCCTGCTCATCTGGACTCCCCTCCTTCTTCGATAATTTCCGGACGGTAAGTTCCAGCCGCCGATGCGGCGGCGATTTCGTCGTACTCGTCCTTTTCAATGGCCCTGAACCGAACCCACATCCCCGCCTGGAGGAAGATCGGCGGGTTTCTCTGGGCGTCAAAGATGCGCATGGGGGTACGGCCAATGAGCTGCCACCCTCCGGGGCTGTCGATAGAGTAGATGCCGGTCTGCTTCCCCGCTATCCCCACCGAACCTCCGATTATGCGCTCCCTGGGATTTTTAAGCCTTGGAGTGGCAAGGCTCTCGTCCATGCCTCCCAGGTAGGGGAAACCGGGGGTGAAGCCCAGCATGTAGCAGTAGCAGTCGTTGCCGCTGTGGCGCTTTACTACCTCGTCCTCGGACAGCTTTGTATGAGCCGCCACGGCCGCAAGATCAGGGCCGTGCTCACCGCCGTAGAGGGTGGGCGCCACCATGATTCTTCTGACTGTTCCCGCGCTTCCGGTTTCCTCGCTCGCGGCCATCTTCTCAAGTTTTGCGTAAAGCTCGTCGGGCTCCGTCAATTCGGGGTCAAAGTAGACCGCCAGGGACCGGTAGGTAGGGACCGTGTCCCTTATGCCCTTCATTGAGAGCGCCCTGACGGCGGCGCTCAGAGCGGCGACCCGGGAGTTTATCCCCATGTCGATGACGTCTCCGAATTCTATTACAACGCAGCCGTCGCCCGCCGTCAGGATTCTCGGATATTTTTTTTCCTGCACTAAAGCACCTCCCTGCGCCGCTGTTTCAGCGCGTGCCTACTGGAACAGCTTCAGTATTCCGGTGAAGGAGTTGTAGCCCATCCAGGCTGTGAAGACGACGATTACCCATCCCAGGGCGGTCATCCACATGGGGTGGACATAGTCCTGGACGACTTCTTTTTTATACGCCGCCAGCAGAACGCATCCCAGGGAGAGAGGCAGGATCAGGCCGTTGAGGGAGCCCGCCACGATGAGGAGCTTAACGGGCTGGCCTACGATAGTAAGGATCATGGTGGAGACCACTATGAACCCGATGATCCAGAAACGGTAATAGTTTTCAACAAAAGAGAAGAGAGTCCTCAGGAAGGATACGGAGGTGTAGGCCGCGCCCACAACCGAGGTAACGGCTGCAGCCCACAGCACCACTCCCGCGAAGCGGAAGCCCAGTTCGCCGGCGCCGTGCTGGAAGGCCGAGGCCACGGGGTTTTTCATGTCGATCTCTACGCCCATAAGGACAACTCCCAGGAAGGCGAGGAAGAGGAGGTAGCGCATTACGCCGGTAATGGCTATTCCGTTGACGGCGCCCTTGCTGATCTGGCCAAGGTGTTCCTTGCCCGTGATGCCGCCGTCGATGATTCTGTGGGCGCCGGCAAAGGTGATGTAGCCGCCCACCGTTCCGCCCACCAGGGTAAGAACCACAAGCCACTTGTACTCCTTGAGAAGTTCAAGGCTGCTGAAGGGCTTTACCATCTCCGTCACAGTCTCCATTACGGGAGGTTTGGTTACGAAGACCACGTAGAAGACGAGGGCAATCATAACAAATCCCAGGATCTGGGCGAACTTGTCCATGGCCCTGCCAAGGTCCTTCCACAGGAAGATAGTGATGGCCACCGCTGCGCTTATGGAGGCGCCCACCATCCGGGACGTGCCGAAAAGCACCTCGAATCCCAGCGCCGCACCGCCCACGTTGCCTATGTTGAAGGCCAGGCCGCCTAGGGCCACCGCGAAGGCCAGGAAATAGCCGAGTCCGGGCAGAACTTTATTGGCCACGTCCTGTGCCCTCATGCCCGAAACGCCGAGAATGCGCCAGATATTCAGCTGCACCACAATATCAATAAGGATTGAAAGCAGAATTGCGAAGGAGAAAGTAGCCTTGAGTTCGTTGGTGAAAGAGATGGTCTGGGTGAGGAACCCCGGTCCTATGGCCGACGTGGCCATGAGAAACGCCGCTCCAAGAAGGATGCTTAAAGCCTCTCCCCTGGATTTTTCCTGAGTCTTGCCCAATTCTGTCATACTGACACCTCCATTTGATTTATGATGCCTTTGTATTCCATAACTGTCCCTATTATACGTGATTTTCGAATTATGGAAAGAAGGGGTGTTTGACACAGCTCAGGATATGATGACACCCCTTTAGGGAGATGACGTCACACAACAAGGTGAATTGCCGCAGCGAAGGCTAGGGCGATGACCACCTGATTAAACCGACGCTGGGAAATTCTTGCCACTATCCAAAAGCCAAGGAGGGCGCCTCCGGCGACGGAGGGAAGGGAGAGAAGGCCTATCTTTAAACTCTGAAGGTTTATAATCCCCAGGTTGATATACATGGGGACTTTCAGCATGTTCATGATAAAAAAGAACCAGGTGGTAGTGGCCATGAAGGGCAGCTTGGGCAGTCCCAGGATTAAAAAATAAAGGCTCACGATGGGGCCGGAAGAATTTGCCATGCCCGTTCCAAAGCCTGCAAAAAAGCCGAACAGCCCCATAAGAAAGGGGTTTCTGCCTCCGGTCTTCTCCCGACCCTCCGCCATACTCTTCTTTTTGTAGTATTCGGAGACCTGGCGGACTGCCAGAAGGGAAAGAATCACTGCCCCTATCATGGGCTTCAGGGCCTCGTCGCTCACATGGCGGAGGATGAAAAAGCCCGCCCCGAGTCCCGCGAGGGCAAAAGGGATGAGGGAGAGCAGCAGTTTTCTGTCCGTATACCGCCAAAATTTTCCCAGCGCGAACAGATCTCCGACGAGCAGCAGGGGAAGAAGGACGCCTACCGACATCCGGGAGGGCAGTGCCATGGCCATAAGGGCCACCACCAGTATTCCGCTTCCGGGGACGGCGGTCTTGGCAATGCCTATCCCCGCCCCCGACGTAAGGACAATGATCCAGGCCCAGCCGGGCAGGTCAAGGCCGGTAAAAGACATCAGAAAGTCCATAAAAACCTCCCGGACAGAGTTTTGGAAAATTTGTCCGCAGGTTCATATTATACTATGTTTTGCATTCATAAAAGAGACAGCGTCGGCTCATTATAAGGTTTTGCCCTGCCGCCGCCCGTATTTTATCGTGATGAATCGGCTCTATACTGCTATACTCTCTCAAGAATGAATTTTAATCCGGAGGTGTTTTAAATGGTTGTTGCGCTGCTTATCCTTTGCGCGCTTGCGATTCTTTTCCTGGCTCCCGGGAGGGCTTTCGCCCGAACCCATTCCTTTTTCATTTCTGAAGAAGAGGCCTACAACGGAATGCTCAGGGCGGACATTCCCCCGGCGCTTACTATCGACGACGGAGATACAGTGGTTTTCAACACTCTTATGCTTCTGGGCGGGAAACTTTCGCCCGAGATGACCTTCGACGAGATGTTCGCCGTGCGGGGCGGCATGATCGAAAAGGGCCTGGGGACCTACGCCTTCACCGGCCCCTTCCACATAAACGGGGCGGAGCCAGGGGACGTGCTTGAGGTACAGGTAAAGCGCCTTGTACCCGGCAAGCACGCCGTAACCCACATCTACCCCGACCCCCTGGGCATAGGCGGCCTGCCCGAGGGCTTCGATAAGGGCTGGCTGAAGGGGATCTACCTGTCAGAAGACAGAAAGTCCTTTGAATTTGCCCCCGGCATTACCATCCCCACCCGGCCCTTTCTGGGAACCATGGTAGTGGCCCCCAGGCCCGGCGAGGTGCTTCCCCCCGCCGTTCCGGGCTATTTTGCCGGAAACATGGACAACAAGGAGCTGGTAGCGGGCACAACTCTTTATGTCCCGGTAAACGTCCCCGGCGCCCTTTTCATGGCCGCCGACGCCCACGCCGTCCAAGGCGACGGGGAGGTCAGCATAGCCGCCGCCGAAACTTATTTCGAGGAGGCGGAACTTAAGTTCGTGGTCCGGAAGGACATGAAGCTGACCTACCCCATGGCAGAATCCCCCACTCACTGGATAACCATGGGCTTCCATAAAGACCTTGACGAAGCCATGAAGATAGCTATCAGGGAGAGCATAGCCTTCCTTATGAGGGAAAAGAAACTGACCCGGGAAGAGGCTTACTCCCTGTGCAGTCTGAGCGTCGATTTCCACGTTACCCAGGTGGTGGACGGCGACAAGGGAATTCACGGCATGATTCCCAAGTCGATCTTTGCCTAGCTACTTGGTCTTTTTTCCGCCCCAGGGGAAGATGCCCCTGGGAATCCCGGGGGTTTCCTTAATCAGGCCCTCAAAATAATTGTCGTCCACGGGAGGGTCCCCTTTCTTCATGGAGGGAGCTTGCGCTACATGCCAGCTGCCGCCCTTCTTCTCCAGCAGGGCCGCCACCCTCCCGTACTTATTTTTTCCGTCGGAAGACTGGGGCCTGGTATCGGTCCAGGCCCACCCGTCGGCCACGAGCAGGTGGTCTATCACAAAGACGACTTCAATAGCAAAATTATCCTTAACCCACACCCTGAGCCCGTCCATGACGGCCTTTCTCACCGGGTTGCCCGGCTTGGGGGTATAGGGCTTCTCCCCGACGGGTTTGGCGGCAGGAGCTTTGGCGGGCGTCGCAGGAAGCTTCCCCGCCGTCTTTCCTCCCCAGGGGAAAATGCCTCTGGGGATCTCAGGCATTTCTTCAAGAAGTCCCTCAAAATAATCGTCGTCCACAGGAGGATCGTCCTCCTCAAGGGAGGGGACGTGCACTACCTGCCAGCCCTTTCTGGTTTTGGTCAGCAGAGCCATGACGCCCTCGTACTTATTTTTGCCGTCCTTCGACTGGGGTTTGGTCTCCGTCCACGCCCATCCGTCGGCTACAATCAGATGGTCCACCACAAATACAACCTCAACGTCAAGCGTTTCCTTTACCCACTCCCTAAGTCCGTCCATAACCGCTTCCCTCACCGGATCGCCGGCCTTGGGGGAGTAGGGCTTCTCCGCAAAGGCCACCCCTCCGAAGGCAAGAAGCGCCCCCAAAACAATGACCGCTGCCAGTACGCCAATTCCTCTATTTCTCATGACAGTGCCTCCTCTTTTTTCTGGTCGCAGATTTGCCCTATTATATCTGAATTCACTGGGACGCGCGGGCCGGACTTCTTTTCATTCCCGATTAAAACATGATATTATTCTGATATCAGTCTGAAAGGGGTGGCCGACCTTGAATAAGTTTAAAATGTTATTTCTCATGCTCTCGCTCTTTTTTCTGCCGGCCCCGGCTCTGGCCAACGATGTGCCTTCAGCCGTACGAATATCGGGAAAATCGGTAAACATACGGGAGGATGCCTCCACGGGGGCAAAGGCGATTGGACGGTTCTCCGGCGGAGAGATAGGAACGGCGATCGAAAAGAGACAGGGAGCGGACCCTTACCCCTGGTATCTGGTGGTATCCAGAAAATTCTGGCCCAGAGGCCCTGTGGTGGAGGGCTGGGTCTACGGCCAGTTTGTCACCCTCCTGGACCCTGAAAACCGGGATGGGGAGACGTTAGATATTATGGCCGAGAACTTCGGCGAATTTATTAAGGACTCTGACGAATGGTTCGGCGCCTCCCCCGAAGAGGCAATAAAACGACTCGGCAAACCCGACTCCATGACCGAAAAGGAAGAGCAGGGGATACACAACCCCACCGACAGGGTGACCTGGTCCGACCTCTCATACCCGGGCCTAGAGCTTGGCTTTTTTGCCACCAATACCGGCAACGGCGGGCTTATAAGGGCAAAGATAACGACGGAAGGGCATGCCCTCGGCGCCTCCATCCGCCTGGGGGCAACCCTGAGGGACGTAATTCTGGAGGCAGGTCCCCCTCACGAGAAGGACGGGGACGCCCTGCTATGGGGAGACGAAGCGGGCTATACGGATCTGCGGGTGACCTTCTCGGAAGGCCGGGCGACAGAGGTGTATTTTATCGTCTTTGTGGACTAAAAATTAGCGCCCCCTCGCAATGAGGGGGCGTCAGTTTTTCTTCTCTTAGGCGACATGCCCCTGGCTGCCTTCCAAGGACCAGTTCTTTACGCCTCGGCCTGAAGGGCCGCCTTTTTTCTGTCCCTTCTGGCGGCCAGCCTGATTCTGAAATTCCAGTAAACCTTGTAAACGGCGGGCACTACCAGCAGCGCAATGATCCCTCCCGCGATAAGGCCGCCGATGGCCACAAAGGCTATGGGCTGCCGCAGGGCGCCGCCCTGGCCTGTACCCAGGGCCAGGGGAACCATGGAGATAACCGCCGCGGCGATGGCCATGAAGAGCATCCGGAGCCGGACGGCGCAGGCCTGTCCTATGGCCTCCGACGGGTGCATCCCCTCTTCGGTCCTCAGAGTTTCAGCATAGTCTATTACCACTATAGCGTTGTTTACCACCAGCCCCACAAGCATGATGAGGCCGATGAGGGCAAACATGGAAATGGACGTCCCCGACATGAGCATGGAGGGGATTACCCCGAGAGTGGACAGGGGCACCGTAAGCATGATGGCAAACGCGAAGAACCACGACTCAAGAATAGCGGCGATAATGATGAAGGTAAGGCCTATGG
>CAZXOD010000077.1:0-9856 GCA_964642285.1 uncultured Synergistaceae bacterium
CGTGACCTGCGGTTCCGTAGACCGCCGCTCTATCCATCTGAGCTACCGGCGCCTGTTTAAAAATGGCGGTGGGTGAGGGATTCGAACCCTCGAGAGAGGTTTTAGCCCCCCTACTCGCTTAGCAGGCGAGTGCCTTCAGCCGGCTCGGCCAACCCACCGCAACCGCAGGGTCTATTCTATTAAGGGCCCCTTGTTATGTCAATAGCGGTAAAATTGTCTGTCAGCTTACTTTTTGTCCCCTTCATCCCCCGAAACGGTTCTGCTGCCGGCCTCGCTGCCGCTTTCACCGGACGATCCGCCCCCGGCCTCGGCCCTGGGGAAGAGGGATTCGTCGTGAATGACCACCACGGCCCTCTCCTGCAGGCCCTTGAAGAAGTCCGACTGAGCCTGTCTGGCCTTCTCTTCCGTCAGGATAGCCTTAACGTCGCCGCTTACCTCTTCGAAGGGGGTTGTCTTCTCCTCCACTTTGCCCCTCTTTACGGCTATCATGACGTCGTCGCTCGCGATCTGCATGACGGGGCTTACTTCGCCCTCCAGCAAATATGTCATAACTGCCATGGAGTCCTTGAAGCCGGTCTCAGGAAAGAAGATGGGGCCCGTATCCGGTGTTTTATCTATAACGTCGCCGGAGGCTACTGCCGAGAGAGCGTCGTTCCAGTCTTTGCCTCCGGTGAGAAGCGTTCTTATTTTTTCCGCGTCTTCCGCGGTCTTAACGCGGACAAAGTCCATGGACCATCCCGAGGGAGAGTGGAAGAAGAGGGGCTTGAGCTGTTCGTAGAAAGCCTTTACTTCCTCATCGCTCACGACCAGGCTGCCCATGGATTTTTCCATCAGCTTCCTCTGGACAACTTCCCTGGCCAGATTGTCCCTGAAGGCGCTCATTTTTATGCCCGACCTGTCAAGGTACTGCATGAAGGCCTCTTTGGTGGGGAACTGCTCGCTGACTTCCTTTACAGCTTCGTTTATCTCTTCTTCCGTGGCTTTAAGCCCCGATTCGGCCGCCTCCTTTGTAAGGCGGGAATAGAGGGCGATGTTTCCCAGAGCCGCCTGATACAGGTAGGGGATATCCGCCGAGGTTATGTCCTTTATATTGGCCCTCTCCACGTAGCCTCTGAGCTGCTCCTCCAGGGTGGAGCGCATTACGGACCTGCCGTCTATCTCCGCCACCACGTAATCTTCACCGGCGGAGGGGGTTCTGCGGGGTCCGTCGAAGCCGTACATTCCAAAGATGGAGAGCACAAACAGGATTACGATGGCTATCATTATCCATCGTACCTGGGATCTCAGGGTTCTCATCAACAAGGGACATCTTCCTCTCTTTTTCGGTTATTCACAATTCCAATGGGGTATTTTACCATAGGGAGAACTAAATTTATCATCAGACTTCCGCCAGACTCCGCCCCGTTTTTGACTCGACTTTCAGAGGTGTCGACAGAACCGCCGCCCCTTCCATTATTTTTTCCAGAGACTGCCTGACTTCTTCCGCCTCCCCGGCGGGACACTCGCAGACCAGGGAGTCGTGCACCTGAAGGACCAGCCTTACGCTGCCCGAAGACGGGAAGGCGGCGGCGAAATTGACCATGGCTTTTCTGGCTATATCGGCGGCAGTGCCCTGGATGGGCGTGTTTACCGCCACTCTTCTGAGGGCGTCCCTGTCCCTGGGGCTTACCGCCACTTCCTCCAGGGGCCGGATTCTGCCCGAGAGGGTTTCGGCGAAGCCTCTCTTTTTGGCGTCGTCGTAGCTTTTTTCAAGATACTCTTTAACCCCCGGCAGGGCTTGGAAGTAGCGTTTGATTATGTCGGAGGCCTCGGGACGGCCAATGCCCAGTCTCTGGGCCAGGCCAAAGGAGCTCATGCCGTAGAGAAGGCCGAAGTTTATCATCTTCGCCACCCGCCTCAGCTCCTGGGTCACCAGAGAGGGATCGGTGGAAAAAACCCAGGAGGCCGTCTCCCTGTGGATGTCCCTGCCTTGGGCGAAGGCGTCCAGCAGCCTTTTATCGCCGCATAAATGGGCAAGCACCCTGAGCTCTATCTGGGAGTAGTCCGCAGATACAAAGATATTTCCCTCAGACGCGGGAAGAAGGCACTCTTTTATCCGGACCGACCACTCGCCGTAGGAGGGGAGGTTCTGCAGGTTGGGATCCCTGCTGCTGAGCCTTCCGGTTCCGGTGACCGCAGGCTCGAACACTCCGTGAATTGTCCCCTCTCCCTCAGACGCGGATTTTTCCAGAGGATGGACAAACCCCGAGAGCATCTTTGCCAGCTCCCGGTATTCAATAAGGAGGTTAGGCACATCGTCAAAAGGGGCGCCCATGGCCGACAGCCCCTCAAGAACGGAAATATCCGTGGAGTAGCCTGTTTTAGTTTTCTTTCCCGCCGGAAGTCCGAGCTTTTCAAAGAGAAGCCAGGCTACCTGCTTAGGAGAATTAAGATTTATCCTCTCCCCTCCCCGGAGGGCTATCTCCTCTTCGATGCCGGCCAGCCTCTCTGACAGGTCTGAGGCAAGGGTTTGCAGTTCGCTGATATGGCACCCGATGCCGTTTTTCTCCATATCAACCAGAACAGGAATCAGGGGGATATCCGTCTCCTCCATCAGGGGTCCCAGACGGTCATGGGCAGCTATCTTGGCAGCAAGGTCTTTATATCCGGCCGACAGAAGCCGCCCCCTCTCCTCAGGGGAAAGGGCCTCGTACCCCGGCAGAACCTCCTGCGGGTTGTGAGTTCCTCCGTCGGGATGGAGCAGATAGTGAGCCGTTTTAAAATCCATCACCCGGGCTGGGGGAAGAAAAGAGCTTCCCATGCAGGCGGCGGCGGCCTTAAAGTCAGGAAAAAGGATTTTTTCCCCGTCAGCGGAAGTCAGTGCTCGGGCGGCCTCCCCGGGTGAAGTCCCGGTTACAGTTCCTGATGGGCCGGTAAGGCAGAAGCTTTCAAGGGTAAGTCCCATGGGGTATTTTCCCCCAATTTCCGGCAAAAACACGAAAAAGCTAATGGGCTCATCCAGAACCCGCCCCTGAGAACGGCCTTCCCCGCCCTTTTGTTCGGGCGCCATCTTTTCCGCAAGCTTGTGAAGCCCCAACCCTTTGCACCTTGAGAGGAATTCCTCCCTCTGCCCTTCGCCGGGGGCAAGATCCGCAAGGTTTTCTTCCCTCTCGCAGAGAAGGGTTACCAGCTCTTTGCTTCTGTAGGCCTGCTCCTTGTTCTCTTCCATTTTTTTCCTGAGGGCCGGCTTCATGGACTCAAGTCCTTCGTATATCCCGTCGAGGCTTCCGTACTCGGCGAGAAGTTTTTTTGCCGTCTTGTCGCCGACTCCCGGTACGCCGGGCACGTTATCCGCCGCGTCGCCGAGGAGAGCCAGATAGTCCGTCATGACTGCGGGGGGAAAGCCGTATTCCTCCCGGAAGCTGCCGTCGTCCAGCAGGGCAAAGGAGCTGACTCCCCTTCCCGGCCTAAGGACGGAAATTCCGGGACCCAGAATCTGTAATATATCCTTGTCCGACGAGAGTATCAAAGTCTCAAGCTTCTCCTTCGCAGCGGAGCAGCCGAAGGAGGCAAGAACGTCGTCGGCCTCCACGCCTTCTCTCATCACCACGGGGACGCCCATAAGGCCCAGAAGCTCCGAAATAATCGGCACCTGAATCTTAAGTTCGGGGGGAGTAGGTTTTCGGCCCGCTTTATAATCCTCGTAAGCTTCATGACGAAAAGTAGGACCGGGGGCGTCGAAAATCACCGCGCACATATCGGGCGTCCAGTCCTCAAGGGCTTTTTGCAGCATATTAAAAAATCCCACCACGGCGTTCGTAGGGGTTCCGTCGGGAGCGGTCAGTTCCGGCAGGGCGTAGAAGGCCCTGAAGGCCAGGCCATGTCCGTCCACGAGGAGCAATTTTTTCCCCTTCATGGGGATCACATCCTTTTCTTTTCATGCTTTGCGCCGACTGGGTTATAATAACTCATTGTCCGGTTTCATGCACAGAACGATTTTGAAGTTGCGGCTTCAGGGAGGAAGACATATGACAAAAACTGTAAGAGTAAGATTCGCCCCGAGCCCCACGGGAGCGCTCCACGTTGGAGGCGGCCACACCGCCCTTTTCAACTGGCTGTGGGCCCGCCATAACGGAGGCAGATTCATCCTGAGAATTGAGGACACCGACAGGGAGCGCTCCACCCAGGAATACGAGGACACCATCATGTCCGGGATGCGGTGGCTCGGCCTTGACTGGGACGAAGGGCCCGATACAGGTGGTGACTACGGCCCCTACCGCCAGTCGGAAAGGCTCGACCTTTACCATAAATATGCGGAACAGCTGGTGGATGAAGGAAAGGCCTACAGAGAGGGGCCGGCCGTGATCTTCAGAACGCCTCCGGGAGTCCCCCTCGTCTTCGACGACGCGGTCTACGGGCGGATTGAGGTAATGAGCGACACCCTGAAGGATACGGTCCTCATAAAAAGCGACGGAATGCCTACTTACAACTATGCGGTGGTAATTGATGATCATTGTATGGCCATCACCCACGTAATCCGCGGGGAGGATCACATATCCAACACGCCGAAGCAGCTTCTTCTGTTTGACGCTCTGGGGTGGGAGTATCCCGTCTTCGGCCACCTCCCCATGATCCTCGGGAAGGACAAGAAAAAACTGTCCAAACGGCATGGCGCTACCAGCGTCTACGAATTTCGGGATATGGGCTATATGCCCGACTCAGTGTTCAACTTTCTTGCCCTACTTGGATGGTCCGCGGGCGACAATAAGGAAATATTCAGCAGGGAGGAGGCCGTCTCCCTTTTCGAACTCTCCAGGGTTATCCGGAGAGCCGCCGTATTCGATATGGATAAGCTCGACCACATAAACCAGGAGCATCTCAAACTCCTGGACCCCATGACCAGGCTTGAACTTGTTGAACCTTTCTGGAGGGAGATGGGGCTCCCGGTGGACAGCCTCGACAGAGAGTACCTGGCCCGGTGCCTGGTGGTGCTTGAAGGCAGAGGAAAGACCGCAAGGGAGGCCGCCGGCTACTCGGACTACTTTGTCTCCTTCGAGCCGGTAAAGGCGCGGTACGACGGCTCGGACATCGACGAAGCCCGGAGAGAAACGCTGAAGCGCTTTAACGGGAAGCTTCTGAGCTTACCGGAGTGGAAGGCCCCCGCCATGGAGGAGTTCGCAAGAAGCTGGAGCGAGGAAAACTCCGTGAAAATGAGAGATCTGGCCATGCCTCTACGGATGGCCCTCACGGGCATGAAGGTAAGTCCGGGAGTTTTTGAAGTTGCCGAACAGTTAGGCAGGGAGGAGACAGGCCGAAGGCTTTTGCACTACGGTTTCGCCGGCTAAAGTTTCCGGGAACGCATGAAAGAGGGGCGGCCGGGTAAAATCCGGTCCGCCCTTCTTGTCTTGTCTGTCTATCCGCTAAGCTTCTTTTTTCGCCGCGAAGTTCCCTGAATCGGTGGTGATATGGGCCTTCCTGTCGTAGGACGA
This sequence comes from uncultured Synergistaceae bacterium, assembly GCA_964642285.1. Classification (GTDB taxonomy): domain Bacteria; phylum Synergistota; class Synergistia; order Synergistales; family Aminobacteriaceae; genus Aminivibrio. The sequence continues at coordinate 5,469 of CAZXOD010000077.1, forward strand.
GATCAAAAAGTCCGAGGACATTCTCAGGCACTTCACCGGGCAGATCTCGGTGCACTGGGAACAGAAGCAGCAGCGGTCGTTATGGATCTGGATCTTCTTGTCATCCGGAAGATACTCGATGGCGTTGGCAGGACATACCTTGATGCAAAGTCTGCACCCTATGCAGGTAAGCCTGTCGTAGTCGACCTTCCCCCTGAATCTTTCGGTTATCTCCACTGGAGGGTTAAGTTCTATTTCCCCCTCCTCGGCAGCCTTCAGGGCATCCGTCAGAGAGTCGGGCATGGCCTTTACGGGGAAAGGGTTGGTAAACATCTTTTCCCTGGCCTGTTTAAGCAGCAAGAGCGCCATTTTATTCAACATTTTTGGCTGCCCCCTTTCTTAGAGCGCAAGGCTCAGCGAGGCAAGAATCATGCCCGCTATGGAAAGCCCCGCGACCTTGACCAGGTAGAACTCCGCCGCCTGCCAGATCTTGAACCTTCCGAAGGCTGTGCGCATGAATGTTACAAACACTATCTGAACCGCGAAGACCTTCACCCAGAACCAAAGGAAGTCGAAGACGTAGAGGAAGATGCTCCCCAGTCCCAGGAAGGAGCCCAGAGACCATGGCAGGAAGAGGGCGGTGATGACCGCCGCCATGGCCGTGGATCTGAGGGCGAAGGTGATCTTGAACATGGCCAGGTTCGTGCCGGAGTATTCGATGATGAGCCCCTCAAGAATTTCGGTCTTTGCCTCGGGAATATCCATTGGCCCCTTGCCCGTCTCGCCCGGAACGACCAGAATCAGGGCAAGGAAAAGGCATAGCACGCCCAGGAAGCCCACATTGTCCATAACGCCCCATACGGACATGCCGGAGAAAGTCTCCAGGCTGAAGGGTTCGCCCGGCATTCCGGTGCGGTAGGCGATATAGGCCAGTGTGCTTACCACCACCGCAAGAGGCAGCTCATAGCTCATCATAAGCACCATCTCCCGCTGGGCGCCCACGTTTGCTATGGGGTTGCCGCTGGCGAAGCCGCCTATGGCCATGGCTACTCCCGACAGGCCCAGAAGGTAGATAATCAGGATCAGGTCGCCCTCAGCGCCTAGGACGGGAGGCAGAGTTCCCATGGGAATGTAGAGGAAGACCATAAGCATGGTGGCAGCCGCCACCCAGGGGGCGCCGTTGAAAGCCCAGGCTACCGCCCTGCGGGGGACTATATTCTCCTTGCCCAGCAGCTTAATAAGATCCAAAAAGGGCTGCAGAACCGGGGGGCCCAGTCTTCGCTGAATTCTGGCGCTGACGATTCTGTCCACTCCTTCAAAAAGAAAGGCCAGAACCGCGACCAGGAGCATCAGGGCCGCGCCCGCGATAAAGCGCATAATAAGGCTAACGACCAGCACTTTGCATCAGCCTCCTTGTTTTTTCCCTGCACTTGTCGAGCAGCTCCGCCCGGGTTACCACTTTCTGGGCGCCGGTGGAGCTGTCGGTCGTCAGCATGCGCTCCATACAGGAGATGCAGGGGTCGATGCTGTTGATAATGAGAGGGGCGTCGGCAAGTTCGTTGTTCCTGAACATGAGAGGCCACGAAACGGCGTTGGCGTAAGTGGGCGCTCTGACCTTCCACCAGGTGACATTTTCATCCCCGCCTTTGAGGTGCACTACGTGAGTGTCGTCTCCCCTGGGCGCTTCAATGGAGGCCATGCCTGTGCCCTCTGCCTTTTTAAGATAGGCCAGGACCTTATTTAGGTTCTTCTCCCAGGCTATATCCCCCTCGGGGAGGCCTTCCATGATCTTTTCGATTATGTCCAGAGACTGATAGACCTCATGAACTCTGACGAGGAAGCGGTCAAAGACGTCTCCGTAGACTTCCCCGTAGTAGTCCTGGGGAACTACCGCTCTCACGCCAATATCTCCGTAGGCTTCGTAGGGAGAGCTCTCCCTGAGATCGCACCTTACGCCGCTGGCCCTTGCGGTCGGACCTACGGCGGAGTACCTGAGCGCTTCTTCATAGGTGAGCACGCCCACGTTTCTCAGACGGGCCTTGACGATGTGATCCGCCGTCACCACGTCGTAGAAGGGGGAAAACTCCTGCTTATAGTACCTGACCATTTCCCTGACGGCTTTGGCCAGCTCGGGAGTAAAGTTCCAGCGAACGCCGCCCACTGTGGCGACGCCGTAGTTCACCCTGTTGCCTGAAAGCACCTCCAGCACATCCATTACCTTTTCCCTGAGGACCATTCCCAGGTGGAAGGCCGAATCAAAGCCGATGGTGTAGCACGCCACCCCCGCCCAGAGCATATGAGAGTGAAGCCGTTCCAGCTCAAGCACGAGGGACCTTATATACCGGGCCCTCGGCGGCACCGGAATTGAAGCCGCGTCCTCCACAGCCCTCAGGAAAGTTACCACGTGGGCAAAGGAGCAGATCCCGCAGATGCGCTCGGACAGGTAGATGACCTGGATGGGGTTGCGATCCCTTGCCATGTACTCTATTCCGCGGTGGATAGCGCCGGGGCGAACGGTAGCCCCCACTATTTTTTCTCCCTCCAGGTCCAGCCAGGCGGTAATGGGCTCTTTAAGCCCGACATGGACCGGACCTATAGGTACCTTGTATTTTTTCTCCATTTAACGCTCCTCCTAGGAAAGCTCCCGCACATCGTCCGCAGAGGGCCCGGCCTCATCCCTGCGCCACGGTTTGACGGACTCGTCCCACTCCTCGGGAAGAAAGACCAGCGCCTTATTAGGCAGGCCGTCAAAGTCAACCCCGAACATCTCCCGGGTTTCTCTTTCACTGTACTCCACTCCCGGAATGCGGGAGAACAGGGAAGGCATGACCAGGTCTTTCTTGTCAACCTCCACAGCAACTGATACGCCGATGCGGTTTCCCCTGCCGGCTACCTGGAAGAGGGTAACCAGATAGTGGAGGGTGACCACGTCTCCATCGTCGTTTCCCGAAATGATGTGAAACTGGGGAAAGTCAAACTCGGCCAGAGTATCCATAAATTCTAGAAACCGTTCCCGTTCCACTTTTGCCCAGATATCGCGGTTGCCTACCTCATCTCCTTTGCCTGCTCTGCGGTCTCGGATTTCGAGGACGGATTCATCGCCGAAAACTTCCCTCAGGCGGGCCGCCACCTCTTCCGGACTTTTTGGGGTCCTGGCATTATCAGCGGGTTTTTTAAAAAAGTTCATTATTGACCTTCACCAACCTTCTGAGGTTCGCCCCTGAGCGTTTCAAGCTTTAAAACTGCCTTGGCGACTCCTTCGATGATGGCCTCCGGCCTGGGCGGACAGCCGTGAACATAGACGTCCACAGGAATTATCCGATCCACCGGGCCGTCGAGATTGTATGACTTGTAAAAAACGTCTCCTGAAGCGCCGCAGTTCCCCACGCATACCACCGCTTTGGGATCAGGCATCTGGTTGTAAATCCTGATCAGTTTCTTGGTCATGAACTTGGTCACGGGCCCGGTAACGATCAGAACGTCCGCATGGCGGGGAGAACCCACCAGTTTCATGCCCAGTCTTTCGATATCGTACCGGGGGCTTATGGTGGCCACGATTTCAATATCGCATCCGTTGCATGAGCCTGAGTTGCAGGTGGTCACCCAGAGGGACTTCGGAAAAACTTCCATATATTTCTCAAGTTTGATCATTGGGCGGCCTCCTACACAAGCAGAATGATCGCTGCCATGAATGCGACCAGCAGAACGTAGTACCCCAGGATATCCGTAGCGATGCCGGTGTGCATTCCAACAAGCCTTTCGTAAAAGGGCTCAAGAGCCTTTCTGAAGCCCCAGTAAGCGGAGGAAGCGGGCACTGTAAGACCTTCGCCGTCCTCCGGCGTCTCGTTTCCGGACCAGTAGATTTCGTCCTGTTCGGTCCCCTTTTTAAAATCCGACCTGCCCTGGGATCTGAGCCACAGAACATAAAAGGCCGCCACGACGAAGAAGATTATCCAGGCGCCTACGTCCCAGTAGCCGAACCCGGTGAATACCTTGCCCATTACATTCCACCTCCCATAATGGCGCCGATGTAGCCGCTCTGGTCAACGAGGGCCCTGGCAGCCGGTTCCGCCAGGTTGGACAGAGACCAGGAGGGAAACAGGGTGAGGCCAAGAACGACGACCGTCAGCACGGCCATTCCCGCCAGCATGGCCGGGGGAACCTCCCGGACGCCCGCCAGAGCGTTCTTCTCGGGCCCCAGGAACGCCGTCTGAAAGACCTTCACAAAGGAGGCAAGGGTCAGCACTGAGGTGACCAGGGCGACCACCGCCAGGAAGGGATGAACGGCGAAGGATGACTCGTAAATGAGCAGCTTGGAAACAAACCCGTTAAAGGGCGGAAGGCCTGAAATGGCCGCCGACGCGATCAGGAACATGGCGGCGGTATAGGGCATTTTCCGGGCCAGGCCC
>CAZXOD010000078.1:0-9629 GCA_964642285.1 uncultured Synergistaceae bacterium
GAAACCAGATAGTCCTCGCCGGGGAGGAGCGGCACATAAACAGGGCGCTGAAGCTTATCGCGGACCTGGACGTCACCCCCAAGTCGGGGGAGTTTCACGTCTACAAGCTGGAAAACGCCGACGCGAAGGTGGTGGCGGAGCAGCTATCAAAGATTCTGTCCGCCCAGGCCTCCCAGGCGGTTAACGCCGAGGGGCGGATCCCCACCACCGTGGTGCCGGACATCCCCTCCAACAGCCTCATCTTCGCCGCTCCTCCCCATCACTTCCAGTCCCTGGTAGAGATCATCCAGAAGATAGACACCCTGCCCCGGCAGGTGCTTCTCCGGGGGCTCATAGCCGAGGTGAACCTGACAAAGCTGGACAACGCGGGCATTGACTGGGCCACCTGGGGCGGCGCCGTCACAGGGGACGCAGTGATCGCGGGGCAGGCCAATCTTGGCGGGACAGGGGTGCCGGGGACCATTCTGGACTGGTTCAGGGAGTTATCCCGGGAGGAGACCACCTACAGGACGGGGACGGATACCCAGGGAAATCCCACCTATGGCCTCAGAAGCGAAAACAGAGGAATGGGCCTTGTCTACGCCTACCTCGACCTGCTGAAAAAGTTCGACGCCGTAAACGTTCTCTCCATGCCCCGGCTCATGTGCACCGACAACCAGGAGAGCGAGCTTCAGGTGGGGCAGGTCATTCCCCAGCTGAAAGGAAAGCTGTCGGACATATCCAACCCCAACGCCGTTCAGAGCAGCTACGAGTACAAGGACACGGGGCTCATCCTGAACGTCACCCCCTCCATCCGGAGCGGCAATCTGGTGGCCCTGGATGTGGAGCAGGTCATCGAGGACGTGCTCACCGCCATGACCGCCGACACCCCCGTAACGGGAAAGCGGAGGATAAAGACAAGCGTCATGGTGAGCTCCGGCAACACGGTGATCCTCGGAGGGCTCATCAAGGAAGTGGAAAAGAGCCTTAGGAGCAGGGTCCCGGGCCTCTCCTACATTCCCCTCATAGGGGGGCTCTTCACCAGGACGGTTAAACAGCGGGAGAAGATTGAGCTCATGATCTTCCTCACTCCCTACATTCTGGAGACTCCCGGCGAGGCGGAACAGATCACCAGGGAGATCGTGGACGGCGGGCACGGCATGAGCGAGCCTGAGGGCAAACTCTGGGACAGGCTCGAAAAAGAGTATCGCGAGTCGGTCAGGAAGCAGTCAAAATGAGGGTAGAACAGGCGGCGGCCGGAAGACTTCCCGAGGCGGAGGCGATAGCCCCCCTCATTCGGGGCGGAATCAGCCTCGACGCTCTTAAAAACGCCGGAATTTTGCCCCTGCGGGACGACGGGGAGCGCCTGACGGTGGCCCTGGCGTCGCCGGAATGTTTCCCGGCGGCCCAGGTGCTGGCCGCGTCCATGGGCCGGGAGGCCTCCTGGGAGTACCACCGCCGGGAGGAGATGGAGCGGCTCATGGGCCGCCTCTACGACCTGAGAGGCGGCATCGGCGACGACACCCTCTCGGCCCTGGAGGGAATTGACGACGACGACGGCATCCTCCGGGAGGACGTCCAGAGCGACTCTGTGGACGTGCCCGTGATCAGGCTGGTGAACGGTCTTCTGCGGGAGGCCCTGAAGCTGAGGGCCACCGATATCCATATGGAGCCTTTCGAGAACGAAGTTCTTGTTCGCTTCAGGGTGGACGGCGTCCTTCACGACAGGCTCAGCCTCCCCCGGAACCTGCAGGCGCCCCTGACAAGCAGGGTGAAGGTCATGGCCAGGATGGACATCGCCGAGCGGCTTGCCCCCCAGGACGGCCGGATAGGCATTACCGTGGGGGGGCGGGCGGTGGACATCCGGGTGAGCTCCGTTCCCGTTCAGCACGGCGAGCGCATTGCCCTCCGCCTGCTGGACAAGGGCGCGGGACTTCTGAAACTTGAGGAGCTGGGCATGGACGGCCCGTCCAGAAAGGCCATGACGGCGCTGGTAAGGAACCCCCACGGACTCATCCTGTTCACAGGGCCCACGGGGTCGGGGAAGACCACCACCCTGTACGCCATTTTAAAGATGCTCGCAAGGCCGGAGGTAAATATCATCACCGTGGAGGACCCCATCGAGTACGACCTGGAGGGAGTGGGCCAGATACAGGTGAACGAAAAGGCGGGGGTGACCTTCCCCTCCGCCCTCCGGTCCATCCTCCGGCAGGACCCCGACATCATCATGATAGGGGAGATGAGGGACTTCGAAACGGCCCGCATCGGTGTTCAGGCGTCGCTGACGGGGCACCTGGTCCTCTCTACCCTCCACACCAACGACTCCATATCCGCGACGGTGAGGCTTATTGAGATGGGTATCGAACCCTACCTGGCCGCGGGGAGTCTTCTCGGGGCCGCGGCCCAGCGGCTTGTGAGGACCATCTGTCCCCACTGCGCCGGGGAGGCGGAGGCCCCCGCCCTCTTTAAAAAAGAAGGAATAGAAAAAGTCTTCCGGGGAAAGGGCTGCGAAAGCTGCCTGGGTACGGGATTCAGGGGACGGGCGGGCCTCTATGAACAGTTCATCCTGGACGAGGGGCTGAGGGAGATGGTGGCCGGGGGTGCGCCTGCCGCCCGGATCCGGGCCGCTGCCCGGGAAAGAGGTTTCCGGACCCTGTGGGATCTTGGCCTGGACGCCCTCAGGCGGGGGCAGACTTCGCCTGAGGAGCTTCTACGGGTTGTCTCGCCGGGTGAGTTTGAAACCTCCGGCGAAGAGGTTTAGACTGTGCCCGCCTTTCGTTACGCCGCCTACGACGAGGGGGGCAGGCTTCACAGAGGCGCGGTGGACGCCCCGTCGGCGGCCCGGGCAGCGGAGCTTCTTGCGGCCCGGGGGCTTACGGTGGTGGATATCACCGAGGGGGCTGAAAAGAAAAAAAGAGGCGTAAAGGTCTTTGACCTCTCCTATCACGCTCTTTTCTGCCGGGGGCTCTCCTCCTATCTTAAGAGGGGAGTCCCTCTGGCGGAGGCTCTGAAGTTCCTGAGCCGCCACTCGTCGGACAGGAGGGTGGCGGAGGCGTGCATTCATCTCCATGAGAGAGTCCACGAGGGCATGCGGCTGTCTTCCGCCATGGAGGAGACGGGCCTCTTCAGAGAGGATATCGTCAGGATCGTGGAGTCGGGGGAGCGGACCTCCGCCCTTGGGGGAGTGCTGGAGCAGGCCGCCGCCCTTTATTCCATGCAGGCGGGCTGGCGGCGCAAAATCCGGTCCGCCCTTACCTACCCCCTGGCCATGACCGCAATTGGCGCCGGAGTTATAGTCTTTCTGCTGACCTACGTGGTACCCCGCCTTGCCGACCTGTTTGCCGACATGGGGCAGGCCCTCCCCCTCCCCACGAGAATTCTCCTGGGAGCGGCCTCCTTTTTAAGGAGCTGGTGGCCCGCAATCATACTGGCCGTAATGGGCCTGGCTATCTGGTTAAAGAGGAGAAAAAAGAGCCTTCCCGCTCTGCCGTTTTTCAGCCGCATCAGGGAAAATATCGCCCTCGCCCTGGTCATGTCCCATCTGAAGACCCTGCTTTCGGCGGGAATTCCCCTGGTGGAGGCCCTGGGCATGGCGTCGTCCATGGATGCCGACCCCGGCCGCTGGCAGGAGGCCGCCAGGCTGGTCAGGGAAGGCTTCAGATTTGACAAGGCCCTTGAGCGCCTGGGCGCCTTCCCCGAGGAGGCGGTGTATATTATCGGGATCGGCGAGCTGGGGGGCGACCTGCCCGGCGCGGTGGGACAGATTGCGGAGATGAACTGGGAGGAGGCCGGGGACAGAATGGACAGGGCCGCCACTCTGGCGGAACCCCTTCTGGTGCTCTGTCTCGGGCTTGCGGTGGGGTTTGTGGTTATCGCGGTGCTCCTTCCCATATTCGACCTGTCGGGCCTGGCGGGATGACAGGAGCGGCAGCAGAATGGAGGTTTGCCATGATTAAAAGTTCGACGAAGCGCAGAGGCTTTACCCTGGTGGAAGTGCTGGTAGTGGTGGTCATCCTGGGCCTGTTGGCCGCCCTGGTGGTGCCCAGGGTGGTGGGCAGGGGGGAGGACGCCAAGAGAACCGCGGCGGCGGTGCAGATCAGGGAGATCGAGCAGGCCCTGGAGATGTACCGGCTGGACAACAGCCATTACCCTACTACCGCCCAGGGGCTGGAGGCGCTGGTGACAAAGCCTTCCATACCTCCCGAGCCAAGAAAATACAGAGAGGGAGGGTATCTCCGCAAGCTCCCCGAGGACCCCTGGGGAAGCCCCTTTATCTACAGGCGCCCGGGAGACCGCGGAGAGTTTGATCTGTTCTCCATGGGCGCCGACGGCGAAGAGGGGGGAGAGGGGGCCGGCAGGGACATAACGAACTGGGAGTAGGCTCTGAGAGACTGACCCCGGGCCCGCCTGCCGCTTTCAGCAAGTCACCGGCGGCGGAGGGATGAAATGATGTTTTGCGGGCGATTGGTTTGTGGTAGAATCAGTCATCAATTTATTTTCTTTTTTTTCGCGCTTGTCCAAAACAGAATCGGGGGTGGGGCGGAGGCAGGGACAAAAAAAGAGACAGAGAGAAACCGGCTGCTCCGGCAGGGCCGGAGGCGCGCAAATTCTTTTTTTAAAGCGTCTTTATCTTCACCGCAGACAAAAGGAGGGGTACCGTGAGCTTCTTCGAGCATTTCGGTCTTACCAACGCAGGAGACGTGGCGAGCGCCCTGCTCATGCTCGTCATGATCTGTTACGCCATCGGCGATATCGTGTCCTACAAGACCAAAGCCATCTTCTCCATGATCTTCGTGACGGGCTTTGTGTTCCTTATTGGATTCTGGTACGGCTTTCCCAAGGATATCTTCCAGAAAACGGGCCTTATGGCCTACGCCGCAGTGGCCCTTCCCATCATCATCACCCACATGGGAACCCTGATGAAGCTGAGGGACATCAAACAGGAGTGGAAGACCGTCATCATCGCCGTAGTCGGCCTGATAGCACTCTCCATAGGGCTCTTCTTCATCGCCGGACCCTTCCTGGGGCATGAGATGGCCCTCACCGCGGCGGGCCCTGTCTCCGGCGGCATCGTGGCCACCATCATCGTGTCGGAGGCGGCCAAAAACGTAGGCATGGAGCATCTGGCCGTCTTTGCCACCCTTATCCTGGTGCTTCAGAACTTCGTAGGCCTTCCCATCGCTTCCTTCTGCCTTAAGTCCGAGGCAAGGCGTCTTCTGGCCGGATTCCGGAGCGGAGAAGCAGGCGAAGGAAAGAAGAGCGACGATCCCAAGAGCGATCCGGAAGTACCGACCCTCAGGCTTTTCCCCGCAATGCCCAAGCCAATGCAGACCCCCTTCGTGCTTCTGGCCAAGGTTGCCATCGCAAGCTGGCTGGCCCTCCTGGCGGCCCAGCATTTTAACGGGTTCGTCATAGCCAGGGGAATGCCCTACCTCCAGATTCACAAGTTCGTCATGGCCCTGGTAATGGGCATTATCCTCTACGAGGTGGGCTTCCTGGAGCACAAGATCCTGGACAAGGCCAACTCCATGGGATACGCCATGTTCTTCTGTCTTATTTTTGTGTGGGCAAGCCTTCCCCAGGCCACTCCCGAACTGGTCAGGTCTCTGGTGGTTCCCCTGGTGGTCTGCTTCGGAGTTTCGGTCATAGGCATAGTGATCTCCACCTTCTTCACGTCGAAGCTCCTGGGCTACTCCTGGGCCATGGCCACCGCCATAGCCGTCACCTGCCTCTTCGGCTTTCCCGCCAACTTCATCATCACCAATGAGGTGACCACGGCCACCTGCGACACCGATGAGGAGAAGGACTACTGCATGACTTATCTTCTGCCCAAGATGCTCGTGGGCGGCTTCACCACCGTTACTATCGGATCGGTTATTCTGGCGGGCTACCTGGCCCAGATCATCGAGACGCTGGCGAAGTAATTTATTCCTGACAAAATAAAGAGGAGGCGGAGATTTAACCCGGCCTCCTCTTTATTATTTTAAGTTCCGTCAGGCCTTTCCGGCGGCCAATCAGTCCACGGCCAGCATGACGCTGTCCGCCTTGATCACCGCGATGGCCTCGCCTCCCACCGCTATCCCCAGGTTTTTCACCGAGTCCATGGTTACCACCGAGACTACGGTTTTGCCGCCTCCTATATCGAGGGTGACCTGAGCCTCCACCGCGCCCTCCTTGATGGCCGTAACCTTTCCACGCAGCTGATTTCTGGCGCTTAGCTTCATTTCGTTCTTCCTCCTTATCCGTCGATTTTTTCTACCAGTTCGTCCCACCCGGGAATGCCCCGGTAGAGCAGCCGTCCGTCGAGTATCCAGGTGGGCTCCGCCCTTACGCTGAATCTTGCTATGTCAAAAAACCACAGGCAGCACCGGGGGTCATAGATGTTTATATCGATGAAGCTTCCGTATCTCTCCTTCAGTTTTACTATCAGTCTTCCGGCCGCCTCCCTGGCAGCCGCCTGGGGGAAGGATTTCATCTCCTCCGTCCCGTAGGGAATGACCGCTCAGCAGGAGGACGATACAGGTTTTTCCATAAAGAGCTTTAATTTCCTCATCTTCATAATGGCGGCTCCCTTCTTCTTTGTAAATTTATATTTCCATTTATACCATAAATTCAGCGCGGGCGGCACGGCGGATATTTTCAGGAAAAAAAGGCGGCGGTGGTGTAAAATAACAGATAATATTTGCTCAGGGAGGCGGAGAAAATGAGATTGTTCGGAGCATTGCTTCTGGCGGTTATATTCTTTTTCGCCCGGGAAGTCCGGGCCGGAGAAAAACCTCCCCTGGACCTGCAGGTTCCTGCGAACCTGAAGACGGCGGCCTTTGGCCTCGGCTGATTCTGGGGAGCGGACGCCCGGTTCGGGCTTCTGGAGGGAGTTGTGCGCACAAGGTCGGGCTACGCTGGGGGGACGACTGCAAATCCTGAATATGAAAACCTCGGCGACCATACCGAGACGGTACTGGTGGAGTACGACCCGTCAAAAATTAGTTACGGCGAGCTGCTTGAAGTGTTCTGGACCAGCCATAACCCCGCGTCCCCTTCATGGTCGGCTCAGTACAGGTCCGTTATTTTTACATCGGACGAAGAGCAGCGGAGGACGGCAGGACGCTCCGCCGCAAAATTACGGGCGGACACGGGCGGAAAAATTTACACGGCTATCGAGCCTCTGGGCCGGTTTTACAATGCCGAGGACTATCACCAAAAGTACTATGTGCGCAGGGATTACGTCCTGATGAGGGAGTACGGCGAGATCTACGCAACGGCGGAGGAGTTCGCGGCCTCCCCGTCGACGGCTAAGGCCAACGGAATCCTGGCGGGACTGGCGTCGGGGGAAGAAGCAGAAAAGCTCATCCCCCTGCTGGGCCTCTCGGAAGAGGCTGGGGCGAGGCTTCGCGTAAGAGCCAGATAGAAGAGTCGACTAGGAAAGGGGCGGGATTTTAAACAATGAAGATAGTGTTTGTTGGCCTTGGCGGCGTGGGCGGATATTACGGCGGAAAGACGGCCCGGGCGTATGAGGAGGGCGGCGAGCACCAGGTCGCGTTTATGGCGCGGGGAGAGCACCTGGCGGCCATTAAGGAGAAAGGGCTGGAGGTGCGGGCTAAGGAGGAGCAATTTTTTGCAAAGCCCTTCATCGCCTCCGACGATCCGGCGAAGATAGGGAAGGCTGACCTCGCTGTCTTCGCTGTGAAGGGCTACGATCTGCTTTCCGCGGCCCGGGCGGCGGCGCCCTTGGTGGGGCCGGAGACGGCAGTTCTGCCCCTGCTTAACGGGGCCAACAACGATGAAATTCTTAAAGAAGCTCTTCCTCCCTGCAGGATTCTCAACGGATGCGTCTACATCTCCGCCCGGATAGAGGCCCCCGGAGTAGTAGTCCAGAGCGGCGGCAACTGCAGGCTCTTCTTCGGCGCTCCCGGGGAGGGGCCGGAAAAGTATCGCCCCCTGGAGGAGATGTTCAAAAAGGCGGGCATCGACGCCATACTCGCTGAAAATATAAATGAAGAGGTCTGGACGAAGTTTATTTTCCTCTCCCCCTTTGCCGGGGTGACGTCCCTCTTCGGCAAAAATTTCGGCGAAGTGCTTTCGGGCTCCGACAGCAGACCCATGCTGGAGGGGATGATGAAGGAGATCCGTACCTTGGCCGGCCTCAGAGGCGTAGCCCTGCCCGCGGATATTGTTGAGCAGTCCCTGGCCAAGGGAGAAGCCTTCCCCCCTGATACCAAGTCGTCCATGCAGCTGGACTGCGAGAGGGGCAGAAAAACGGAGATAGAGCCTCTCCTGGGGTTTGTGCTCAGGGAGGGCGAGCGGCTGGGCGCCGATTTCCCTCTCACCAGAGGAGTTTATGATGCCCTCAGGCTGAGGGAGGAGACGCCCTGCACCGGCGGTCCTAAATAGAAGGGAAAGGGCGGCGGGCGGCCGGGGGTTTTTTGCCCCCGGCACGGCCAATAGCGGTATATTGCCTGAATAGGGACCTATTGAACATATATGGCAGATAATTCCCCCTTTACATATTGAAGGATCCATTTGTTTATGCTAATATGCATCGTGATTGTGACTGCATACACAAAATGCGGCAGCGGGGTTCGAATTCGAAAAGGAGGGGAATCATGGCACTCAGCGTTGATGAGATCCGCAGTGAGACCAGGAAGATTGTTGAGCCCTGGCGAGACGGCAGGGGAGGGCTCATCCCGATTCTGCAGGCCGTTCAGGACCGGATGGGGTACCTCCCCGGGGAAGCTCTGGAGACCATATCCAGGGAGCTTAAGATACCTTCCTCTGAAATTTATGGAGTGGCCACGTTTTACGCCCAGTTCCACCTCTTCCCCAGGGGAAGGCACGTTATAAGGGTCTGCAGGGGCACCGCCTGCCACGTAAGAGGCAGCCTCAAGATTCTTAACAGCGTGAAGGAGATCACCGGAGTTGAGGAGCACCAGACCACCGAGGATCTGAGATTCACCATAGAGCCGGTCGCCTGCATCGGCGCTTGCGGGCTGGCGCCGGTGATTACGATTGACGATCAGACTTTCGGCCGCCTTACTCCCGACAAGGTGAAGGGCATCCTCGAAAAGTTCGAGTAGGAAGCGGAGGATAACGCCATGACGCAAATGAAAATCAAAAATCTCGACGATCTGAGGAAGTTGAGGGAAGCATCCAGGGATCTTTCATCCGCCAGATCGGACGGCGACACAGTCATTATTGTAGGAATGGGGACCTGCGGCATTGCCGCCGGCGCCAGGGAGATCCTTTCCGAGGTAATGGCGGAGCTTTCCAGACGGAACCTTGAAGATGTGGCGGTCCAGACCACCGGCTGCATCGGAATGTGCCAGAATGAACCCCTTCTCGACGTGCTCAAAGGCGGCCAGAGGGTGACCTACGGCCATGTGAAGCCGGAGGACGTTCCGGTGATAATAGCCGAGCACGTGGTAAACGGCCGTGTAGTCGAAAAACTTGCCATCGGCCGGGCAGACTAGGGAAGGGGGAGGAGTAATGCCTATCTATCGTTCCCATATTCTGGTCTGCGGCGGTACCGGATGTGTTTCAAACGGCGCCCGGGAGGTAACCGAGACCATTAAGAAGACCCTGGAGGACCGAAAGCTCACCGACGAAGTCCTGGTCGTCCCCACGGGGTGCCACGGCATGTGCGAGATGGGTCC
>CAZXOD010000079.1:0-9606 GCA_964642285.1 uncultured Synergistaceae bacterium
GTGGCCGCCCAGCTGAGCCACCCCTACGTATGCGCCGTCACCCTGCTTGAGGGAACTGCCTTCATCGACCAGTTCACCGAGAAGAAGATCAAAGATCCCAAGATCCTCGAATTCGCCAAAAAGGTGGAAGTGGTCGCCGACGAAGAGATAGAAAATCTTCCAAGGCACCTTCGCTACACGGTAAAAGTGGACGTCCACACCAAAGACGGCCGGGTATTCAACCTCGAGGAGACCTTCCCCAAGGGTCACCCGAAGAACCCCTTCACCCACGAGGAGCTGCTCTGGAAGTTTAACTCCCTGGCTGAAAAGGCGATCCCCGACAAGGGCCGCCGCGACAAGATCAGCGACGCCGTGCTGAACCTGGAAAAGCTGGACAACATCACAGAGCTCACGACCCTGCTGTCAGCTAAAAATTAGCGAAGGGAGGAAAGATCGGGTGGGAAGGACCGCAGCGGAAAAAATCATATCAGCCCATACCGGGACGGATGCCAGGGCCGGCGACTTTGTTGTAGCGGACGTTGACCTGGCCATGATCCATGACACCACGGGGCCCATCGCCATAAAGGCCTTCAGGGAATACGGCAGAGAGAAGGTCTGGGATCCGTCGAAAATGGTCATCGTCCTCGACCACGCCACCCCGAGCCCCAACGAGCGGATAAGCAATCTCCACATGCTGCTTAGGGAGTTTGCCGCCGAACAGGGCATAACCCTCTTCGACACCGGCGAGGGAGTCTGTCACCAGCTTGTGGTGGAAAAAGGGCTCGTTCTGCCCGGAGGACTGGCCGTGGGCGCCGACTCTCACACCTGCACCTACGGCGCCCTGGGCGTCTTCGCCTTCGGCATAGGCTCCACCGACATGAGCGGCGTAATGCTCACGGGCAAGCTCTGGCTCCGGGTTCCGGGTACCATGAAAGTACTCTTCCGGGGCGCTATGGCGGAGGGGGTAAGCGCCAAGGACCTCATGCTCCGCTTCATCGGCCAGATAGGCTCCGACGGGGCGGACTACCTGGCTCTCTCCTTCGGCGGCGACGCGGTAAAGGCCATGTCCCTGTCGGAGCGGATGACCCTGAGCAATATGGCCATCGAGTGCGGCGCCAAAGTTGGGCTGATCGCCCCCGATGAAGAAACAGCCGCTCATATGAAGGCCCTGGGAAAGGAAGGGGGAACTCCCGCCTTCGACGATGAAGACGCCGTCTTCGAGCAGGTAGTGGAGATCGACGCCTCAGCGGTACCGCCCCAGGTCAGCCTCCCCCACTCGGTGGATTCGGCGGTAGCCGTTACGGAGGCCGCCGGGACGGAAATCAGCCAGGTATACATAGGCACCTGCACCAACGGAAGGCTTGACGATCTGAGAATTGCGGCCTCCATCCTGGCGGGCAAAAAAATATCGGCCAACTGTCGTCTGCTCGTCTGCCCGCCCTCAAGAAAAATAATGGCGGACGCCATTGCGGAGGGGATCCTTCTCCAGCTTGTGGAGGCGGGGGCTACTATTCTGCCCCCCGGCTGCGGTCCCTGCCCGGGAACTCACCTGGGCGTACCCGGCGACGGGGAGAACGTAATCTCCACCGCCAACCGGAACTTCAAGGGCAGAATGGGCAACAACAAGGCGGGCGTCTATTTGGCGTCCCCCGCCACCTGCGCGGCGAGCGCTCTGATGGGCCGGATCACCGACCCCCGGCCCTATCTGCGGGGCGGGAACTGAGGAGGCCGGACATGGAAAAAATAATCAGCGGGAAAGTCCACAAGTTTGGCGACGACATCAACACGGACTACATCATCGCGGGCAAATACACCAAAACCCTCGACTTCTCCACCCTGGCCGAGCACGTCTTCGAGGATGTAGCCCCGGGATTCAACAAACAGGTCCGCCCGGGGGACGTAGTAGCTGCCGGAAGAAACTTCGGCTGCGGCTCCTCCAGAGAGCAGGCCCCAATCGCCATCAAGTACGCAGGAATATCGGCAATTCTGGCCAAGTCCTACTCCCGGATTTTCTTCAGAAACGCCATCAACCAGGGCATTCCGGCCTTTATCTGCGACACGGACGCCATGGAGCCGAACGACGAAATCATAGTCAACATTGAAGAAAACTTTGCGGTGCTGAGCGGCAAGGATCTGAAAATACCCCTAACCCCTCTTTCCCCCGTGATGCTGGATATTCTGGAAGAGGGGGGCCTTGTGGAATACCTCAAAAAGAACGGGACCTACATCCTTCCCGAATGAGGCGGGAAAACTGAGGAGGGAGAGTGATAACAGAAAAAACAACCATTTTGATACCGCGGTGTTTTATCGTATTTGGAATCAAAAAACGACAGGAGGTACGAAAAATATGACGCGGAAAAAAGGCTTATTCAGAGCGGCATTTCTGGCAGCCCTCGCGGCCATGATCTTTGCGGGAGCCGCCGGGGCGGAAGTGTACCTAAACATGGGAAGCACCTCCTCCACCTCGGGGGTCTACGCCTGGTGCGTAGCGGCGGCCAACCTGGTCAACAAGGCCGACAACGGCATCCAGGTTACGGTGGTGGAGAGCGGCGCGGGCATGGACAACCTCAGGAAGCTCAGCTCCGGAGTGTTCGACTATGCCATGGCCATCGACCTTCCCGGATCCCTTCAGCTCTACAAGGGCATTGAGGGCTTTGAGGGCAAGCAGTTCAAGGACGTCCGGTGGCTCTTCCTGAGAAACATCTTTGCCGACAGACTCTACGTCCGGAAAGATTCGGGAGTCACATCCTTCGCCGACCTCAAGGGCAAGAGATTCTGCCCCGGAATCCCCGGCTCGGCGTCCGCGGCCTACGTCATGGACTATGACAAGATCCTGGGACACAATATTGACCTCGTACCATCGGCCCTCGGCGACGCCATAACGGCCCTGAAGGAAAACAGGATCGTGGGCATGCAGAAATCCAGCGGCCTCAGCAACATGGACGCGGCCCTCATCGAAGTAAACCTCACGACCCCCCTCACTGTAGTGGGATACTCCGAGGAAGACGTGAAAAAGATCCAGGAAAGAATCCCCTACATGACTTTCCTGAAGCGTGAAAAGGGAAGCATAGTTGAATTCCCCGATGTGGGCCCCATCTGGGAAGAGTGCCCCATCGCCGGAGCGGTGGCCACTGCCGCCATGCCGGAGGAAGTAGGCTATCAGATAGTGAAGGCCTACGTTGAGGGCTTCGACGAGATAGTTGCCGCCTACGGCCCTGTTAAGGGCTTTGACCCGGTAGGAGACTACTTCAAAAACGCGGGCGACGACGTGGTTCCGGCCCATGCGGGCCTTATCCGCTACGCGAAGGAACAGGGAATAGAAGTTCCGGAGCGGTTCATCCCGCCCGAGTATAAGGAATAGCACAGTCAGGCAATAATCTCTCCCGGCCGCGCTGGGTGCGCGGCCGGGAGATACTGGGAGGATTGCTCATGCTCTTTTCATCATTCGGCAAATGCAAAACCAAGGTCATCTTTTTCCTGGGTCTTCTCCTTGCGCTCTTTCAACTTCTGGCGCCCATCTACCTGACTGGCTTTCTGGACATCCAGTTCAGAGCCATCCACGTGGCCTTCGGTCTTTCTATAGCGTTTCTTTATTTCCCTTTCTCGCGCAAAGTTGACAAGGACGACCAGGGGGAAGGGACATCCCTTCTGGATATTCTCCTGGTAGCCGCCCTTCTTGTGGCAAATATAAATGCCTTCGCCGAGGCCCTGAACATGTACACGGGGGTCCGGGAGCCGGGCATGACCGATATGGTCCTCGGAGGAATCCTGGTGCTCCTGGTGCTGGAGGCCGCCCGCAGAACTGTGGGCTACGCCATCCCCATCATGGTGATTCTTCTTCTAACATACATCTTTACCGGCTCCCACTTCCCGGGCATGTGGAAGATCAGGGGGATCAACCTGGAATACGTTCTTAACTCCCTCTACTACTCTCCCCTGGGCATCTACGGGAGCGTCACGGGAATGTCGGCCACCTTCATCTCCATGTTCATCATATTCGGCTCCCTGCTCTCGGCCACCGGCGGGGGAAGGACCTTCATCGACATGGCCCTGGCCATCACAGGCAAGTACACCGGCGGGCCCGCCAAGGCGGCGGTAGTGGCCAGCGCCCTCTTCGGCAGCATCTCCGGAAGCTCCGTGGCCAACGTCATGGTCACGGGAAGCTACACCATCCCCCTTATGAAGCGCCTCGGCTACAAACCCGAGTTTGCCGGGGCCGTGGAGGCCATCGCGTCCTCCGGAGGGGGAATTACTCCCCCCATCATGAGCATCACGGCCTTCATGATGGCCGAGTTTCTTAACATCTCCTACTTCCGCATCATCGGCTACGCCCTGCTTCCCTGTCTGCTCTACTACACAGGCGTTTTCAGCGGGGTACACTTCAGAACGGTGCGCATGGGAATCGACAGGCTGCCCCCTGAGGAGATCCCCAAATGGAAGGACATCCTCACCCTTGAGAGGCTCGCAGGACTTATAATCCCCACGGGAGTCCTCCTCTACCTCATTGCCATTGGCCAACCCCTTCAGCTTGCGGGCTTCTACGCATGCCTTTCGGCGCTGCTGGTCTTCCTGATCCTTGGCATTATTAAAAAAGACATGAAGCAGACCCTGAAGCTCATAGTATCGGCCCTCTCGGAGGGAGGCCGGGACGTGGCCCAGCTGGTGCCCATCCTTGTCTCGGTCAGCATGCTGGTCAACCTCATAGGCCTCACGGGAATAGCTCCTAAGGTAAGCGGCGTAATCCTTGACATAGGGGGGACCCACATCTACTTCTCCCTGCTTATAGCCACCATCGTCCCCTTCCTGCTGGGGACTTCCCTTCCTACCGTGCCGACATACGTACTGTCGGTGTCCATCCTGGTGCCGCCTCTTCTTAAGCTGGGGATCGACCCTGTGGCCGCCCACTTCTTCTTCATCTACTGGGCGATCCTGGGCGGAGTCACTCCCCCCACCTGCACTGCCGCAGTGGCTGCCGCGGGGATAGCCAAGGCCAACTGGGTGAAGACCGGGTTTTATTCTGTCAGACTGGGGATAGTGGCCTTCATCCTGCCCTATTTCTTTGCCATCAACCCGGCCCTGGTATCCAGGGCGCCCTGGTCTGAAATTTTAATCCACGGCAGCACTGCCTTCGTCGGCTCCATTGCCATAGCCTACGGGCTGTTCAGCCACAGGGAGTGCGCCATAAACCCCCTCATCTGCGGCGCCTTTGCGGTAGGCGGCCTGCTGTTGCTCTTCCCGGAAACCATGCTCTCACTCATTGGCTTAGCCCTTGTAGGGACGGCCTTATTAGTGGACAGAAGAGTACGGAGGGGCGGCGCTGAAAACGGAAATCTGACGGCATAAAAAACAAATTGGGAGGGGACTGCTCCGTGAAAAAGACCACTATGCTAAAAAATATGATCCGGGAAAGAAAGGCTCTAGTCTGCCCCGGAGCCCACGACGCCATCTCGGCCATGCTCATCGAGAGGGCCGGCTTCAAGGCTCTGCAGGTGAGCGGATTCGGCCTTTCAGCCACATATCTTGGGCTGCCGGATATGGCCTTTATCGGCTTCAGCGACGTAGTTCACTTCACCAAAAACATCGTGGACGCGGTAGGTGTGCCTGTAATGGCCGATGCCGACACTGGATACGGAAACAGCATCAACGCCATGCACGTAACCAGGGAGTTCATAAGGGCGGGCGCTGCGGGGATGAACATTGAGGACCAGGTGTTCCCCAAGCGGTGCGGCCACCTTGAGGGCAAGCAGATCATCCCCATGGAGGAGATGGTCCTGAAGATCAAAGCGTGCCGGGACGCCCGTGACGAACTGGACCCGGATTTTGTAATTAACGCCCGGACGGACGCTATAGCCGTAGCTGGCATAGACGAGGCTATCCGGCGGGCCAACGCCTACGCCGAGGCTGGAGCGGACCTTATCTTCGTGGAGGCCCCCCGGTCGGTGGAGCAGATCGAACAGGCCGTCAGGGAGATAAAAGCACCCGTCAGCATCAACCTGATGGATGCCGTAACCGGAGGCAAGACCCCCCTTGTATCCATCGACAGGCTGAGGGAGATCGGCGTAGGTCGGGTGAGCATACCCGTGGGCCCGCTGTTTGCCGCGGTAAAAGGCATGACGGCCTACCTGGAGGCCATAAAGGGCGACCAGATAGCGGAAGGGAGGACAGAACTGGTG
This sequence comes from uncultured Synergistaceae bacterium, assembly GCA_964642285.1. Classification (GTDB taxonomy): domain Bacteria; phylum Synergistota; class Synergistia; order Synergistales; family Aminobacteriaceae; genus Aminivibrio. The sequence goes on from CAZXOD010000079.1 coordinate 6,153, forward strand.
GCGCCATTCTCGGAGTTCAAAAATCTGGTGGGCTTCGAAAAGTTCAGGGAGCTGGAGAAAAACTACCTTCCTGAGTTCGTAGAATAGGACCCGTTCATTCCCTGGACAGAGGGCAACTCAAATCTGTTTCAACAAAAGGGAGGAATGAAATTGAAGCGTTTATTGACAATCGGAATTGCGATATTCTTATTTGCAGGCTTCGCGGCCGGTAATGCCGCATGGGCAGGAGAGGCGATCATCCTGGAAGGCAGCGCGGCGGAGGTAGGCAAACTCTGGGGCGAGATGAACAAGGAGTCCATCATAAAGGCCTATAACGCCTTTATGGGCAGAGCCGAGGGCAAAGAAGAAGAGATGAGGAGCTTTGCCAAGCTGTCCATCGATCTTTCCAACAAAATAGGCTGCTCCTACTGGATTGACGAGCTCAACGCCATCGCCGACACCGCCGAAATCGACAGAGAGCTGTACATTTCCTTCACGTTCGGCAGATACAGGGATCTGGCCCTGCTCTACAAGGGAGTGGGCTGCACCTGTTTTGGCATAACGGCGCCGGCAACGAAGAACGGCCAGATAATCTTCCACAAGACGAGGGAGACGGCAGCCGACCTGCAGTCGGGATACCTTAAGAAGATAACCGTGGAAGGCGCTGAAAAGCAGCCCTACAAGTTCTTTGGCGAAATGGGGACGGGGGACACGGGAATCTCCTTCTTCGTCAATGAAAAGGGCCTCGCCGGCGGCGCGGACGTGCCCGCCCAGTGGCAGAACAAAGAGCACTACGTGGGCCCCTACAAGGGACATCTGCCTTTCGTGGACCCGCCCAAGTATGACGGCTTCATGAACCACTACGTCCCCCGGTACATAGCCGAGCGATGCAGCGACGTGGACGAGGCCGCCAGAGCCCTTCACGAGTTTGCGGAAAAAGGCTACCTGGCCAGCGGCAAGTGGGGTACAAACTATCTCTTTGTGGACGCAAAGGGCAAAATACTCCAGATCGCCGACGACTGCTACAAAATCATTGAGGAACAGCTTGATCCGGCCCTTGAAAAAGACGGCAAATCCTACAAGGGAATCTACTTCACCGTCAATCGGGAGAACGACTACGGAACTCCCGAAGACGCCCTGGTCGCCAATTACGGCAAAGTAACCGTGGAATTGGCCAACTCCCCCAAGGTGGGCAAGCATCCGGCCATGTGGAACTTTCCGAGGGCCCAGTCCAGCGCCACCATTGTCATTGACCCTGAATATCCCGAAACTCTTACTACAATCTTCGTAACTCTTCCGGCCTACGGCTACTCCATCCCCTTCTTCATGGGAGGCAATGAAACGCCGAAGGCCCTGGCCGACGGAACGGTCTACACCGTCCAGAAGGACAGCTACAGATACAGCGAGTTTTACGAGGCCGGCGTAAACGACCTGTGGAGAGCATTCGCCTTTGATATCAGGGAGAGAGTGGAAAAAGGGGAGGATGTGACAAAGGACCTGAATAAATTCTTCGCCGACATGGTGGATCTGGTCCTGAAGATGAACAAGTAGATTTTTTGTGTGCGTGGAAAAATCGACCCCTCATGAGGGGCCGATTTTTTTACAGGATTATATGCGTTTTAAGCTTTGTCTATATAAAACGGCCTTATCTGCGCTTCAGGGCCAACGCCGGCGGGTTTGAGAGGGACAGTAAACTAGTAAACCCCCTCTGCAAGCCGGCATTTGGTATTTATGCTGCCGCTTTCAATTTCAGTTTAAAATTCAGCCGACCAAGGGCCCTCTTCCGGGACGTGCCGTTCGGGGCGCCCTCCAGAGGTGACGTATCATACTTTGGCAGCTCCCTGTGCAGCCCCGGCGTGGGATAACGCCGCCAACAAAACCATCAACGTCAAAATCAACCATCTAGTCGGCCCGTAAACCCTTACCATAAAACTCCTCCCCTGCCTACTCTTCAATTACCGGATGAGGACAGGGACGCGGGAAGATGTTATCATTCTGAAAAGGATGAAGGGAGGTTTAAAGGATGAGAAATAAGTCAACTCCATGGGCTCTAAGGCTGATAGCGGCGGTTATTTTGCTCGCAGGGCTGTCTGCCGGGGCGGTTTTTGCGGAGGAGTACGTAAGCGTAGCCATCGGGCGCAGTGCCGCTATTGACATTATGTCCAGGGAGATAAGTGCGGCCATGGCGCCCTGGAAGATCCCTGGGCCCATAAGAAAGGGCACCGAGTACTCCCGGCATATTTGGGATGCATGTGAAGAATACAATGTGGACCCATTCCTGGTGGCGGCCCTTATCTGCGTTGAGTCCCAGGGTCGGTTGAACGCGGTAACCCAAAACCGGGTGGGCCTCATGCAGGTAGACGTGGGGGAGAACATGGCGTGGATTACCAAACACTTCCCCCACATAAGAACCGTTAAAACGCTGATGAAGGCAAGATACAACGTGATGGTGGGCACGTTCGCCCTATCCGCCGCCCGGCAGGGGACGAGGAGCGAAAAAAGGATTCTCTTCAAATACTTCGGCGACGAGGACGAAAAACGGGTTGAGAAAATTTTTGACGTGAAAAACCGGATGAACGCCGCTGCAGCGGCCAGGTTTTAGCCGGGAGGCAAACCATGTTCGATCTGCTTATTGAAGGCGCTGTTGTGGTAACCATGGACCGGGCGGGGACCGTGCTTAAAAACGGATGCGTCGCCGCATCGGAGGGACGTATCGTCGAGGTGGGCGAAACCCCCTCCGGCAGCGAAGTTCAGGCCCGGGTAAAAATCGACGGGCGGGGGAAAGCCCTTCTGCCGGGACTCATAGACTGCCACTGTCACGCAGGCCACTCCTTCACAAGGGGCAGCGGCATCGTGGACGACTGGCTCGACGTGATGGAGGACATTTACTACCGCTGCACCACGCCGGAGTTCTGGTACGTTGAGGCCCGCCTTGCGGCGGCAGAGAAAATCCGCTTCGGCACCACGACCTCGGTGAACATCATTGGAGGCAGTCCCCTGATCCACGACCAGGAGAGCATTGACGCCCACTTCGAGGGCGCCCAGTCCCTGGGAGCGCGGACCTTTTCCGGCACGGGCGCGCCCGGCGGCGCCTGGCCCAAGAGGGCGGGAAAATGGCAGGGCGGCAAGTTCGCCGAAAAATCCCTCGCCTTGGAGGACGCCCTGGCCATAACCGAAAACACGGTGCGCAAATGGCATAACGTCAACCGGGGCAGGACTAACGCGGTAGTCATCATCTCGAACCTTGGACCGGAAAAAGCCCTCACCGAAGAGCAGTCGGTGCGGCAGATCAAAGCCATGAGGGAAATCTCCCTCAAGCACGGCGTTTTGCTTCACGGCCACTCCTACGCCGGCGGCATAGCCTTTGCCGCAAAACATTGCCCCGAGTGTTTGGGCCCCGACGTTTCCCTGGCCCACTGCACCGGCATCTCCCCCGAGGAGGTAAAAATCCTTGCGCGGACGGGAACAACGGTGG
>CAZXOD010000080.1:0-3044 GCA_964642285.1 uncultured Synergistaceae bacterium
TCCCCTGACCTTTCGTCCGTCAGGAGCCTCCCCTCCCCTGCTGTCAGGGTCATAGACGCACCGGAGCTCAACTATCTCGCCCTTTTCATTTTTCAAGACCTCCGTACAGGTTATCAGGTAGGCGTGCTTCAGGCGCACTTCCTTCCCCGGGGAGAGTCTGAAAAATTTCTTTGGCGGCTCTTCCATAAAGTCCTCCCGCTCTATGTAGATCTCTCTGGAGAAGGGCAGGAGTCTCGTGCCGTCTTCCGGCCTTTCAGGATTGTTCTCAGCCTCTATCATCTCCACCTGGCCTTCGGGGTAGTTTTCGATGACCACTTTCAGAGGATCAAGGACCGCCATTACCCGTTTAGCTCCGGCGTTCAGCTCTTCTCTGATAACATGGTGAAGGAATTCTATATCCACCATGCTGTTTGCCTTGGATACGCCGATCTCCTGACAAAATCTGCGGATCGCCGAGGGGGTATAGCCCCGTCTCCTTATGCCGCTGATGGTAGGCATTCTTGGGTCGTCCCACCCCGAGACCAGCTTCTCGTTTACCAGATTCAGGAGCAGTCTTTTGCTCATAACTGTGTAGGTGAGGTTAAGCCGGGCAAATTCATACTGCCTGGGCCTTGATGGAACGGAAACGTTGTCGATGAGCCAGTCGTACAGCGGCCTGTGGTCTTCAAACTCCAGGGTGCAGATGGAGTGGGTGATCCCCTCGATGGCATCCTCATAACCGTGGGCAAAATCGTACATGGGGTAGATGCACCATTCTCCCCCGGAGCGGAAGTGGTCTCTGTGCAGGATGCGGTAAAGGACCGGGTCCCTCAGGTTCAGGTTCGGGCTGGCCATATCAATTCTGGCCCTCAGCACGCAGACTCCTTCTTCAATCTCCCCTCTTTTCATGCTCTCAAAGAGGGAGAGGTTTTCTTCCACCGTCCTGTTTCTGAAGGGTGAATCTTTTCCCGGCGAGGTGAGGGTCCCCCTCGTCTCCCTGATCTCTTCGGCGGTCTGGTGGTCCACGTAGGCCTTCCCGGCCCGGATCAGCTCAAGCGCCCATTCGTAAAACTGCTGAAAATAGTCCGAGGCAAAACGGAGATTGTCCCATTTGAAGCCCAGCCAGCGGACATCCTCCATAATCGAGTTTACGTACTCTTCTTCCTCTTTTTCCGGGTTCGTGTCGTCAAAGCGGAGGTTGCAGGTTCCTCCGAACTGCTCGGCCAGTCCGAAATTCAGACAGATAGATTTTGCGTGGCCTATATGCAGGTAGCCGTTGGGCTCTGGCGGAAAGCGGGTTCGTATCTTTTCAACCCGGCCGCTTTTAAGGTCGTCCATGATGATCTGTTCGATAAAATTGGAAGCTTTGGAGGAAATTGTATCCGTCAAATCAAACGCTCCTTTTTCTGGAAATTAAATCGGCATCTTTTTATATCACTTCTGAGCGCAGTGGGCAGAACGGTAAACTCAACGGCCCGGCCGAAGGGGCTCCATGTGAAGGGAGACGTGGGCGTCCCGTCCGAACAGCCGCCAGATTGCTTCTTCCACCCGCTTTGAAATTTCGTGAGCTTCGCCCAGGGACATGGAACCGTCCATCTGGATGTGCACGTCCACGGCAATAGACCGTCCGATGCGGCGGGTTTTAAGTTTATGAAAAGACAGGACCCCCGCCGCAGAAAGAATGGCCGACTGGAGCTCTTTCTCCAGTTCGTCCGGCAGCGCCCGGTCGATTAGTTCGTCAAGGCTGTTCCTCAGTACCGGAAGAGCCGCCATTACGATAAACACGCTTACCACCAGGGCAGCCAGGGGATCAAGGACGCGCCATTTTTCGCCGCCGAAGAAGGCGCCGCTGATTCCCGCCAGGGTTCCCACGGAGGACATAGCGTCCGAACGATGATCCCAGGCCTTGGCTATGAGGGCGCTGCTCCCCAGGCGCCTGCCTCCGGCAATAGTGTACCGGTAAAGCCATTCTTTAAGCGCCACTGATACTGCGGCGGCGATAAGGGCAGAAATCCCGGGCGCCGACATATCGCCCTCCCTGAAAAGGACGGTCCAGATCTTTACCGATCCGGCGAAGAAAAGCCCTCCCGCCGCTAGAAGGAGCGACACGCCGCAAACAGCGGACAGAACGGCCTCTATTTTGCCGTGGCCGTAGGGGTGGCATTCATCAGCGGGCTTCTCCGCGGCCTGCAGGCCGAAATAAACCGCCACGTCGGTCATCAGGTCGGACAGGGAGTGAGTCGCATCGGCTATCATGGCGGAACTTCCGCCGAAGATTCCGGCCAGAAATTTGCCGGCCGCAAGAAAAACATTTATCACGAGGCCGAGAAGAGTTATCCTTCTGGCCTCGCCCTTTCGTTCCCCGGGCGTCTGAAGAGCGCCGCTAATTTCCCGTTCGGTCACTCAAAAACCTTAACCCGATCCTCCAGCGGGAGGAAATCCTTCTCACCGGGCTCTTCCACAGGGACGCCGAAGGGCATCTGAGATATAAACCTCCACTCGTCGGGGACGGCCCATTTTTTGCGCGCCGCGTCTTCTATGACGGGGCCGTAGTGCTGCAGTGAAGCGCCAAATCCCTCGGCTTCAAGGCCTGCCCAGACGATGAACTGAATCATCCCCGAGGAGTGATCCGACCAGGAGGGGAACTCGGCGGCATAGGTGGGGAATCTGTTCTGCAGGTCTTTTATAGGCCTTACATCCTCAAAGAAAAGCACGGTCCCATACCCTGCGGCGAAACTTTTGATCTTTGCCTCTGTGGGGGCAAATCTCTCGGCAGGCACTATTTTTCTCAGGGCATCCATCACCATCTGCCAAAACTCGTCGTGATGCTCCCTAAGAAGCAGTATCGCTCTTCCGCTCTGACAGTTAAACGCCGACGGCGCTTGTTTCACCGCAAAATGCACAATCTCCTTTATCCTTTCGTCGGACACGGGACTTTTTCCGGAAATGCTGTAGTATGATCTTCGGTCCTTAACAGCTGAATAGAAATCTTTCATGATTTTTCACCATCCCATGATGTTTGTCTTTTTCCATGAAGCCAATTATATACTTAAAATACTCCCCTC
>CAZXOD010000080.1:3054-9544 GCA_964642285.1 uncultured Synergistaceae bacterium
CACGACGCTCTTCCGATCTTTCGTCAGAGTGAAAAGACCATTCTTCCGGGCGCTCCATAATATTATGGTACCATAGTATATGGAAAAAGCGTGGTACTGGAAAGGGTGGATGAGTATGGCCTGGAAGCTGATAGATCATAGGGCGGACGCAGGCTTTGAGGCTGAAGGAGAGACCCTGGAAGAGGTTTTTACCGACGGGACGGCGGCCTTTCTTTTTATCTGCACCGGGATGACGGCGGAGGAGCTGCTGGAACGCGAAGGGAAAGAAGATGCAATCAATATGACCGCCGAAGACGGAGAAGAGCTGGCCGTATCCTGGTTTAACGAGCTACTGTTCAGAATGGAGACAAAGTCCGAAGTATTTATTCCGCAGACAATTAAAGTATCCCTCTCCCCTCCCTCAATCGAAGCCATGGGCAGGACGGTGCGCATGACGCTTGATTCTCTTTCCGTCAAGGCGGCCACTTACGGACAGATGAAGCTGCGAGCCTATCCCCGCCCTTTTCTGAGGATATTTTTGGATCTTTGAACCGAGGTGAAATCAATGAAAAATTTTCTTAGCCGACTGGATCCGTGGCGCCTTCTACTGAAGCAGGGCGCGTTTCCAGGAATGCTTGCGCCTGGCATGATATACGCCGACGAGTATATAGAATCCCTTCTTGAAGGAGACGACGTCCTGTCCCAGGTGGCGGGGGTCGCCTGTCTTCCGGGCATAGTAGGGTACAGCCTGGCCATGCCGGATATTCATCAGGGGTACGGTTTTCCCATAGGAGGCGTGGCCGCTTTCGACGTCCATGAGGGAGTCATTTCCCCGGGCGGAGTGGGCTACGATATCTCCTGCGGCGTAAGACTGCTTGCAACCAATATAAGCGCAAAAGACTTCCGGCCCAGAGCCGACAAGATACTGGCCGCTCTCTTCTCCGCCATTCCCTGCGGTGTAGGCGCCGGAAAAGATAAGCTTGACAACAGGGAACTTGAACAGGTTTTAAAAAACGGCGCGGCTCATCTTGTCCGCACAGGCAGGGGAACAGAGGGAGATCTGGACAAGACCGAGGAAAGGGGCAGGCTGGAAGGCGCCCTGTCTGACGCCGTGTCCGCCAGGGCAAAGGAACGGGGCCGGGATCAGCTGGGCACCCTTGGATCGGGCAACCATTTTATTGAGGTCCAGGAAGTGGATGAACTCTTTCTTGAGGGAAGAGCGGCGGCCATGGGGCTTAAAAAGGGGTGCGTCGCGGTAATGATTCATAGCGGAAGCCGGGGCCTGGGGCACCAGGTGTGCGACGACTATCTCAAAGTAATGAGAAAGGCCATGGACAAGCACAAGATTGCCGTCCCCGACCGGCAGCTATGCTGTGCACCCATCTCCTCCCCGGAGGGGCGGGAATACTTTGGCGCCATGAAGGCCGCCGCAAACTTTGCCACAGCCAACAGGCAGGCCATGACCTGCTCAGTGAGGGAGGTCTTCAGCCGGTTCTTCCCCAAAGAAAAGCTTGCCTTAGTCTACGACATAAGCCACAATCTGGCTTTCATGGAGACTCACGTCTGGGAGGGTAAAAAACGAGAGGTCTGCGTTCACCGGAAAGGGGCAACCCGGGCGTTCAACGGCGTTCCGGTGCTCATACCGGGAAGCATGGGGACATCCAGCTACGTCCTTGAAGGGACGGAGACCGCGGAAAGAGAGACCTTCGCCTCCTCGTGCCACGGGGCCGGGAGGGTGCTTGGGAGAAACGAGGCAATAAGGCGGACGCGGGGAAGAAACCTGACCCGGGAGCTTTCGGAAAAGGGAATAAAAGTAATGGCCAAAAAGGCCGGGACCCTGGGCGAAGAGGCTCCGGAGGCCTACAAGGACGTATCGGCGGTGGTGGAGGCTGTTCAGGGCGCGGGACTGTGCCGCAAGGTTGCCCGACTTCTGCCTATGGCTGTGATGAAGGGCTGACCGGGGGGGCTTTTTCCCCGAGGAATGCCAGGGCGTTTCCCGATAAAAATTTATTCCGGGCTTCGGTCGAAATCTCCGACTCATCCAGAAGCTTTTCGTACCTCCGCAGGGAGAGGATCGGGAAGTCGGAGCCGTACATGATCTTATCCTCAACCCCCGCGGCGGCCATGGCGGAAAGGACTGCGGGGCTGTATAGCCAAGGCCACGCGGCGCAGTCGTACCTAGCATTTGAGAGATACAGCCTCATTTCAGGCATAAGCTCGTACATCCAGAGTCCACCACCGAAATGGGCAAAGATTACTCTCGTCTCCGGGTGATTTATGCAGAACTCCGCCGCCTCCCTGGGCCCCACGTTGCCTTTCCCGGGATAGTCATGCCCCACGGGCTCGGCGGCGTGGATCAAAAGAAACATGCCTGCCTCATCGGCGGCCGCGGCAAGCCTCCACGTCTGCCGGATGTCGGTCAGGTCCAGGTTCTGGCCCTGGGGGAAAATTTCACCCACGCCCACCAGTCCCCCTTCTCTGCACCGCTGAATTTCAACGTCGGCGCCCCGGGCGGAGGGCGAGACCACCGCAAGACCCCGGAGGCGGTCCGGATACCTTCGCACTCCGTCCATTACATAGTCGTTGCACAGGGCGCAGAGGCCCTGATCCCTGAAGGCAAAGCCGAAAATCCAGGAGACGTCCACCCCGTCCCGGTCCATTTGTTCTATGACCTCTTCGACGGTGGCCCACTTATGAACTTTTCCGCCTGCAAGGAGGGCAAAATGCTCCTCGGTCCGGCCTATCTTTTCTGCGTCCGCAACTATCTCCGGCGGGTAAACATGTACATGGCAGTCCACTATCATGGCGGTCCTCCGGCAAATAAAAAAATGGCGGCGCAAAGACCGCGCCGCCACAAGTATATCGTAAAGTTCCTTATTTGCTTCTACTGAACCTCTACTTCAGCGCCGGCCTCAACCAGCTTGTTCTTGACTTCCTCGGCCTCTTCCTTGGTAACGCCTTCCTTGACGGCCTTCGGGGGATTGTCGACAAGCTCCTTGGCTTCTTTAAGACCAAGTCCTGTGAGCTCGCGGACGACCTTGATTACAGTAATCTTATTGGCGCCGGGGGCCTTGTAGATTACGTCAAACTCGGTCTTTTCTTCCTCCGCTGCCGCGGGGGCGCCGCCCATGGCCATCATGGGCATAGCCATGGCAGGAGCCGAGGCGGATACGCCGAATTTATCCTCAAGGGCTTTTACGAGCTCGGAGAGCTCAAGTACGGTCATGTTTTCAATAGCCTGGATCATTTCATCACGGGTCATTTTCTTTCCTCCTGGATTTAAGTCAGTATTTTTTGCGCACTTTTGCGCAGATAAAGTCCGCTAGGCGGCCTTTTCTTTCTTCTCCCTGATCTGGTCAAGGCAGGTGGCCAATCCTCTTGCGGGGCCGCTGAGCACGGTAAGAAGCCCTGAGATGGGAGCGGCGATGGTGCTGACGACCATTCCAAGCAGCACTTCGCGGCTGGGAAGATCCGCCAGGGCGCCAAGCTGGTCGGCAGAAAGGACCGAGTCCCCGAGAACTCCTCCCTTGATGCTGAAAAACTTGTTTGTCCTGTCCTTGGCGAAATCCCTGAGGGCCTTGGCCACTGCGACAGGATCTCCGTATGCGAGGGTAAAGACGTTGGGTCCCCGGGATATATCATCGGGAAGAGCGGGCATTCCCTCTTCGTTCATGGCAATCTTCATGAGGGTGTTCTTGGTTACCTTCATCTCGCCTCCCGCGGCCCTGACCTGCGCCCGGAGGGCAGTGATCTGGGCAACGGTCATCCCTCTGTACTCGCCAACGAAAACGGCCTGGCTTTTCGAGAGTTTTGAGCGGAGCATTTCAACCTGTTCATACTTAACTTTTGCCGGCATATACTCACCTCCTTTAAAAAAGCAATAAAAAATCCCGGACAGGCCAAGTCCGGGATAAAAGCACGCCACAAGGCTGCTTTAACCGGAACCTCGGCGGGCGTTAATTTCCATTGTCCGTAACCGGACCCGCTGTCTCTGGTTCGCTTTCGTTATAAGGCTGCGGAAGCTTTAATTTTTTTAATCGCCCGCAATCTCCTTCTGTGCGCCCGCGGGATCAATTTTGATTCCGGGGCCCATGGACGAGGCGACGGAGAAGCTCTTAACGTAGGTTCCCTTCACCGATGCCGGGCGCGCCTTGACTATGGCCTGATAAAGAGTTCTGATGTTGTCGTAAAGCTGATCGGAGGAGAAGCTTTTTTTGCCTACCCCATTATGAATTATGCCGAATTTATCAACTCTGAACTCTACCCTGCCGGCCTTGATCTCTTTAACGGCGTCGGAAATATCAAAGGTAACCGTCCCTGTCTTGGCGCTGGGCATCAGTCCCCTGGGGCCCAGGAATTTACCCAGGCGGCCCACCGATTTCATCATATCGGGAGTGGCTATTACCGCGTCAAAGTCGAGCCAGCCGCCGCTTATCTTTGCGACCAAATCTTCTCCGCCCACGTAATCCGCGCCCGCCTCTTCGGCTTCCTTCACCTTTTCGCCCATGGCGAGGACGAGCACTCTCTTGGTTATGCCCGTTCCGTGGGGAAGAACTACCGTACTTCTGACCTGCTGATCGGCATGCCTGGGATCGACGCCGAGCCTGACATGCATTTCGATGGACTCATCAAATTTTGCCGTGGCCGTATCCAGGGCGAGTTGGATGCCTTCCTTAAGGCCGTAGAGTCTGCCTTTTTCGATCTTTTCCTTAGCCGCCTTCATTCTTTTGCATACTTTTGCCATTTTCAATTACCTCCCTGTGGTAAGACGGCCCTCAGGCCTCCCACAATTCGCCGGTTTCAGTCGACGATTTCGATTCCCATGGACCTGGCTGTTCCCTCGACCATCCGCATGGCTGCTTCCACGTCGTAGGAGTTGAGGTCCTCTTTTTTCAGCTCGGCTATCTCCCTGACCTTGGAGCGGTCCAGCTTAGCCACCTTTTTCTTGTTCGGTTCTCCCGAGGCGGACTCAAGTCCCGCCGCCTTTTTGAGAAGAACGCTTGCCGGAGGAGTCTTCAGTATGAAGGTGAAGCTTCTGTCAGCGTAAACTGTGATAACCGCCGGAATAATAAGTCCGGCCTTGTCGGCTGTCTTTCCGTTGAACTGCTTCACGAACTCCATAATGTTGACCCCGTGCTGACCAAGGGCAGGTCCTACAGGCGGAGCCGGCGTGGCCTTGCCCGCAGGCAGCTGCAGCTTGATCTGCCCAATTACTTTTTTCGCCATTCCCTAAGATCTCCTCTCGTTACTGAAAAGGATTCTCCAAACAGGTAAAAGAGGAGCCAAGAATCCTCTTGCCTCCTGAAAAGAGTCCCTTTCGTTTCAATATACTTTCTAGAGCTTTTCGAGCTCTGTATGGTCTGTTTCTACAACAGTCTCCCGTCCGAAGACGGTGACCGTAAATTTAACTTTGCCCTTATCGTGAAGAACCTCCACCACGGGACCAACGTGCCCTTCGAAGGGGCCGCTCTTTACTTTTATAGTATCCCCCACGTTTAGGTTAAGCTCGATCTTAGGCTTTGCCTGATCCTTGCTGATCTTGGCCATGATCTCCCGGACTTCTTTTTCCGTGAGAGGAATAGGATGGTTTCCGGAGCCGACAAATCCGGTCACGCCGGGAGTATGGCGAACAACATACCACGACTGGTCGTTCAGGCGCATCTCTACGAGCACATAGCTCGGGAAGAGCTTTCGGGTCTCTTTCTTGCTCTTTCCGTCTTTAATGGAAATCCTCTCTTCCACGGGAACCAGGACGTCAAAGATGCTGTCCTCCATCCCCATGGTAGCGATTCTCTGCTCAAGATTTGCCATTACTCTCTTCTCGTATCCGGCGTAAGTCTGAACAATATACCAGCGTCGCTCTTCGTTGCTGTCCATACAAAGGGGGTCTTGCGGCCCCCTCACCTCCCTGCCGATCTTTCAAGTGATCCTGCAATCCAACTGCCTGGACCGGCAGCGAATACTATCTGAATAGACGCGAAAGAACTCCCGTCAAAAGCATATCCACGAGTCCGAGGTACGCTGACACAAAAAGGGTGAAGGCTATAACTACCAGCGTGGAATACCACACCTGTTTTTTTCCTGGCCATGTAACCTTTTTTAGTTCGGCTCGGGCTTCTCTTACGAAGGTGAGGATATTTCCCACAACCTCGGCCTCCTATCTTTTTCTTTGACATAAAAAATGGCAGGCCCGGCAGGACTCGAACCTGCAACCCCCGGTTTTGGAGACCAGTGCTCTGCCAATTGAGCTACGGACCTGCGAGCAGAGTGTATTCTACACTACTTGCCTTCTTTGTGCAAGGTGTGTTTTCCACACCATTTGCAGAACTTGTTGAGCTCCAGTTTTTTCGACTGCTTCTTCTTGTTCACAGTCGTTGTGTAGTTGCGCCTCTTGCACTCTGTGCATGAGAGGCCGACGATATCCGCCATAAACAAACGCCTCCTGGGATATTAGTTTATTCTATAATTTCGGTAACAACGCCGGCGCCGACGGTACGGCCGCCTTCGCGTA
>CAZXOD010000081.1:0-9305 GCA_964642285.1 uncultured Synergistaceae bacterium
GTCAAGCCGCCGGGCCTGCTCCGCCGGGTTGCAGGAGATCTCCCCTATCCAGGGCCTCTTCGCCGCCCCCACCTCGTCCTTGGTCATGGACGACACCTTGCAGCAGACGGAGCAGACCTCAAACTCCTGCGACAGAATCTCGCCCAGGACCTCCGCCTCAGTGGAGAAGCCCACGCAGAAGGCGATCCCCAGCTTTTTGTAGCCCATGCGCCGGGAGAACTCCATTATCTCCTCAAGGCGGTTCAGGGTGCAGTAATAGATTGCCTCTACATCGGCGGCGGTCTTCAGAAGGGCCAGGTCCTCCCCTTCGTAAAGGTCCGCTCCCCTGCCCTCGGTGCAGGGCTCCCCGCTGGAACATCCTCTGGTTTTGCACAGATGGCACTTCATTTTTTAGCCGCTTCCCTTCCTGAATATAAAGAATCCCTTTCGGACCAGGTAACGGCCCTCATTACCATGTCTGCCGCCGCTCCCCTGGTGGTAAAGGAGTCGGGCATGAAGACGCCCCCCCTGGCGGCGCCGGCCAGAACTCCCCTTTCCGCCAGAAAGAGAAGGGGCCCGTAGAGCTTTGAATTGGGCGAAATGTCGGCATAGGGCGAAGGCTCCTCCCTGGGAAGATTTCTGTAGCCCATGGCCCTCGCCAGAGAGGAGCAGAATTCCCCCCTGGTCACGAAGGACGGCGCTCCCCCTCCGGGATAGATGAGAGGCCCTTCCGCTTTTCCCTCCGGGAAGGCCTTCCTGAAGAGCTCCTCCGACTCGATTCCGGTAAGGGGGCTGTCCACCCCGAAGACTCCCTTGTCAAGGCCGTAGAGCTTCGCGGTGACCACCCTGTTGTTGTAGATATCGTCAATCTTTGCGCTGGGGGCGGAGGGGAGCTCCTCGGCCGTCAGCCAGCCGTAGAGGTTGGACATCTGCGCGGCGGGCCAGAAGGGGTGCCCCCTGGGCACGTCTGAGTACTCGCACAGTGAGAGGGCGCTTCCCGCCTCAAGCAGCAGCCTCTGCACCCTCCTGGGGTCCAGGGACCTGGCCGGGATTCCCGTCAGGGCAGAGAGCGCCGCCGTCACCCCCGCCGCCTGCCCCGTCAGCATGGAGATGGGCTGAAGCCTGAAGGCCCCCGCCACAAGGCGGGACATGGAGATATTCTTCTCCGCCGCAAGAAGGCCGTCCACATTTTGGGAGACCAGGCTTCCGAAGGGCACCTGGAAGGGCCCTCTGGGCATGTTGTTTTTTATGGCCCCCTCTGTCTCCCCGAACTCCGGCTCCAGATCTCTGTCCCTGTCTCCGGCATGAAGATCCAGGATGTAGCCTCCGATAGCCACCGCCTCCGGCACCTCAAACCCGGGCCTGCCGTCCCGGTAGCTTTCTGAATTAGCCTTCACCGTGAAAGAAGTAGGGGTGACAAGGCCCGATATCCGCCTGCTCTCACGGACGTAGGGGATGGGGGGAAAGCGCCGCACCACTTCCTCGAACTCCGCCGGGACAATGCCTCCTGTCCCGTCCAGCGGGAAGGATGAGTTGTACTCGTCGTCGGCCACGGACCACGATTCGCCGAGTTCGCTCTGAATGTAGTAAAGAAAGGAGAGGGTCTTGAGCAGAGCCGCCCCGTGGGTCCTGGTTCTGAACTCCCCGTCCTCCAGGTAGGCTGTCGGCAGCCCTCCCCGGCCCTCCCATTTTTCCTCCCCGGGGAAGTCGTTGCCCCAGTTGATCCCCGTCTTGCTTATGGCCGCCCACCCTTCGGGGCCTGAGGCGTCGTAATTTTCAGGGTTGGAGGAGTCGGGCAGGCCTCTGTAGCCGTTGTGGGTGGCAAAATCCACGGGCATCTTCAGGGGATAGCTTCTGAAGGAGTTGCCCCCCTTTGCAACTATTTTTCTGAAGTTGGGCAGATAGCGCTCGTAGCCCGGAGGCGGGGTTTTTAACCTGAGATGGGGAGGTATGCCCGACGGGTATCTCTTTATTACCGCCGTCCAGGTGATATCCTGCACCCGTCCCTTACTGGAGATCATGGGGCTCATGGAGTTTCCCGCCCGGTAGAGCCCTCCGGCAAGGGGGATGACGTCCCCGTGCTCAGTAGCGTCGATTATCACCCTGCATTCGATGGATGCCGGGACGCCGTCGATGTCCGCGACCACTCCCCTGACGGAGGGGCCTTCCTTGCGGACAGAGGAAACCCCGGACCGGTAGAAGATCTGAAGGCCGCCCTTTTTTCCTCCAGAAGCTCCCTCTCTGGCAGCCTCCCGGGCCATCTCTTCCAGGATGGACCTTCCCACGGAGGGCTCGAAGGCCACGGTGGAGCCGTCCCAGTAGCAGGTGGAGATGGACTTGCCCTTCATAAAGTAGTGAAACCGGACTTTTTCATAAAACTCGCCGTAGATCCCCGTCTTGTTTCCGCTCAGGTCGTCCATGGTGGACACCCCCGCCGCGGTCATCTGCCCTCCCAGCCAGTCCGTCTTCTCAAGCAGGATGACCCGGGCGCCCAGCCTGGCGGCTGAGATGGCCGCGGAGATTCCGCCGGCGCCGCCTCCCGCCACCAGCACATCGCAGCTCCCGGGTACCTGCGGGGAGGCGTGGACCGGGGGCGGAGGGGCCGCAAGAAAAAGGGACAGGACGGCCAGAAATATGGACGCAAAAAGGCACAGGCGGCCATGGCAGGGCCGCGGGGAAAATTTATCCATGACGTTAGCTCCTTCGCTTAAAATAGTAGTTGCGTATTATTATTCCATATTCCCGGAATTCGTCCAATGCAAAAGGCAACTTTATATCCCCCGGTGGGTGAATCTGCCCCCCATCATGGTAAGAACGGCCGTTGTCCCGGGTATCTCCTCCGTCGGGACGGCAAAAATATCCCTGTCGGTCACTGTGAGATCGGCCAGCATCCCCGGCGCCAGTGCGCCCTTGCGGCGCTCCTCGAAGGAGGCGTAGGCCCCTCCCCTGGTATAGAGGTCCACCGCTTCCCTGACGGAAAGCTTCTGGCCAGGATTCCACCCACCGTCGGGGCGACCCTCCTGGTCCTGCCTGGCCACGGCCGCATGAATGCCGATAAAAGGATTCAGGCTCTCCACGGGGCTGTCCGACCCCGCCGACATAAAGATCCCGAGGTCTAGAAGGGTCTTCCAGGCGTACCCCGACAGGGCCCGCTCCTCCCCCAGCCTCCTGATGGCCATAAGGCGGTCCGAGGGGACGAAGATAGGCTGAATAGCCGCTCCCACTCCCAGGCGGGCCATCCTGCGGTACTGGTCCATATCACCCGTCTGGCAGTGGACTATGTAGTGTCTGGCGTCGGCGGCGGGCCTCTCATCCAGAGCCTTCTCCAGGGCGTCCAGGCACATGTCCAGGGCCCCGTCCCCGATGGCGTGCATGGCGATCTGCATCCCCGCCCTGTGAGCCGCGAGGACCAGATCGTTCAGCTCGTCGGAGCCGTAGATGGGCACGCCGTACTCCCCTGGCATATCGGCGTACTCCTCCCTGAGAAGGGCGGTTCTGCCGCCCATGGAGCCGTCGGTCAGAATTTTGAGGGGGCCTGTGTGAAAGGCGGGGCTGCCGTCGCCGGTCCTCAGGCCCGAGGACAGAAATTCGTCCAGGGCCTTTCTGTCCCTCAGCTTGAGCTGCTGGGTGATCCGCACGGGCATCCTGCCCTCGCCGTCCAGGCCCGAGTACAGTTCATAAATGGCCCGCCAGTCGTCCCCCGCGGACCCCAGATCGTCGGAATGAAGGGATGTAAGTCCGAAGGCCGCCGCGACGGCCCCGGCCCTGGCCGCGAGCTGCCGCAGCTTTGCCTGGTCGGGGACGGGCTTCCGGGACCTCACCCAGTTCACCGCCGTCTCCCGCAGAACTCCCGTGGGACGCCCCTCCCCGTCGAGGTCCACCACTCCCCCGGCAAAGCGGGTCTCCCCGGTGATCCCCAGGAGATTCAGGGCGGCGGAGTTCAGCACCGCCACGTGGCCGCAGACCCTGGTCAGGACCATGGGATTTGCGGGGGCGAGGTCGTCCAGGGCGTCTTTTTCGAAAACTCGCCCGTCGTCAAAAAGCTCGTGATTCCAGCCCCTGCCTGTGATCCACTCCCCCGGGGCGGGTTTTTCCCGGTTGATGAACGCCCTCATCCTCTCCCTGACCTCCCCCGCCGACCGGCTTCCAGTAAGGTCGGCCTGCTCCAGGGAGAGGGCTGTGGAGAGGAAGTGCATGTGGCCGTCGATAAGGCCGGGGAGCATCAGCCGCCCTCCCAGGTCCACCCGTTCCGCCCCTCCGGCCGCCCCGGCGAGATCTTCGCCTCTCCCCACGGCGGCAATGGTCTGTCCCTCTGTGAGAAGGGCCTCCGCCCACCCCGACGGGGTATATATTTTGCCGTTTAAAAAAAGAGTTTTGCTCATAATTAATACCTCCCCGATTCATTGAAAAACATTATACCTTCCCACGAAGGTTCGGCTATAATCAGACAGAAGATTTTCATGAAAAAGGAGCTGTCTGCCATGGAAAAAATGCCCCGGTCCAAAGGCTGCTTCGTATGCGGACTTCCCGAGGAAAACAGCCGCAGCCTCGGAGTCAGCATCTTCTGGGACGGCGAAAAAGAAAACACCATCATAAAAATCAGCCCCGACTACACCTGGTGCGGCTACGAGGGAATAGTCCACGGGGGTATTATAGCCTCTATTTTCGACGACGCCATGGCCTGGGCCGTAAGACAGACCATCGGCGGATGGGCGGTGACGGGGGAGATGTCAGTGAGATATCTCCGCCCGGTGAAGGAAGGAAACGAATATACGGTAGAGGGCCGGGTGTCGAAGCAGACCGGCAGAAGAATTGCCACCGCCGCCGCCATGACGGGGGCGGACGGAAAGAAAGTGGCGGAGGCCACCGCCCTCTTCATAAAAATGCCCGCGGGCAGGGAGGAAATGGGGTAGAATAATATTTGCGCCACAGGCCCTCATCAGACAGGGCTAAGGCGGCGTAGTTTGCCAGATGCGGAAAGCGTCCTCCTGACTTTAATTGCCGACAAAACCCGGATCCCTCCCTTCCCCCGGGATGACAGGATTCGGTCTGATTGATTACGCGACAGTTTTTAAGAAATAAGTCCCAAAAGGACCGGAACAATAATTTTCGGAGGTGGAAACCATGTTTCAGGTAAACGATCTGAACAAAGAGGCTATGACCATCCGGCTTGACGGCCCCCTGCCCGAATACCCCCCGTTCGATGAGCACATGAGGCGGGCGCCGGACCGGGGCTGGACCCTGGGCAGGGCCGAGACGGAGCTTGCCCTCAAAAACGCCCTCCGGTATGTGCCGGAGGAGCACCACAAGGCCCTTATCCCCGAATTTCTGGAGGAGTTGCGCACCACGGGCAGGATCTACGCCTATCGCTTCCGTCCCGCGGGCCGGCTGAAGGGCCGCCCCGTTGACGAGTACAAGGGCAAATGCCTGGCCGGCAAGGCCTTCCAGGTGATGATCGACAACAACCTCGATTTCGACATCGCCCTCTACCCCTATGAGCTGGTCACCTACGGCGAGACGGGCCAGGTGTGCCAGAACTGGCTTCAGTACCGCCTTATCATGAAGTACCTTGAGGAGCTCACCGAGGACACCACCCTGGTCCTCCAGAGCGGCCACCCCCTGGGGCTCTTCAAATCCCGCCCCGACGCCCCCAGGGTGCTCCTGACCAACGGCCTCCTGGTAGGCCTGTTCGACAACCAGGACGAGTGGCACAGGGGAATGCAGCTCGGCGTCACCAACTACGGTCAGATGACCGCAGGAGGCTGGATGTACATAGGCCCTCAGGGCATAGTCCACGGCACCTTCAACACCATTCTTTACGCCGCCCGCCAGAAGCTGGGAGTGGGGGCAAGGGACTCCCTGGCGGGAGTGCTCTTCGTCTCCTCGGGCCTCGGGGGCATGAGCGGCGCCCAGCCCAAGGCCGCCGAGATCACCGGCGGAGTGGCCATAGTGGCGGAGGTGGACTCCTCCCGCATCGAGACCCGCCACAGCCAGGGATGGGTGGCTAAGGTGGCGGAGACCTGCGAAGAGGCCTTCGCTCTGGCGGAGGCGGCCTGCAGGGACAAAAAACCCCTCTCCATCGCCTACCACGGCAACATTGTGGACCTTCTCCAGTACGCCGCCGACCACAACGTCTCCATCCCCCTCCTCTCCGACCAGACCTCCTGCCACGCCCCCTACGACGGCGGCTACTGCCCCCAGGGCCTCACCTTCGACGAGCGGACCAGAATGCTGTCGGAGAACCCCGCCGAGTACCGCCGCCTGGTGGACGTCTCCCTTAAAAAGCATTTCGAGGTAATAAAGACCCTCGTCGACCGGGGCACCTTCTTCTTCGACTACGGCAACTCCTTCATGAGGGCCGTCTTCGACGCCGGAGTCAAGGAGATCTGCAAAAACGGCGAGAACACCTACGACGGATTCATCTGGCCCTCCTACGTGGAGGACATCATGGGCCCCGTGCTCTTTGACTACGGCTACGGCCCCTTCCGGTGGGTATGCCTCAGCGGCGATCCCGAGGACCTGCGGAAGACGGACCGGGCGGCCATGGAGTGCATCGACCCCGACCGGAGATCCCAGGACTACGACAACTGGGTGTGGATCCGTGACGCCGAGAAGAACGCCCTTGTGGTGGGCACCCAGGCCAGGATCCTCTACCAGGACGCCGAGGGGCGCACCCGCATCGCCCTGAAGTTCAACGAGATGGTCCGGAAGGGCGAGATCGGCCCCGTGATGCTCGGCCGGGACCACCACGACGTGTCCGGCACGGACTCCCCCTACCGGGAGACGGCCAACATCAAGGACGGCAGCAACATCTGCGCCGACATGGCCACCGTCTGCTTCGCCGGGAACGCCGCCCGGGGGATGACCCTCTGCGCCCTCCACAACGGCGGCGGCGTGGGCATCGGCAAGGCGGTCAACGGCGGCTTCGGACTGCTTCTCGACGGACGGGAGTCCACCGACGAGATCATCCGTTCGGCCATGATGTGGGATGTCCTGGGAGGCGTGGCCCGCAGGGCCTGGGCCCGGAACCCCAACGCCATGGAGGTCAGCCGGGAAGTGAACCGCACATACCCCGGGGGATACCACATCACCCTCCCCTACTCGGTCAGAGACGACACCGTGATGTCGGCCGTGGACGTCCTGTTCAGCGGGAAGGAAGGGGACTGACTTCCGCCATGAGGGTGATCCGCAAAACACCCCGGGATTTCGTGCCGAAACCCTGGAAAAACGGCCTCGGCGTCACCAGGGAGATCCACATCCACCCCGAGGGCGCGAACTTTGAAGAGGACTCTTTCCTCTGGAGGCTCAGTTCGGCGGACGTGACTGCGGGGGGGCCCTTTTCTTTCTTCCCCGGCTGCGACAGGTCCCTGTTCCTTCTCTCCGGGGACGGCCTGGACCTGGAACTCCGGGGCGTGAAGGTCTCCCTGGCGGCACCCTTTTCCTCCATCCGCTTCAAGGGCGAGGACGAAGTGATGTGCTCCCTGCCGGGCGGGGCCTGAACCGACTTCAACATCTTCTGCAGACGAAGCGGGGTATCCTGCGAATACCGGAAGATTCCCGTGACGGCCCTGCAGAAGCGCCTCTTTCTCCTGGGGGACTGGACGGTGCTCTTCTGCCTCCGGGGGGGCGTGGCGGCGGAATGGGAGGGTGAATGGACGAAGCTGGAGGGAATGGAGCTTCTTGTGCTGGAGGACTACCCCGCTGATTTCTCCCTGACATGCAGGGGCGCTCCCGACGGGGAGATCCTCCTGGTCACCCTAACGGCCCGGGACTGACGATACGGACCCGGCCTCCCTTCGGGGAAGGCCGGGTTTTTTTCAGATCAGGAAGGCGTCGAGCAGGGTGATCCACAGGGGGACGGTGAGTCCCGAGAGCAGGGTGCTCGCCGTGATGGCCGCCGCTGACTGGTCAGGGTCCATTTCCAGCACCTGGGACAGGATGAAGCAGTCCACAGCCACGGGCATGGCGGCGATGAGGACCACCGTGCGGAAGACCAACGGATTCACCGGGAACAGGAGAAAAAGGCCCCAGGTAAGGGCCGGCAGGAAGATCAGCTTCAGAATCACGTCCCTCCAGGCCCTGGGCAGCATGGAGGTCAGCGCCTCGAGCTTCAGGGTCGCCCCGAGGGAGAGGAGGGCCGTGCCGCTGGCGATGTTTCCCAGGAGCTTCAGGGTCTCGTCCAGCCACACGGGGAAGGAGTTCAGCCCCGTCACCGCCAGGGTGAACCCTGCGAGACTCGACAGCACCAGGGGGTTCTTCGCCATGTTCTTCAAAGTGCCCTTCACGGTGTTCCAGGAGATGCCCCCCGACAGGGCGAGCTGGGCCCAGGAGATGGAAATGATCTGGTAGCCGATGAAGGTGAAGGCCAGGTAGAGGGACAGCACCTCCACCCCCAGGGTCCCCACCGCCACGGTGACCACCGGAAGGCCCACGAACACCGTGTTGGACCGGATGACCATCAGGGTGGACGACGCGGTGCGCCTCCGCTCCTGCCCGGCGAGCTTCCCGATCAGCCAGGCCGCTGGCGGGGCGGCAAGGAAGGAGAGGTATACTGCCACCACCATGTTCCTGTCCGCAAGGGCGGACATGTCGGCCATGCTGGTCATCCGGAGGATGAGGGCCGGTATGGCCGTCCAGTAGATGGCCTTGTTGATCTGGGCGAAGGCCTCGGGGGACACGACCCCGCGGCGGGCCAGCATCCTTCCGGCGGCCATGACCAGCACCACCGGAAGGATGACGAGAAAGCCGTGCATGGACCTAGTTCAGTTCCCCGTGCTTCAGGAGGATCCTCACCGCGTTGGTGGCCGCTCCCACCCGGATGTTGTCCGCCACGTTCCACATCAGGAATCGGGTATCGTCGAAGGCCCTGACGCGCCCCACGTACGTGAGGTCCGTACCGGCCGCGTCAAGGGGGGTGAACATGTCCCGTGAAAGGGCCACGTGTTCGCCCGCCTCCAGCGCCGCCTCGATTCCCTGAAGGTCGAAGGGCTTTCGTGTCTCCGTGAGGATGCTCTCGGAGTGGCAGTAGAGCACCGGAACACGCACGGTGGTGGGCCAGACGGAGATGTCGGGGTCCCGGAGAATCTTCCGGGTCTCGTTCACCATCTTCATTTCCTCGTCAGTGAAGCCGTTCTCGAGCAGCGAGCCGATCTGGGGCACCACGTTGAGGTGGATCTGCTTCACGAACTTCTTCGGGGCAATGTGCCCCTTCATCTGATCCTCAAGCTCGTTCATGCCTTTTTTGCCCGCCCCGGAGACGGACTGGTAGGTGCTCACCACGATGGACCGGATGCCGTACCGCTCGTGGACCCTGTACAGGGCGAGGA
>CAZXOD010000082.1:0-9170 GCA_964642285.1 uncultured Synergistaceae bacterium
TTCGGCAATATCTACCTGATGGCGGGCATTAGCTTCGTCACTGCCATGATTGGGATGTTCGGCGTGTCGGAGGCCCTCATGCAGTTCAGGGACGCGGGGAAAAAGTCCCCCAAGCAGAATCTGGACAGGATTGTCCCGAGCTGGGGCACCTTCGTTAAATATCTTCCCCTTTCCATAAGATCGTCCCTGCTGGGCGTGTTCATTGGCGCCCTTCCCGGCACCGGAGGCGACGTGGCGGCGCTTCTGGCCTACGACCAGGCCAAACGCACCATCCGGAATCCTTCCCGTCCCTTCGGCACAGGCGCCTACGAGGGCATCGTGGCTCCTGAGACGGCCAACAAGGGGGCCATCGGCGGCGCCTTCATCCCCATGCTGACCCTGGGAATCCCCGGAGACGCCGTGACGGCCATCATAATCGGCGCTCTTTACATCCACGGTCTTAAGCCGGGGCCCATGCTCATGATTGAGACACCCCACCTCTTCTGGATGATCGTGAGCTGTCTCTCCATCGCCAGTGTGGCCCTGATGGTGC
Source organism: uncultured Synergistaceae bacterium (assembly GCA_964642285.1). Taxonomy (GTDB): domain Bacteria; phylum Synergistota; class Synergistia; order Synergistales; family Aminobacteriaceae; genus Aminivibrio. Next base: position 533 of record CAZXOD010000082.1, read on the forward strand.
TGGGGCTGGTGAGCGTCAAGCCCTTCGCCAGGATCATAGAAATTCCAAAGGAGATCATCATGCCTGTGGTGATCATTCTCTCGGTAATAGGCACCTATGCCATCCAGAACAGCGTGGTGGATATCTTCTACATGATAGGCTTCGGCATTTTGGGCTACTTCATGAGGCTCTACGGCTACGCCACGGGTCCCATGGTACTGGGGCTGATCCTGGGCCCCATGCTGGACGCCAACTACAGGAGGGCCATGCAGGGGGCGGAAAATCAGATAATCCCCTTCCTGGAAGGTTTTGTGACCAGCCCTTTAAGTCTGTTCCTCACCCTGTCCATAGTATTCCTCGTCTTCTCCCAGAGCAAAACCTACAGGAGATGGAGAGGTTTTGAGTAAGAGAATCAATTATTTAAGGAGGAGTGTCTGATGAAGAAATTTGCAGCTGCGGTATGTCTGGTGGGAATTCTGGCGGGAGCCGCGTGGGCGGCCTACCCGGAAAAGAACATTCAGGGCTACGTAATGTGGGGCGCCGGAGGCGCACTGGACAACGTCTCCCGGGCCATAGCCCCCATCGCCCAGGAGCACCTTGGAAAGACCATAATCCTGCAGAACCGCACCGGCGCCACCGGGGCCATCGCCACTACCTATGTGGCCAACCAGCCCGCCGACGGATACAGCATCCTGTTCGGAGCGGAGAATCCTAACCTCTACAAGGTGACGGGACTCTCCCAGATCGACTATGACGAATTCGAGCCCGCCTTCCTCATGATGGCGAACGTGGGCGTGGTGGTTGTCTCTAAGGATTCTCCCTATAAGTCCTACAGAGATCTCATAGAGGCGGCCGCCTCCGGCAAGACCATCACCATGGGGTCCACAGGACCCGGAGGGCTTCCCTATGTGGCGGCGACCATGATTGAAAAAATCCACGGGGTAAAGTTCAATAAGATGCAGTTTGACGGCGAGGGCCCCTGCATCACAGCCCTTATGGGCGGCCATATCGACGCGGTGCCGGTGGGCCTTCTGGCGGCGGCGAGCTTTATTCAGTCCGACTCCATCAAGGGGCTGGCCATGATCTCCCCCGACAGGGTGGAGAGCGTGCCGGAAGTTCCCTCGGTGACGGAAATCTACGAAGAGTACGCCCCCTACCTGCCCTGGGGCGCTTTCTTCGGCGCCTTTGTCAGGAAGGATACTCCCGCGGAGGCGGTGAAAACCCTTACCGCCGCTTTTGCCGAGGCCTTTAAAGACCCCCGTTTCGAAGAGTTCGCAAAGAGCATGGGCGGCGTGAAGCTTGGCATTGCCGGAGAAGAGGCGAAAAAATACATCGAGCAGAACAAATCGGTGGCCGCCTGGCTTCTTTACGATGCCGGCGGGGCAAAGTTCTCCCCTGAGGAGTTCGGCATAGCCAAGCCGGAGGGCAAGTAAAACCGGAAGGAAGGGATGGCAATGAAGTTCAAGTTTTCCCTGGCCCAGCTTACGGTAATGAAAACATCCCCGCCGGAGATAGCCGCCATGGCCGCCGACTGCGGATACGATTACGTAAGCATGAGGCAGATCTACATGGGGCTCCCCGGGGAACCGGATTACGATCTTGCGAAGAACAAGTCCCTGATGAAGGAGACCAGGCAGGTTTTGGCGGACAGGGGCATAAGCCTCCTGGATATCGAACTTGCAAGGGTCTTTGACGGAATGGACGTAAAAAACTACGAGCCCGCCATGGAGACCGCGGCGGAGCTTGGAGGGACCCGGGTCCTCAGCAGCATCTGGACCCCGGAGAGGGACTACTACCTGGAAAAGTTCGCTGAAATATGCGATCTGGCCAAACAGTACAGCCTCACGGTGGAGCTTGAGTACGTCCCCATCGCGGCGGTGAATACCCTGGCCGGGACAGTGGACGTGCTTAAGACGGTAAACCGGGAAAATGCCGGAATTATGATCGACGTCCACCACTTCCACAGGGCGCGGGACGATGTAAAGGAACTGGAAAAACTGCCCGCGGAATGGTTCCGCTTTGCCCACATCTGCGACGCCCCGGCGGAGATTCCCTCCGACAGGGACGAAATGACCAGGATTCTGCGGGAAGAGCGGTCCTATGTGGGGGAGGGGGGCATCGACGTGGCCTCGATCCTGAACGCCATGCCCCCGGTGCCTTACTCCATTGAGCTTCCCAACCTGAAAAAGGTTGCCGAATACGGCTACAAAGAGCACGCAAGACGGTGTCTGGAGACTGCCAGGGCTTACTGCCAGGAGAAGGTCACAGGAAGAAAAATTTAACGGCTAATAGGACAGGCTCCCCTCCGCGGAGGGGAGCCTGTCTATATCCTCATAGGCAAATTAAGTTTTATGGGGGATGGTTCAGTTTGCCTGCTCTCTCCTCCGCAGCTGTCCGCAGGCGGCGTTTATATCAGTTCCCTTTTCCCGCCGGACCTCATTTTCAATCCCCAGGCGGGCAAGCGCCGCTGAAAAGATCTTTATTCGCTCGGGGTTGGAGCGCTGGTAGTCGTCAACGACGGGGTTGTACGGGATGAGGTTGATGTAGACGCTGAGGCCCGAAAGGAGGGCGGCCGTTTCATAGGCGTGCTCCGGCTCGTCGTTTACGTTGCGGATCATTACGTACTCAATGGTGATTCTTTCGCCGGTTTTTTGCTGGTAAACCTTAAGGGCTTCCATAAGGGGACCCAGGGGGTGCTTTTTATTTATTGGCATGAGCCTGTTGCGCAGGCTGTCATTGGGAGCGTGCAGTGAGACGGAGAGACGCACCGGCACGGAGAAGTCGGCAAGTTCAAGAATACCGGGAACGATTCCGGAAGTGGAGACGGTTATATGTCTGGCTCCCATGTTTCTCATTCTGGGTGAATTCAGGATTGAGATAGCTTTGAAAAGAGCTTGGCGATTGAGCAGCGGCTCTCCCATCCCCATGAAGACCACATTTGCGATGTTCGTACCCAGCCGTTTCTCCATGGCCAGCAGCTGGCCTACAATCTCTCCCGCCGTGAGATCTCTGGCGAAACCGGACTGTCCGGTGGCGCAGAAGGAGCATTTCAGCGGACATCCCGCCTGGGTTGAAAGGCAGGCTGTGGTATGGTTTCCGTGGGTAAGGAGCACCGTCTCAATCCTCTCTCCGTCGTACAGCTGCCAGAGAAACTTTCTGGTGCCGTCTTTGGATGTCTCCTCAGCTACGGAGATGGGGGGAAGGATCATGAGCTCATAGGCCAGCCTCTCCCGCAGATCCTTGGAGAGGTTGGTCATCTCGTGTACGCTGAATACTTTTTTTTCGTAAATCCACTGACATAGCTGGTCCGCCCGGTACTTAGGCAGCTCCCATCTGTTCATACATGCGTCGATCCATTCTTCGTAGGAAAGATCGAGGGCGTTTAGGGGTTCGTTCATTCCGCGCCTCCTGCCGGCAGTTAGGGCTCTAACGCCCCTGGTTCAACGTATTATAATTACATGAGAACGACCGTTGTGTCAATCAGAATGGAGGGGAGAACTTTCTGAACCGGCGTTTTCCGCCGCCTCGAGAAATTTCTGGATGTCCTCCCTGGACGAGTTTCTCCGGGCCTGCTTGATGGCGTACATTTTTTTATCCGCCTCGTGTATCATGGCTGCGAGGCTGCTTCCTGCCGCCGAGCCCGCTGCCGTGCCCCATGAGATGTTCAGCGGCAGGGCGTCCGGGGTTTTTCTGTATTCCTCTATTTGGAATGCGAGCTTTTCGGGAAAGAGGGAGCGTCCCTGTTCTTCATAATCCTCCGGCATGAGCGCGGCAAATTCGTCCCCTCCTATGCGGGCGATTATGTCGCTTTGTCTGAAGCACTTTCGCAGCGCTTCGGCGGCGGATATTATCAGCCTGTCCCCCGCCTTGTGGCCGAGGGAATCGTTGATCAGCTTAAGGCCGTCCACGTCGCAGACTATGACTGTAACCGGATCGAACCTTCCCGTGGCCAGCCGTTCGACGGCGTCCTCAAAGTATCTCCTGTTGTAAAGCCCGGTAAGAATATCGTGAAAGGAGCGGTATTCTATCTCCCCGGTCATTTTTTTCAGGGAGAGTGACATTTCGTTAAGGGCGTCTCCCAGCTTCTTCATTTCGATGGGGGCGTCTTCAAGGTTGTCAATAGGATCGCCTATGAAAATTCCCTCGCCCGTCTTTTCCACCTTTGCGAGGATCCGGCTGATGGATGTGTCCACTCTGCGGTAGAGAGCCCTTGAAAAAAACAGGGAGGATACCAGCAGCAGGAGGGAGGCGGCGGCGAAGTAGGAGAGCCCCCGGAGGTAGGGCGTCAGGAACTCCCACAGCTCCATCCTGACCGCCAGGGTGAGGCCATGTTCGCCCAGGGGCAGCCCTCTGGCAATCCAGTATTTGCCCCCGTCTGAATAAAGAGCCGTCCTGCCGGCACTTTCTTTAAACCCCTCCACATCGGGGGCAGGCACGCCAAAGGCGTCTCCAGGGACCTCGCTTCCGTTGTCGTGGTAAAGATAGAAGCTGCCCGTGCTCCGGAAGGGGGTGGATTCAAGGGTGGAAAGCAGGGCGTCGAATGGTATGGATGCGAAAATAAGCCCTCCGAACCCTTCGTCATCCATTAGGGGGACGGAGTAGATCATGACGGGTTTGTCTATGCTTCTGCTGGTTATTATTTCAGCCACGCACTCTCTGCCCTGCAGGGCCTCTGTGAAGTAGTGGCGGTCCGCCACGTATATGCCGGTCATTCCGCGCCCCTCTCTTTCGATGCTGAAGGCGGTCTTCCCGGCGGCGTTGACGTACACAATGGAGATAAAGTTGGCGTTGGTCCTTACGAAGCCTGAAAAATCCACGTCCATCCGCGTAAAATCCCTGGCCCTTACCGAGGAGAGCCTTGAAAGTGAGCGGACGGCATTCTGGTGATAGTTCATCCACTTCACAAGGAATCCCGCTTCCATGGTCAGAGCCTGGTCCATATCCCTGCCGATCATGCCGTAGGAGTTCCTGAAACTGAATATGCCGATGAACACAGGGAAGAGCGTCATCGCAGCCGTCAGCAGGACGGTGTAAAAGTTGAGCACCCCCCTGACGCTTCTGAAGTTGACAGGTCCGATAGCCCCCACCTCCCCCGAAATTGTTTTGGCAAATAGTATCATATGAAGGGATAGTATGCTATCGCGGAAAAGAATGATAAGAATGGTGGACATAAAATCGTTAAAGGGTACACTACTCTTCAGTATTGTAAGATAAATCGGTACGCAATAAGGAGGAATTTCCATGAGAAGAACGATAATTGCCCTGGCTGCGATCATTGCCGTATTTTCGGCCGCCGCGGCCTTTGCCGCAGATGTAATGCTTACATCTGTGGGTCAGAGCCCCGATGTGATGATGATAAGGGTTGTCCTTCGCAAGATGAAGATTGAGGCCGACAGCGAACCCCTGCTGAAGCCCGAAGGCCTTGCCGGCAGCAAGATCCTGGTAGCGGTGGTGGGGGGCAGCTCCAAGGGCCTCGGCGCCGCCGGCATCGACAAGGATCAGGAGCTGGAGCGGGTTGCCTCCGTCATGAAGGCCGCCCGGGATAAGGGCATGAAGATACTCGTAATGCATATCGGCGGCGAGGGCAGGAGAGGCGCTCTGTCCGACGCCTTCATCGAGGCGGCTACTCCCTGGGGCGACCGCATAATCGTCGTGGACGGCGGCAACGATGACGGGATCTTTGAGAAGACGGCGGCGGACAAGAACGTAAAAATTCTGACAGCCCCCAACGTGAACGGCACGGCCGCCCCCCTCGGGGAGACTCTCTCTGAGTGGGGCGTTTCCGCCAGATAGGCGGGAGCCGCTGTTATGGACTGGTTTTTTCCCGAAGGCCTTTACACGATTGTGATGGTGGGGAGCTTCGCCCTAGGAGCTTTCGCCCTGAAGCTTCCCATCGCCATCGCGCTGGCTGCCGCGGCGGCTGTGGGCGCCCTCATCGCCGGTGCGGGCATTCCCGTCAGGCACCTTGTGGAGGGGACTTTCGGATACCTTGACACCATCCTGATCATTGCGACCGCCATGATCTTCATGAAGTCCGTCCAGAGGTCGGGGATGCTTGAAAGCCTGGCCGCCAGAATCATCCGTATGTTCCGGTCCCGTCCACTTTTGCTGAGCATGGGACTTATGTTCATCATCATGATCCCCGGCATGATCACCGGATCCTCCACCGCCGCCGTTCTTACTACGGGCGCCCTGGTCGCGCCGGTGATGATCAAGCTGGGTGTGCCCTCCGTAAAGACGGCCGCCGCAATAGCCATGGGAGCCATCTACGGGATGATAGCCCCTCCGGTAAACATCCCCGCCATGATCATAGGAGGCGGCATAGACATGCCCTACGTGGGCTTTGCTCTGCCACTGCTGGTGTGTACCGTGCCCCTGGCCATTTTTTCCGCGCTGCTGCTGGTCTATCCCTATCTTAAAAAAGGGGCGGGAGACGAGCAGTCTCTGGAGGAAGACCTCCGGCGAATGGAGGAGACGCCCCTCTCCGCTGGGCTGCTGGCGCCCGTAGTGCTTCTGGCGGTACTCATGAGCGGCGAGCAGTTTCTGCCCGACATATGGCCGCCCCTGGGCATGCCCGTCAACTTTCTTCTTGCGGCCCTGTCCTCCCTTTTTGCCGGGAAAAAATATAACTTCCTGGAGGCCTCCAGAGAGGCCGTGAACGACGCCATCCCCGTCCTCGGAATTCTCATGGGAGTCGGCATGTTTATCCAGATAATGACCCTGGTCGGAGTGCAGGGGTTTATTGTCGTCTCGGTGCTCGCTCTGCCGGCATGGCTTATCTACTTCGGGATGGCCACCTCCATACCTCTCTTCGGCGCCGTATCGGCCTTTGGCTCGGCCTCTGTGTTAGGAGTGCCCTTTTTGCTGGCCATGCTGGGCCATGACGAGATTATGGTGGGCTCGGCCCTGAGCCTTCTGGCGGGCCTTGGAGACCTCATGCCGCCCACGGCCCTGGCGGGTATTTTTGCCGCCCAGGTTGTGGGGGAGGAGAACTACTTCAAGGTGCTGGGGCAGTGCTTATTCCCGGCGGTGGTCACCGCCGTATGGGCGGTCGTGGTCATCATGAACGCCAATACCATCATGGGCTTTCTGCCGTAGGAGGGAACGGACATGACATTAATTTACAGGGCAGTCGTCCTGTTCATTCTTCTGCTGGTGGTCGCCTGCCAGTTCAGAGAGAAGGATTTCTGGAAGCAGACCACGGCGGCGCTCGTAGTTATTCCCCTTATCCTCCGCCTTCTGATGGTCAAGTAGGGGGCGGCGGATATGAAGCTTAAAGGAACGCCTCTCACCGCGCTGCTTCTGCTGGCCCTCGCCCTCGGCGTGTCCGCTCTTGCCGCTTCGGAATTCAAGCAGCTGTGGGTGGAGGACGAATTTTTCCCCGCCCCGGGATTCGAAAAGCACATGCTCTCGGAGTGGTTCGGCGGGATTAAGGACACTCCGGCGGACAACGCCGTCTATATTCAGAAGGGCGACGAGCCGGGGGGCACGGTGCTCATCCTGGGCGGCACCCACCCGACTGAACCTGCCGGAATGATGGCCGCCGTCCTCTTTCTCGAAAGGGCGAAAGTCTCCCGGGGCCGGCTGATAGTCATCCCCCAGACAAATATTATGGGCTACACTCACACATCACCCCAGGAGGCCCACCCCCAGAGCATCTCCTTCACGACTGCCGATGGCAGCAGAAGGAGCTTCCGGTTTGGATCCCGTCTTACCAACGCCCTTCAGGAGTGGCCTGCACCCGACATCTACATCCACCCCGCGTCGGGACAGCAGCTTCCGGGCAAGGAGCGGGGCAATATCAACAGGTGCTATCCCGGCATCCCCGACGGCTCGCCCACCGAACAGCTGGCCTACGCTATCACCCAACTTATCCTGAAGGAGAAGCCCGACCTGTCCTTCGACCTTCACGAGGCGTCCCCGGAGTATCCGGTGGTGAACGCTATTGTGGCCCATGAAAGAAGCATGGAGCTTGCGGCTATGACCGTGATGGATCTGGAGGACCAGGGCATTGCCATGAGGCTGGAGCCGTCGCCTAAAAATTTGCGGGGCCTTACCCACAGGGAGTGGGGAGACTACACTGAGACCATGCCTATCCTTATGGAGACGGGCAACCCCGTTCAGGGAAGGCTCAGAGGCAGGACGGACGAAAAACTGGCCCTCACGGGAGAGGACAAGGCCTATGTCAAGGCTTCGGCCCTGGGGAGGCTCTACATCCCCTACGACGGCAGACAGAGCATAGAATACAGGGCGGGAAGGCATACTACGTCCATCCTAGTCTTCCTTGACAACCTTGACCTCCTGTTTGACGACAAGGGGGTCGTCGTGGAGGGAGTGCCGGATCTTGCCGCACTGGAGGAGAAGGGACTGGGCTTTTTTCTCTCCCCGGCAAAACAAAAATAAGACAATTCCTGTACAATTGAAGGAGAGGTGATCCAGGAAGAAATAAAATTCCGGAGAGCTTACAACCCATATCACAGGAGGTGCTTGTAGTGAGAAAAGCAATAGTTGCGATCGTAGTTTTTGCCTTTGCGCTGGCAGCAGGGGCCGCTATGGCCGAAGTTCATGAGGTGTACTCTGAAAACGGCATGGTCTCATCAGCCCACGAGCTGGCCTCGCAGGCCGGAGTAGAGATTCTGAAGAAGGGCGGCAACGCCAT
>CAZXOD010000083.1:0-9156 GCA_964642285.1 uncultured Synergistaceae bacterium
ACTCCGTCCCTGGCCGTAAAGAAGCTGGGCAAGCCTGAAAAACAGGAGAACGAAAAATTTCACATCCCCGATTTCAGACTGACCGTGGCCGTAACAACCCTATTTTACTCCGGCTTTAAAACGGTCTACTGGGACGGCGGTCTTAAGTCCGTGATCATATCCGGCGGCGAGGCCTCTTTCGGGGATATAACCCCCGGGATGGCGGCGGAAGCGGCTCAGTCCATGCTTGGCGAGCCCGCGGGCAGGGAGGGGAAGGATCTCCTTTACTACGGCTCCGATTCGGAGGAGTACCTGTCCCGGGACGAAATTACCCTGATGATCGCGCCCGGGTCGGCCGGAGATCAGGTCGCGGGGCTTGAGTATCAGTTTGTCGTATTCGAATAGGAGGCGATGGCATGAGGTTAAAAATTCTGCTTTCAGTGCTGGCGCTCTTCTTCTGCGCGGCCGCCTGGGGCGCCGCCCATCCCCTGGACGGGGAGATGGAAAAGTGTATGGAGAAAGACCCCAGCACCGCGGGAGTTTCAAACTGCGCGGTAGCTTTCAAAGAGAAATGGGACGGGGAACTCAACCGGGCTTATAAGGAGCTTATGGGAATGATGCCCAAGGAGGGACAGAACCTTCTGCGGGATGCTCAGAGGGCCTGGATCCCCTGGAGGGATAATGAGTTCAAACTGCTTAAAGAGGTCTATGGAACTATCATTGAGAATGGCGGCGGGACAATGTTTGTTACGTTCTGGGCTATTGAGGACATGAACGTGGTCAAAGACAGGACTCTGGAGCTCCTGGCCTACGTAGGGGAAATGAAGGCGGGGAAGCCCGCCTTCAAAGAAAAGTACCCTGCGGCTGATTCCGACGTCCAGCTTACGGAAGCCATGAAGGTGAAGAACGGCCATAAAAGTTTGGGCAAACAGCTTCCGGCCGGCGGACCGGAGATAGCAGAGGCGGCCCTTAAGACATGGGAAGATTTCAGAAACAAAGAGGCGGCCTTTATGACATGGTTCTACGGCAAGGGGGGCGACAGGGCCTTCCCTCTCCACGCCAGGATGGAAAAAAACCTGGCCCGGAATGAAAAGGTGGCCGAGATGTATAAGAGTTTAACGGAGGACTACCTGGGCGAGTCAGATCAGGAGGACGAGCCAGGGGTAAAAGTTGAGGTTAAAAATGCCGGCGCCGCGGCAAAGGAGCCCTTTAAAGGAGACAGGACTCTCTACCGCCCAGACGAGGGAAAGTGCGATTTCGGCGCTTATATCATCGACCCGGACCCCAAGGGGGCCAACGTAAGGGACAGTCCAAACGGCAAAATAATCACCACCCTGCCCCACCAGCCCGACGACCCGGAGCCTATCATGGTGAAGGTGACCGGCTACAAGGGGAAGTGGCTCTCCGTGGTCCTTCACGACGGGAAAAAGGGCTGGATCTTCAGCGAACTGGTGGGCATGAGCCTGCGAAACTATGCGCCGGGAGATGTAGCAGCGCTGCGGGTGCGCCCCGACCCGTACGCCCCCACGGTGGGGGATATCTTCGACGACGAAGAGGTTACTGTGCTTGGTGGAGAGGGCAAATGGGCCCTGGTTTACTACAAGCACCCCAAAGGGCATGAGTTCGTCGGATGGCTGGACCCGGAAAAGCAGTGCGGGCACCCCTACAGCACCTGCCCGTAGGCTAAAAGGAGGGCGGAGGCCTTGAGAAAATTGGCAGGGGCTGTACTTTTGAGTCTGTTTATGTCCTTTGCCGGCTGTTGGGCGCCGTTCGCCGGAGATGCAGCTTTTGAAGAACTCTCCGGATTCAGGGAGGCCTGGCCACCGCCTGCTGAAAAAATCGAGGTCTTCCGCCCCGAAGAGGGTAAGTGCCGTTTTATGGCCTACGTATGGAACCCTGGGGAGCTGGAGACGGAGATCCTTGACGCTCCCGACGGAGAAGTAATGGCAGTGCTGCCCTTTGCCCCCGACGATCCCGGCCTGATCATGGTGACGGTTACGGGCTTTCGGGGAGAGTGGCTGCGGGTTGAGATTTACGACGACAGAGAGGGCTGGCTGCCGGGCGGCCTCGCGGAGGCTTCCCTGCGAAACTATGGCCCCGGAGACTCGGCGGAGCTCTGGTCGGGGCCTGGGAGGGAACACCCTGCCCTCGGGGATATTTACGGAGAGAGGATCGTTAAAATCCTGGGTGGAGAGGGTGAATGGGCCCTGATACGATACATTGAGGAGGGCAAAGACGAGGTAATAGGCTGGATGGCCGCTGAAAACCTATGCGGCCATCCTTACACAACCTGTCCTTAAAACCGGAGCGAGGAGGAGAGAATGATGAAATTTTTTGTTTTCTTGTTGATTTTCCTTGCGGCATTCCAGACGGCGGCAATTGCGGCGGACGTCAAAGCCATGATGACGGAGGCGAACACCCAGTTCAGAAGCGCGGACAGGGACTTCATGTCAGGCAAGATGGACAGCGCCTGGGATTGGGTGACCAAGGCCAAAGAGACGGTAGCCGCCGTTCTGGAGGCGGACCCGTCCAATACTCAGGCGGCTCAGCTCGGAAAGCGGATCGACCAGCTTGCAGAAAAAATTGAAAAGCGCCGCGGGGCGGCTCCCAAACCGGGCTCCGCCGCCGGGCCCGCTCCCGCCGGGGGCGAGGCGCCGAAAAAACTCCCCGCCACGGCGGGCAGATACCTGATGGAGGCCGACAGGGCCCTGGGCAGGGCCGAGATGATGCTTGGGCCCGACCGGGACAAAGAGGACCCTGCCAGGTTGCCGGGCAGGGTCAAAGAGGCCCTCGCCCCGGCGGAGCAGAACCTTGGCAAGCTGGAGGCGGAGTTCCCGGACTTCAGCGATCATCCGGATGTAACCTCGAAAATGGAGAGGCTGGAGGCCGCCCGGAAGGAGCTTCAGGCTCTGGAGGGAGGGGCCGCGGCGGCAAAGGCGGCAGGCGACGAAGCCCAGGCCGCCAGGGAGGCGGAGAGTGGCGAGTGGCTCAAAAAACTCCGCCCCTTCGTCGCGTCCAAATCCCGGATGGATGACGCCCCCTATTACGACCCCGACAGGGAGATGCTCTCCTATGCCGGCTTTGACATAGAGATCGAAGAGCTGGCCCGGAGGCATAAAATCCACGACGAGGCGAGGGCGGCTCTTGAAGAGTGCAAAAAGGCGGGGGTGACTGAACCTCTTGAACTTCTGGTCGAGACGGCAGGCGAGATTGAAAGCAGACTGGCCCAGTTCGCGGCGGCCCTTGAAGAGCTGGGGCGGACCGCCCTGGGGGAGGCCCGGACCCAGCTTGATTTCGGCAGGGAGTTCATGGATAAAAACCTGCCCGCAGCTGAAAGGGGCGAGGAGTTTGTCGTCATGTCCAGGGATGTGCTGGCGGGGATAAAATCCCGCATCGACCAGGCGGCCGTATTCCTCCCCGCAGGCGACCAGCCCCTTGCTGAGGCAAAGACGGACCTTGAAAAGCTCGGGAAGGACGCCGATGTTCTTGCGGGCAAGCGGATGGAGAAGACCGTCATGGCGCCAGAAAATTACACCGGAGCCGACGGCGACGAGATCAGGGCCGCTGCCAGGGCCGCGGCGGCGGAGGAGCATGGGGGCGCGGAGATGCTGCGCCTCAACATAATATCCCAAAAGTGGGTCGAGGACTGGCGCTTCCAGGAGGGGGCCGACCGGGTAGTCCGGCTCACCGCGGTGCGGCAGGTAACGGCCCAGGCTGCGGTAAAGAAGGGCGGAGAGGTGCTGCTGCTCACCATGGGCGTCTACAGCCAGAAAAACACGGACTGGTCCTGGGGCCCCATGAAGGGGTACGTTCAGTTCACTGATAAGATGCTTGAGGAAAATGTGAACAAATAAAAAGGACGGTTTTAGCGGGCCGAAGCGGGGCGCTAAAGTGCTCCGCCCCGGCCCGAGGCTTTCAGGTTTTGCAGGCGGAAAGAGACAAGAACGGCGGCTTTTTTGCCCCGTTCTTTATTTTTCACCCAGATATTTCTGAAGGACGGCTCTTACGGCGCCGGGGCCTTCGATCATCTCCTCAAAAAAACCCTCTATCTTCTTCCCCAGCCCTGCGTCGTAGAGATTCAGGGTAAAAATACGCTCGCTGGACAGGATCGGGCGGAGGACGCCCCGCGCCGTTTCAGGCCTCCCCAGACGGACGCCTGTCAAATGCCCGGTCAGGGTTTCGAGCAGTGGGTCAGGGCTCAGGGGCATCTCTTTCTCCGAGTCGTCGAGCCCCATGAGATACCTTAACCAGGCGGCGATGGTCAGGGGTATGAAGACGAGGTCTTCCGGGTTCAGCCCCTCCTTGTCCCTGTAGGCCCTGATGGTACCGCCGAATCTTGGTCCCACCTTCTGGGAGGTGTCGGCGGCGATTCTCCGGGGGGAGTCGGGAATGTGAGGGTTAGGAAAGCGCTCCTCAAGCACCTCCCGCAGAAACTCGGCGGGGCGTATTATTCCGGGGTCCTCCGCTGCGGGCAGCCCTTCGTCCCGCCCAATTTTTTCCACCAGTTTTTTCAGTTGAGGGTCCTTCATCTCATCGGCTATGAGCGTATACCCAAGCAGACAGCCGAAGACGGCAAGGGCTGTGTGCAGGGGGTTGAGGCATGATCCCACTTTCATTCTCTCGACCCGGGATACCGTTTCCCGGTCGGTGAACAGGGCCCCGGCGAGTTCCAGAGGAGGCCGCCCGCCCGGAAAGGTATCCTCTATAACCAGGTAACCGGCCCGTTCGGCGTTGACGAAGGGGGCTATGAGGGCATCCTTCTCCGTACGCAGCGTACCCCCGACCTTAAGCCCCAGAGACGCCAGGTGCTCCCGGACTCTTTCCGAGGGACCTGGGGTAATCTTGTCTATCATTGTCCAGGGAAAGGTGACCCGGGGGCCTTCCAGCCATGCCGAAAAGCCGTCGTCCGCCAGACCTCTTTCGGCCCAGGCCCGGGCGATTTCCGTCATGGAGCCCTTAAGAATATCCCCGTTTCCGGCGCAGTTGTCCATGCTGACGAAGGCAAGAGGCGCTCCGCCCGCCATGAATCGTTCATATGCCAGGGCGGCCGCTTTTGCCATGACGTGAGAGGGCTTCCGGGGGCCCTTTTTTATGTCCTCCCCCGCGGTTTTCTGCAGACTGCCGTCGGGGCCCCTCAGGCTGTATCCCTTCTCGGTGATGGTGAAGCTTGCGATTTTAAGGGTGGGAGACCTGAAAATTTCCTTCAGGCGAGCCCAGTCCACCGCTGCCTCCGGATCACCGGCCAGGGTCGTGCAGATGCTTGCGGCTACCGTTATGTCCAGTTCTTCACCCGGCCCCATAATAACGGAGAGGCTCAGGCTGTCGTAGGGGGCGTACATGGCTTCCACGGCCTTCCAGTCGTGGGTCTTGACGGCGATAATGCCCGTTTTGGCAACTCCCTGTTCAAGGAGTTTCTGCTGCATCATGGCGGGGAAAACCCTGAAAATATTTCCCGCGCCAAAATGAACCCACTCAGGGGATCTCTCCGTCTCCCGGATCATCTTTTCGATGTCGAACAGAGGCAGGGCAATACCCGCCTTTTCCCAGGAAGTCTTATTTTTCAGTCCCTCTCTGTTAAGCTCAAGCATGGACGAACCTCCGTTTCCGGGCTATGAAGCCGAATCTTTCACCAGGTATTATAACCTCTTCCTGCCGGCCCCATGGATTGAAGCGAGGGGAATGAAAACCGTAGAAATGCCGTTTATGAAAAAAAGCCGGGCTCATGATAAAATACGTTTAATAATAAGCCGTCTTAAAGCTTTCAATAGAAAAACGCCGCCCACCGTGGTGGAGCTAACTTACAAAAAGGAGTCGATGATAATGGCGAAAACATCCATGACGACAACCAACAACCCGGGGAGCGATGTTGAAGAGTTTGACTACATCCTGTCTCCGTCTGTGGCGGGCTACCTCTATCCCCTCCTGGTTCCGGCCGTGATCTTCCTGATACCCTACATTTTAATAAGCCTCTTTCCCAACATCTTTTCAAGCATCGGGATTAAGGCGGGCAAGTGGACTCTTCTCATGTGGGGATTGCTGTTGACGGCGTTAAACGTAGGGGTACAGGAGGTTCGCAGGAGAAGCGTAAAGCTCAAGCTCCACATCGACTACCTGGTGCTAAGCTCGGGGATAGTCTTTACCTCCTTTCAAAAGATCTTCCTTTCGGACATCAAGACTACCGAACTGACCAAGACTCTTTTTGAGCGCATCCTTAATCTTGGAACCATAAGAATTGCCACCGCGGGCACCGACGGGTACGAAATGACTCTTAAAAGATTTTCAAATCCCGACGGCATTGTAAAATACCTGGCCGATCACCGCATAGAAGGGGAGTAGCGCCCTTAAATTTCCCCTTGGCTTTCCTGAAAGGCCTGTAGGGGGCGGGTTTTCATGAGGGAGTTGTACCGCAGGGCCGCAGTGATGGTCCTGATGTTTATCGGCTTGTCGTTCTTTTTTACCCCCCGGGAAGGATTCGTCAGAATACGGGCGGCGGATCTGGAAAAGGAATATCTTGAGCCCCGGGGGAGCTTCAGAAAGTCCGCGGCCTCCGGGACTCTGGAGGATTACGTCAGCGCTCAAACCGCTGGACGGTTAATTACGGTGGAAGGCGGCCTATGGCCTGAAATTTTTGCGGGAGCGACCGGCCCGGCCGTCCCTGCCTTTATGGCCTGGAGAGAGGGTCGGGGCGGCCTTCCCGGAAATTATTTCTTTTCCGCCGACGAAGTTCCCTTTGACGCCCTCATCCCCCTGCCGTCGGAGGGGGGCGGCAGCTTCGCCTATCTCAAGCTTGCCGGTGCGGACGGAAACCTCTTCCTCGGGATGACCCTGACCGGTCCCTCCGACGCCATATGGGGAAAGGCGCCCAAGGGACTGATATTCCCCCGCCGATACCTTGCCCCATGGCTCTTCCTGGGAGCTCTTGCGATTTACGTTCTTATTCCCCGAAAAAAAACGCCCCCCGGCGCCATTGTCTACCCAAAATGGTCCGCCGTTATCCTTCCCGATATTATTTCTTACGCCCTGACGGGTCTTTTCCTGGCTTTGCCCATGGTCCTGACGGTCCAAATTTATGATAAGGCCGACTACCTTGACTTCGCCTACGGAAACGGCTGGTTAACTGTTGTACTCTGGCTTATGGCCATGATCCCCGCCTCCATACTCTGGTGGTCCGCCGGGTACGCCTCCTTCGCCCTTCAAATTCTTCCGGGGGAATTCTGTCTCAGAACGCTGAGCAGAGAGACGAGGCTCTCTTTTTCCGAAATAACGGGGGCTAAGATAGTGGATTACAACGCCCCTAAATGGCTCAGAAGGGCGCTTTTTATCGGAGGGTTTTTCAATTTTCGTCTTATGGGCCAGGCCCTGCTCATCTCAAGCAGGTCGGACTGGGGGATTGAGCTCTCTTTGAGAGACGGAGGCAGAGAGCGCTTTCTGTGCTCCCACCTTCCGGGGGCCGACAGATTAATAAACGCCCTCAGGGCAAAGAAAATCCCTATAGAAGAAGATATCGGGGAGAAGGAGAGGTAGAGGAGCCATACTTTGAAAAAAATTGGAGGTGAAATGCATTGACGGGTAAACCACTGCGTCAATTTGCGGCGCCGTCAGTCCGGAGGAGATTGGGAACCTTCGTCCTGGCGGCGCTTCTGTCTCTGGCTTCCGCAGCCGGGGCGACGGACGGCCCGCCTTCGGACGAAGGTCTGGTCGCCAGGATAGAGGCTCTGGAGCGGGCAGTATTTTTAAAACAGCGGCCCGACGATAGACCGCTCGAGGAGAGGATTGCCTTTCTTGAAGGCCTCCCTGGGGCTGAAAAATCAGTCCTCTCTGAAACGGTCATTCCCGGTTTTGCCTCAACCTCAGACCCGGTGAGGGCGGAAGATCAGACTGAGGCAGAAGATGGCGGCAACTGGAGATTCTATCCCGACTTCGAAAAGGAAAAGGTGGCGGTGGAGGAGACCTTCGCCTCCTTTAAGGGTGCGCTGAAGGCCGGAGATATCGAAAAGGCCGCATCACTGGTGGACGATGGACGCAGGGACGTCTATTCCGCCCTTTTCGCTCATCGGCCCGAGGCCATGGCATCCTTTGCGGATCTGCTTGACGGCGCTGAGATAACCTTCCTGAGCGACCCGGAAGAGGCGGATCCGGCCGCGTCCAGCACCCTACGCACCGCGGAGTACGCGGTGAACGTGGACGGCTTCACGTTTTACGTCCGCTGGATAAAGACGGGGGAAAAGTGGGTACTTTTCGACTTTTAAGGGAAGAAAGGAGGGAGAGATATTGACCTTTTGTGATCTTAAGAAGCGCGGATCAATTTTGCTTCTGGGGGCCTTTTTTATATTTTTGTTTCAAAGAGCCGCTCCGGGGTGGGACCAGCCCACCCACCGGCAGATTAATCTGGAGGCCATAAGGCTTTTTAAATCCCTGTCCGCCGCCAGAGAAAAATTTGTTCTGGGCCCCTTTTCAAAAGAGGGGCTGACAGAAAGGCTCAGAGGTGTGGCTGTAGGCGGCTCTTCCCTGCTGGTATCGGACTTCCGGTCGGAGGAGGCGGAGCTCACTGCCCAGGGGTGGATTACCAGCGCCGGGGACTGGGCCGACGAGCCTCATCTATATTCGTCGGTACGCCACTTCTATGATCCCTTAAGCCTCTCGGGGGTGGCCTATCTCACGGACCAGAGCGAGTTTCACGGCCTCTACGACAGCCCGGGGGTGGACGCCAGGACGTGGGGGCTGACCCATCCCGAAAACCCTTTTAACTTCATGACGGCCCTCAGCGCCTACAAGGCCGCCCTGGAGGTGCGGGAGGACCGCCCCTTGCCTCGGGCCGTAAGCCTTATTCACTTTAAGACAGGCCTTAACCTTCACCCCAAGGACCACGAGGACCAGAGAAGGCTCCATCTTTCCAGGGCCTACCGGGCCCTTGGAGAATCCATGCACATGCTGGGAGATATGACCCAGCCCGCCCACGTAAGAAACGACTCCCATCCTGCCGACGAGCCCGTTGAGGCCGCTATCTTTCCAGAACACGTGCGAAGGGCCGCCGCCGATCCATTTATCGACTCCCGCATCCGCTCCTCCCTGGCAAGCGCGGGAGGAACTCTCCTGCCCCCGTCGGAGCTCTTTCACGCCGTAGCGTCTTTCGTGAACGGCGCCTTTTACTCACTGGACACTATCTACGACAAGGAG
>CAZXOD010000084.1:0-9080 GCA_964642285.1 uncultured Synergistaceae bacterium
CGCGGCACGTCCGCTGGAGGTCTTCCACAAGACCGCGGTTGACAACCTCCGCATACAACCCCTCGAAGGGCAGAAACATGATCGCAAAATCCGTCGTATTCGGCGGATCGAGGTATTTGTCCCGAATCTTGGCGGCCTCCTGCTTGATGCGCTGCGTCAGCGCGGTGATTGCGGCGCCGATCGCCTCCGGAGAACCGGATTCGTAAGCGTCCTGAAGGTTGGAATACAGATCGGCGGGGAATTTTGAGTCGATCGGCAGGAGGATGGGCGCGCCGTCGTCGATAGGGTCTCCCCTGCCGTTAAAGATGCGGCCCAGCATATCCCTGGCCACGGGAAGGGTAAGAACCTTCCCCAGAAAGGTCATCCTGGTGTCCTTGATGTCGATGCCGTCGGTGCCCTCAAATACCTGTACAAGGGCCCTGTCAGACGTGATCTCCAGAACTCTCCCCCGTCTGATTTCACCCGATGAAAGCTCTATTTCCACCAGTTCGTCGAACCGGACGTCCCTGGTCTTTTCGACCATGATAAGGGGGCCGGAGAGTTCGGTAATTGTTCCGTACTGCTTAGGCAGCATCGCTTTCACCTCCCACGGGGACGACGCCGTTTATCTCCGTCCGCATGGCGCCTTCCAGATCGTCGATTTTGGAGATCTCCTTCTCCTCCAGATATCTCATCCTGGCGATGGAATCCCGCACCGGCAGATTGAACACGTCGTTCATGGACGCGCCCTTCTTAAGGGCTTCCATGCCAACGTGGTGAAACTGGATAATGGTCTTCAGCATCTTGAACTGCTTTTCCATGGAGGCGTAGGTATCTACCTCGTGGAAGGCGTTCTGGTGCAGGAAGTCCTCCCTCAGGGATTTGGCGGTCTCCAGGACCATTCTCTCTTCTTTCGAGAGGGCATCGATTCCTACCAGCCGGACTATCTCCCGCAACTTGTCCTCGTCCTCCAGGAGAGTCATGGCCTCGACCCGCAGGCCGCTCCACTCGTCGTCAAATTTATCGTCCCAGAATTCATCGAGCTTCTCCGTGTAAAGGGAGTAGCTCAGCAGCCAGTTTATGGCCGGGAAGTGCCTCTGGTAGGCCAGATTCGCGTCCAGGCCCCAGAAGACCTTTGTAACCCGGAGGGTATTCTGGCTGACGGGCTCGGAGAGGTCTCCGCCCGGGGGCGACACCGCGCCGATGGCCGTAATGGACCTTCCCGCCCTCTCGTAGAAAGAGGCAAGTCTCGTTCCCAGATAGGCAGGGTATCCTTCTTCGCCGGGCATCTCCTCAAGACGGCCTGAGATCTCCCGCAGGGCCTCCGCCCACCGGCTGGTGGAGTCGGCCATAAGAGCTACTGAATATCCCATATCCCTGTAGTACTCGGCCATGGTGATGGCAGTGTAGATGCTTGCTTCCCGGGCGGCCACGGGCATATTTGACGTATTGGCGATAAGGACCGTCCGCTTCATCAGGGGCTGTCCGGACCTGGGGTCCTCAAGCTCCGGGAACTCCAGAAGCACGTCGGTCATCTCGTTTCCACGCTCGCCGCAGCCCACGTATACCACTATCTCCGCTTCGGCCCATTTGGCCAGCTGGTGCTGGATAACGGTCTTGCCCGAGCCGAAGGGCCCCGGCACGCAGGCGGCGCCTCCCATGGCGATGGGGAAGAAAGCGTCAACCACTCTCTGGCCCGTGGTCATGGGGATAACCGGCGGAAGCCTTTTGGCGACGGGACGGGGCTTTCTTACGGGCCACCGCTGAAGCATGGTGATATCCTTTTTTTCGCCGTCCTGGTCAATTACGGCGACCACGTCGACCACCGTAAACTCCCCTTCGCGGATCTCCGCTACCTTGCCGCTGATTCCGTGGGGAACCATAATTCTGTGCTCCACGAGCACCGTCTCCTGGACCACACCCAGAATGTCCCCCGCGGAAACGGCGTCGCCCTTTTTTACACGGGGAGTGAACTTCCACTTCTTTTTATTATCTATTGCGGGCACGTGGATGCCCCTGGAAATAAAGTGGCTCTTTGCGGTCTCCTCAATAAGCTTAAGGGGCCGCTGTACCCCGTCGTAAAACTGCTCCATAAGGCCGGGGCCAAGCTCAACGCTCATGGGCTCTCCCGTATCCACTACCGGCTCCCCGGGCATAAGGCCCGAAGTCTCCTCGTAGGCCTGGATTGAAGCCAGATCTCCCTTGAGTTCGATAATTTCACCCACAAGCTGCATTTCACCAATCCGAACTACGTCAAACATGCTGGCGCCGTACAGTCCCTTCGCCACTACCAGCGGTCCGGATACTTTTTCTATGGTCCCCCGTATGTTTTGTTCAGTGGCCACAGTTTATCCCCTCCAGACGAACCTTATTCTGCGTCATTTCACTGCGAAAATGTCCATTCCCACAGCCCGCTCGACGCTGCTGCGTATGGACTCGATACCTGTCCCCATGCTGCCTCTCAGCCCGGGGACGGGAATAAAGCTTGTGTCGTACTCCCTGTTCAGATCGGCGATGTACTCCGAAGAGGCTATATAGCAACTCTCCTGAACAAATACGACTGCGTACTTTTCGCGGGCCAGTCCCAGAAGAGCGCTCTCCACTGCCGCGGGGTCTTCTTCCTTCAGTATGATCGGGCGGACCCCCACGGCCTGAAAAGGAAGGACCGTCTCGTACTCGCCTACGGCAGCCATAGGTTGCCCTGCGCCTTTAACCGACATGCCGGAGCAGCCCCCTTGCCAGCGTTCTGTCCGTATTGTTGGAAACGGAAACCAGCGCTATTCTTATATTTTTTGTTTCAAGCTCTTTCTTCCAAAGGAAGGACATAATATTCCCCGGGGCGAAAGCATCGTATTTGGAGCTCTCCAGAACGCCGGCGACATAATCGTCCAGGACCTTCTCCAGTCCCACTACCGTTGCGTTCAGATCCGCTCCGTCCTGAACGCCCGCCAGGATTGACGAGACGTCGGCGAATGCAAGGATCTTTCCCCAGCTTTCCGTCGGTTCCTGGAAGACGGAGAGAAGCTTTTCCTTTGAAATCAGGCCGCCCATATGAAGGAAACCAGCGGCCGTCGATGTTTCCGCATTCATCCTCTTCAGCCTCAGAAGGCTGCGGATGTTCTCGGCATCAATTCTGGCCCTCACCCAAAGGACCGCCGACTCCACGCCCGATGCCTCCGCCTTCAGCCTCATGGCCGAATACAGCCCCTCGTCCAGGAGCTTTTCCAGCTCCAGAATATCCCTGGACTGCTCCCACGCAGAAAAACACCGCGGAACAAGCCGGTGGAGGCCAAAGGGGAGAAGCCGGTAATCTTCGGTCTCCATGGCCGTAATAAGATCATCCGTGGAGATATTTCCAAGCCTCGTAAGAAGGTCGAATCGCCTCTCTCCTCCTTCGCGGACGAGAAGGGCGCCCTTGATAAGGACTTTCACGTTATGGAAGTCATAGGGAAGACGGCAAAGTTCCACAAGGGCTGCATCGGGAACAAACTTGTTAACTTCTTCAAAAACATGAAAAAGTTCCGCCTCGATCGCCTTGTCAAATTCGCCCGCACCCTTCAGCTCCATAAGCCATCCTGAGTAGACAGTCTCCCCCAGGACTTTCATCGCCGATTCGAGATCTTCGCACTCCAGGATGCGCAGAAAAACAGACTCCTCGAGAAGGCGTCCGGACATTGCCCGGAGCCGCGCGACCGCATATCCATACTGCTCTGCCGGAGCCAATGAGCTCACCTCCGGCTAGGCTGAAAACAGCCGTTTGGCAACTTCTGCCTCCAGATCGTCCCGAATCCAGCGGACGAGCATCTCCCAGGTGCAGTTGGTTTCGATATTGCCGCTCTTCAGAATGAAGCCCCCGGAGGACTTTATACCATCCTCGCCCAGAGTAAGCTTCTTTCCGTGCTTTTCGTTGAAACCCGCAAGCCATTCGCCGGTAATGTTCTTCTCTCCGGCCGCCACCAGCACAGTTTCCTCCCCTGTCTCAGCCGCCTTCAAAAGAAGGCTCTCCGCCAGTGAGAGATACTTCTCCTTCGAAAGGCCGGCGAGCTCTTTCACTGCCTGGTCGAAGGAGTTGGAAATAGCCTGCTGTTTAACGCCGAGCTCGATCCTGTTCACGTCCAGGGAGGCTACTATCTTGCGCCTCCTGAGGATTTCCGGCTGTTCGCTGCTGAATCGCGCGCCGTAGCTATCCTCAATGGATTTGATCTCCTTCTCGGCTTCCTTTTTTATTTTTTCCGCGTCCGCGCGGGCATCAGCCAGAGTGGCGTCCGCCTCTTTTCGCGCCTCCGTTTCTATTTTTTTCTTAATTTCCGCCAAGGACATTTATCATCACCCCTGACAGACTCAGAGTTTGATTCCGTTAAGAAGAATGATGCTCATCAGAAGAGAAAGAACGGCGTATGTTTCAACCATCGCGGGAAGAATTACTGCCTTTCCGGTTTCCTCGGGGCGCTTGGCAATCATCTGAATGCTGGCCGCGGAAGTCTTGCCCTGGGCTATCGCCGAATAGTATCCGCCTACCGCTATGGGCAGGCAAGCAAAAAAGATGCCAAGCCCCTGCCACACGGTGACAGTAATTTCAGCTCCGCC
This sequence comes from uncultured Synergistaceae bacterium, assembly GCA_964642285.1. Lineage (GTDB taxonomy): Bacteria > Synergistota > Synergistia > Synergistales > Aminobacteriaceae > Aminivibrio. The sequence continues at coordinate 4,567 of CAZXOD010000084.1, forward strand.
GCCCAGAAGCCCCACTTTAAGAATTGCAAAAAAAGCGATCAAAAGACCGTAAATCCCCTGAGTACCGGGAAGGGCCTGCAGAAGAAGCACAAGACCGAATTTGCCCGGGTCCTCGGTCATAACTCCGGCGCCGGACTCGCCCGCTATGCCGACTCCGATGGCGGAACCTGCTCCCGCCCACCCGGCTGCCATTGCCGCTCCAAAAATTGCCAATGCGATTCCAAGAAAATCCATAATATTGACTCGCTCCTTTCAGACTGAAAAGATTATTCCACGGGCTCTTTTTTAATGGAAACGTAGCTCGTGTTGTACGCAAGAGGAGAGAATACCCGGCCTCCCCCTGAATAAAACTTGCTGAAAAACTCCACGTACTGAAGGCGGAGAGAGTGAACGAAAGCGCCAAGCACGTTGACCGCAATGCTGAAGACGTGTCCGCCCACAATAAGCAGAAGGCCCAGAGCCCAACCGATAAAAGGAATGTCACCGGCAAGGCCGGCAAGCATGTTGATTATAACCCCCACGGCTGAGGTGGCCAGGCCCAGAGCCAGCAGCCTGCTGTAGCTCAGTACGTCGCCCAGATAGGACGTGGCTCCGTACAGGCTGAGCACTCCTGAGATTGCCTTTGAGACAAACCCTGTCTTCTCTCTGCCCTGAGTGGCAAGAAGCACTACGGTTCCAAAGATGGCCACCGTCTTGCCGAAAGCCTCCCATACGGGAGACATGTAGCCCGCTACGGCTATCCCCCAGACAAGCAGCCCCACAAGAAATACAATCCATCCTCCCGCGTCGGCGTAAGCGGCCATATAGTCCTTTCTGCGGAGGGCGTCGTAGAAAGCCACTCCAAGGCCGAAGAGAAGCTGGAAAATGCCAAGCGCCAGAGAAAGGGCCAGAAAGATCATGGGATCGTCCATGGGATTGAGTATCACGGGCAGGTTTTTTAGAGGGCGAAGGAAGGAGAAAACTGAAAAGGCATCCAGGAGGTCGCCGAACCAGCTTCCCGTTAAAGTACCTACAATAACTGTTGCAACTCCTGAAAGGACAAAAAGCTTAAAAAATTCGCTGAAACTCCGGGGCATCTTCCTGTATTTTTTAAGAAACCAGGCAAAAAGCCCTATCATGATAAGCCCGTAACCCGCGTCCCCCAGGCACATGCCGAAGAAAACAAAGAAAAATGGGGCCATCAGCGGAGTAGGGTCAATCTCCCCGTATCCGGGAACTCCGTAAAGACGGGTCAGGTTCTCGAAAGGAAGGCACCACGCCGGATTGCCCATCACGGAGGGGACATCGTCTTCCGGCCCGGGTTCCGATACTACGAGCTCTATGGAAGAGTCAAATGCGGCCAGGCTCTTTCTGACCCCGGGAAGCTCTGAATCGGGAATCCAGCCCCGGAGCATAACGACCTTTTCCGTTGCCGCGCCCCTGGAGAGAGCCTCGTATCTGTCCCTGAGGATTGCGTAGTAATCGTTAAGCCTCCTGACGTCCGGTACCCATTTTTCAGCAGCCTCTCCCACCTTAACAAGGATTGCCTGCTCCTCGGAGACGAGGGTCGCTTTTTTTTCCCCCAGCCGGGACAGCTCTACAGAGACCCCCGACAGCAGAGTGGGAGGGATTTCGATCCGGCTGAACGGAAAGCCTCCGTTAAACTCCGAGACTTCCCGGGCAAGGGCTTCCTCATAAAAAAGGGCTACAATCCTGAATTTTTCCCTTTCGCCCACGGGAGCAATGTAAATCTCGCCCCTTTTCCCGAGAAGGTCTTCCGCCGCCTGCCTCCACCCCTCTACCTGGTGTATGGGCAAAGTTCCCAGAACTCCCTTAACCCTCTCCGTCCCCGCGGACAGCAGCTCAAGAGGATAGGGGAAGCCTTCCAGAGGTTCGAGAAGGGAGACGGTAGAATCAATCTGGGTTACTTCGGAGCGAATCTCCATCAGCCGCCGTTCCAGCTTTCTAACTCCTTCGGCCACGGCGGGTATATCAGTACGCCCGTCAAGCTCGGCGGCCTCCTTTAGGGAAAGTTCGTCCTTTTCTCCCATGGCCCGGGCGAGTCCTGATACGGGGTCGTTATAGTGGGGCTCCAAAAATCTAAGAAGGAATCTCGTCTCGCCAAGAAGATAATCAACCCTCGAAAGATCAGGGCCGACAACAGATCGTCCCTCGGGCTCTTCTTCCTGGCTAAAAGGAATTATCTCGTAAGACCCGGTATTTTGAAGGATGGACAACACGTGGTCCACATCGGACTTGTGAATATAAAAATCGGCTTTTGAAATTTTAGCCACGGCCATATCGAGAAATCACCTCTTCCGCAATCCATTTCGCCGTGCCCGGGACTTTCTTACCGAACTGCTGAGCGAGGGTTTCCCCCTTCTTCTTCCCGGCATCAACGCTTTTCTGTGCTATTTCTTCGGCTTCTTTTTCAACGGAAGCAATTTTTTCCCTGAAATTGCGGAAGGACTTCTGTCTTGCTTCCTTAACCCGCCTCTCAGCATCGCTTCTAGCATCGTTGATAAGTCGGGCTGCCTCGTTTTTCGCTTCCTTGAGCGTTTCCTTTGAACGGGCTTCGACTTCCTTGATTTCCTCAGCCAGGTTCACTGCCATACGCTCCACCTCCCTTCGAAAAAGAGTGTGCTGCGGCGCAAGCCTATGCATAAAAGCATAGAGTATTTTATTACTACATAAAATTTGTGTCAAACTTAACAATATGTCCTTAGGTTGGGCGAATTATCGATCTTGTTTTAAAGTGCTGATCCTGAGGGGAATTTAACGGGGAAAAATCTGGAGCGGACAACGGGATTCGAACCCGCGACCCTTAGCTTGGGAAGCTAATGCTCTACCAGCTGAGCTATGTCCGCCCTCATGCATAACGGAAAGTATTATAGCCGCCTAGGTTTGTTTTGGCAATAGTTTCCGGCCGTTTACTTTTTAAAAAGGACCGCCGTCTCTACGTGAACGGTCTGGGGAAACATATCGAAACACTTAATCTCCGCCGGGCGGTAGCCCTTTTCCAGCAAAATAGCTCCGTCCCTGGCCAGGGTGGCAGGGTTGCAGGAAACATATACGATCAGTGAGGGCGACAGGGTCCCTATACGGTCCAGAACCTCTCTGCCGCAACCCGATCTGGGCGGGTCCACAACTACGGCGTCGTACGAGCCGACTGCGGAGCCCATTTTTTCCTCCGCGGTTCCCGCGAAAACCTCCATTCTGTCCGACAGGCCGTTAAGCAGGATGTTTTCCTTCATTAGGGCGGCGGCGGAAGCCCACTCCTCCACCGTCGTCACGGCTGCGCCCTCTGCGGCCAGGAAGCATGAAAGAGTCCCCACCCCGCTGTAGAGCTCAAGAATACGGCGGACGTCCCCGGAGAGAGCCATTCGGGCAGCTTCCCGGTAGAGTATGGAGGCCATTTCTGTATTTATCTGGAAGAAAGCGGTGGTATCAATGCGGAACTTCATAGGGGGCATAGCTTCCTCCAGAAATCCATCCCCGTACAGAACTTCCGTATCAGAGCCCAGGATAACGTTTCCTCTTGAAAAATTATAGTTTATAGTGAGGGTTCGAAGGCCCGGCAGTGCGGATTTGAGCGATGGAAGAAGAGCTCCCTCAATCCTTCGGCGTTCGCTCCGGGAGAGCCTTCTTCCCGCCACCAGGGACGCCAGGATTTCGCCGGACTCCCCGGCGCAGCGCAAGATAAGGTGGCGAAGGAGGCCCCTCCCCATTTTTTCATCATAGGGGAGCAGGCCGATCTTTGAAATCTCGCTGAAAAAAACTCCGGGCAGAAACTCCATCTTCTTTGCAAGAACGGGACAGGACTGCACCGGGATAATTTCATGACTCCTGCGGGCGTAGTAGCCCATGGCGAAGCGCCCCTTCTTCTGCCCTGCGGGCAGGGAGGTCTTATTTCTGTAATTCCACTCCCCGGGGCTTGGCCGGCATGGGCCGATCTCAGGGAAGGGGGCCCGGTAAATTCTCTCAAAGGCGTCCTGCACCATGGAGCGTTTCAGTTCAAGCTGAAGACGATAGTCGGCGTGCTGAAGCTGGCAACCGCCGCACCTGCCGTACAAGGGGCACAGCGCTTCTCTTCTTCCCGGGGCAGGACTTATAACCTCCTCCAGGTTTGCCACAGCATACTCTTTTTTTCTTACCGCGACGCGCGCCTTCACCGTCTCGCCGGGCAGGGCGCCCGGGACGAAAATCACCATACCGTCGGAGCCGCGGGCTATGCAGCTTCCGTCGCTGCTGATCTTCTCCGTTTTAAGTTCCACTATCTCTCCCTGCTTCATAATCACGCCTCCCCGGGGCGAAAAAAATGCAGAGGCCGGCGGGGCCTCTGCATCAGGCTGATGAATCGCGGGTTCAACCGGATTTTACAGGTGAACGCTGTTTTTGAAAAGCTGGTAGCCTTCGTCGAAGGCCTTTGAGTTCATGTCCTTTGTATTTTCAGGGACCTTGGCCAGAATGGCCTTTTTAATGGACTCGGGCCGGACGATCTTCTCAAGCTCCAGCACTCTGGCAACCGCTCCAAG
>CAZXOD010000085.1:0-7021 GCA_964642285.1 uncultured Synergistaceae bacterium
AGCAGGAGAACCCGGGCAACTTCCTCCTCATGCACGCCATGGGCCCCAACGTGGCCGGCGTCATAGGCACTGCCGTAGCGGCGGGCGTTATGCTATCACTGCTTTCCTGATCTGAAATACTTCGCAAAGCCTGCCAAACCCCTTTCCCCTTCGGAAAGGGGTTTGCTTTTTGGGCAAATTTTATATAGGCCTTTCAATGGGCTAGTGTTATCATATCCCTAGGGAAAAATCTTTCACGGGGAGGAGTTCCATAATGAAAATCGCCATCGGTTCCGACCATGCCGCGTTTTCGCTAAAGGAAACAATCGGGAGGCACATCCGCGAAAAAGGATTGGGAGAGGCAGTGGACATGGGAACCGACTCCGACTCGACGCCCTCCGACTACCCTGATATTGCGTTCAGGGTGGGAGAAGCCGTGGCTGCCGGAAAAGTTGACAGAGGAGTGCTCCTCTGCGGAACGGGCGTGGGAATGTCCATAGCGGCAAACAAGGTCCCCGGAGCGTACGCGGCTCACTGCCATGACGTGGAGACGGCAAGGTTAAGCAGGCTGCATAATAACTCTAATATTTTAACTATGGGCGCCAGGATCCTCAAGCCCTCCGAAGCGGAGGAGATCCTTGACGCATGGCTTTCCGCCCCCTTCGAAGGAGGCAGGCACGGAGGACGCCTCGGCAAGATAGCCGCCTACGAAAATAAAATATGCCCGGCATGTCGTCCTTCTGACCAGGGGCGGACAGTAATTTTCGATCACCCCCTTGTTCAGCACAAGGTCAGCATAATCAGGGATAAAAACACGTCCGTCAAAGTATTCAGAGAATTAGTGCAGGAGATTGCGGGACTTATGGTCTATGAAAGCACCAGAAACCTTCCTCTGATAAAAATAAAAGTCGAAACTCCGCTGACCGAGACGGAGGCATACGCCATAGAGGGCAAAAAACTCGCCATAGTGCCCGTTCTCAGGGCGGGACTGGGCATGGTGGACGGCATCCTTCAGATAGTGCCCAACGCCAAGGTCGGTCATATCGGTCTCTACCGCGATCCCAAGACTCTTATGCCTGTTGAATATTACTGCAAGCTGCCCGGAGACATCTCCGAAAGGGATATTTTCATCCTAGATCCCATGCTCGCCACCGGAGGCTCGGCGTCGGCCGCCATCAGTCTTGTGAAGGAAAAGGGCGGTAAAAAAATCTCCCTGGTCAGCATTATCGCGGCCCCCGATGGAGTCGCCAAAGTTCATGGAGACCATCCCGACGTGGATATTTTTACCGCGGCTCTCGACAGCCACCTTGACGAAAACGGCTACATAGTGCCCGGCCTCGGAGATGCCGGAGACAGACTTTTTGGCACAAAGTAGGGCTTTAGGTGGAATTCGCCCTTAAAAATTTCTTTGTCGCCCTCCCCCTCCTCATTCTTTGGGGGCTTTGCGTTACGCCTCTTTCGATCCACCTGGCCAACCGGTATCAGATTGTGGACCACCCCGGGGAGAGAAAAACTCACAAGGGAATAATACCCAGGGGAGCGGGCATTGTACTCTGGCTGGGGTTTTTGATCTGGTGCCTTTTCGCTGTGGACGCCCACCCTGCGGTACGGTATATCGGAACGGGAGGGGCCATGGTCTTTCTGGCGGGCTACAGAGACGACATGAAGAGTCTGAGCCCGCTTATACGCCTTGGAATTCACATCGGCGCGGGGCTGGTTTTTCTGATGTCCGTAAAACTGCCTGCCGTTCATCTGGCGGTATGCCTTTTCTGGATTACGGGCATGACCAATGCCTATAATCTTATTGACGGCGCCAACGGTCTGTGCCTTCTGATGTTTATTTCCGCATGTCTTCTGTCCTCACCCCTCGGGAATTCAACACTGTTCTTCTCCCTGGCGGGCCTGGCCGGAGGCGTTTTGTACTGGAATTTTCCATCAGCAAGGACATTTCTTGGAGACGGAGGGACAACCCTCCTCGGGTATCTTTTTTCATGCTTTTTTATTTATACGGTGGCTCCCGGGCTGGGGGCCGTTGGGTTCGTAGAGCTTCCCTTCTTTCTTCTGCTGGCGGGAGGCGTGCCCGGAGCCGACACTCTCTTTGCCATAATGCGGAGGGTATGGAGCGGAAGATCCCCCTTTTCCCCGGACAGGGGGCATATCCATCACATTCTTATGGACCGGGGGATATCGCCTTTCTGGACCGTAATTATCCTGACGGTCTTTCAGAGCGCAGTCGTATGCGCAGGAGTTTTTCTGTTCATCGCCCGCCTTTCCTGACCGCCTCTTCAGGAAAGAGACGATGACGGGCGCAAAATAAGGGACGGAGCTGTTTTCATGGAGAAAAGAATTATTTGTACTGTCGGAACCCGCCCCGAGGCCATCAAAATGGCCCCGGTGGTGACGGCCCTTCGGAAGGAAGGGTTGAATGTCACCGTCCTGGCCACAGGGCAGCACACTCATATGCTGGATCAGGCCCTCGAATTTTTCGAGATAAAGGCGGACATAAATCTTTCCGTTATGGAAGAGAAGCAGTCTCTGGACACCATAACTTCCAGGGTGCTGCTGGGCGTCGGAAGGTATCTTGACGCGAATCCCCACGATCTGGTCCTGGTTCACGGCGATACCACCACCACTCTGGCCTCGGCTATGGCGGCCTTTTACAGAGGAATTCCAGTAGGGCACATCGAGGCGGGACTAAGAAGCGGAGACCTTAACCGTCCCTTTCCCGAGGAGGCAAACCGCATTATCACAGACAGGCTTTCCTCCCTCTGGTTCGCCCCTACGGAGGGGGCGGCGGCCAATCTTAGGCATGAAAATCTGCCTCTGTCTGAAAAAACCCTGTTCGTGACTGGAAATACTGTAATAGACGCCCTTCAGAAGGCCGTAAAAAAAGATTTTACTCCCGCGGGGCCTCTCAAATCCTTTGCGGAGACGGAAGACCCCCTAATACTGGTGACCGCCCACAGAAGGGAGTCCTGGGGGAAACCTCTGGAATCCATCTGCCTGGCCGTCAGAGATATTCTTGAAAGCCGCCGCGGGGTCCGCGTCCTCATTCCTCTGCACAAGAACCCCCTCGTCAGAGAGATAATCGAAGACTGTCTTGCGGGAGAGGCCAGGGTTCTTATGTGCGAACCCCTGGATTACCCCGGCTTTGTCTGGGCTATGAACAGGAGCTCTCTCATACTCACCGACAGCGGGGGAGTGCAGGAGGAAGCCTCGGGACTCAGAAAGCCGGTTCTGGTTATGCGGGATCTTTCAGAACGTCCCGAGGCCATGGAGACGGGAACTGCCCTCCTTGTCGGAACAGACAGGAAGACCATCGCCGAGTCAGCAGAAAAAGTGCTGTCGGATCATGCCTTCCGGGAAAGCCTTTTGACGAGGGGAGAGAACCCCTTTGGAGACGGGAAGGCCTCAGAAAGAATAGCCGGCGCCATCAGGGGCTATTTTGCAGAATGCCTATGATTGTCGTGGTATAGTATCATATTATGATTTCCCACCAAAATTTCGGGAGGAATTGAACAGTGGAATCCAAAATGGAAATTTTCGGCGGCAGGCCGCTCAAAGGCGCCGTAGAGGCCCAGGGGGCAAAAAACGCGTCCCTTCCGGTGATGGCCGCCGCCCTGCTTTTAAAAGACAACACCCTCCGCATAACCCGCGTACCGGATCTTCTGGACGTAAACACCATGGCCGACCTGCTCAGGAATTTAGGCGCTGAAGTTACTTTCAGCAACCACGAGATGGAGATACGCACTCCCGGGGAGATATCCTGGGAGACGCCGCCGGACCTTGTCAGAAAGATGAGAGCCTCCTCTCTCGTCCTGGGTCCTCTGCTTGCCAGATGCGGCAAAGCGGTCATGCCCCTTCCGGGAGGATGTTCCATCGGCAGCAGACCCATCGACCTTCACCTGAAAGGGCTAACCAAGATGGGCGCCTCCATCGAGCTCATCCATGGCGCAGTGCACGCCACTACAAGGGGGCTTACAGGCTGCCGGATCTATCTTGACTTTCCCTCCGTAGGGGCGACTGAGAACCTGATGATGGCCGCCGTCTTCGCAAAGGGGGAGACGATCCTCGAAAACACCGCCAGAGAACCGGAAATTTACAATTTGGTGGAGGCCCTAAAATCCATGGGGGCGAAGGTGGAGGCCGACGGAACGGGAGGCATCAGGATTCAGGGGGTGGACGGCCTTCAAAGCGCCGAGTCCCGAATTATTCCCGACCGGATTGAGGCCTGTACCTACATCCTTGCCGGCGCCGCTACAAACGGCGAGGTTACAGTGACGGGAGTCATCCCAAACCACATCGACTCTCTTCTTGCCAAGCTGGAGGAGGCCGGCGCGAACCTTGCCGTTAATGAGAGCCAGGTAACCATCTATCCCTCTCCCCGGCTGAAAGGAGTATCTCTGAAAACCCTTCCCTATCCCGGCTTTCCCACCGACCTGCAGCCCCAGATAATAGCCGCCCTCTGTCTGGCCCAGGGTACCAGCATTATTCAGGAGAGCGTTTTCCAGTCCCGTTTTCTTCACGTAAGCGAACTGAACAAAATGGGGGCAAAAATTGACATTCAGAACAACTCGGCCATAGTAACCGGCGTCGAGGCGCTTACCGGAGCCGACGTGGCGGCCACCGACCTCAGGGCCGGAGCGGCTCTTGTGATTGCCGGGCTTGCGGCCCATGACACTACCGTAATCTGCAACCTTGAACATATTTTCAGGGGATACGAGAAAATGGAGGAGAAGCTTCTCAAACTCGGAGCCTCCGTCAGGGTTATAACCACCGCCGCGGTAGGAGAGACAGGGGAGAGAAGGAGTTCCCGGTCCGCTTCCTCCAATCAGTGACCCCGGGCCAGGGAGAATCTGAGGTCACGGGAAAATCGCTATGATGTCTTTTGTAAAAAGCCCGGGGAAAAAAGAGTTCCGCGTTATAGCCTTTGTCGGTCCGGCAGGTACCGGCAAGAGTCAGCGCGCCCAGCTGGTGGCCCGGGAGAATGAAGTCGACTTTATGATCGACGACGGCCTCCTTATATCAAAGGGAAGAATTATGGCAGGCAAAAGCGCTAAATCGGAACGGAACCTCGTGAGAGCGATCAGAAGGGCCATGTTCCAGTTTCCCGACCACCGCAAGGCGGTCAGAACCTTTCTTGAAAAGAATTCGCCCTGCAAAATCATGGTGCTTGGCACTTCCATTTCCATGGCGGAAAAGATCGCCAGGGCCCTGGCCCTTCCCACGCCGGAGCTTATTATTGACATCACCGAAGTGGCGTCTCCGGAGGAGATTATCAATGCCCGGAGAGAGCGCCATGAGAAAGGACAGCACGCAGTGCCCGTGTCCAGGACGCAGCTTAGAAAAAATTTTGCGGGCAAGCTGGTAGTCCACCTCAGAGGCCTTTTCAAGTCTCAGGAGAAGGAGGACGGGGAACGAACCATCGTAAGGCCTCCTTTCAGCTTTTTCGGTGCCCTCACCATCGACCCCTCGGCCATAGAGGACATGGTCAGACACGTCATATCCCTGAGTCCCCAGATAAAAAAAGTCGAGGACATAAAAGTGGGTTCTTCCGACGACGTCATATCCGTGGATATTACGGTAAACGTAACGCCGGGCAAACTTAACTTCCGCCAGCTCGGGAAAAGAGAACAGAAAAGGGTCGCGTCCGCAGTCAGATTTTTCACCGGCCTTGATATAGGCAAGGTGGACATTCGAATCGCGGAGGTGGTTTTTTCATGACTTTTTTCCCAAGCGGCGCCAACCGGGATCAAGCCTGGGAAGAGCTGAAAGAGAGGGTCGCCGGGTGCGTCCGGTGCGACCTCTCCTCTTCCAGAAAAAACACGGTCTTCGGGCAGGGGAGCAGAGATACCCCCCTGGTTTTCGTGGGAGAAGGGCCGGGTTTCGACGAGGATGAGCGGGGAGAGGCTTTTGTGGGCAAGGCCGGCCGTCTCCTCACCAGGATTCTTGCCTCTGTAGATTTAGACAGGGGGAGCGTTTTTATTACCAACGTGGTAAAGTGCAGGCCGCCGGAGAACAGAGAGCCTGTCCCCGATGAAATGATGGCCTGCGGAGTTTTTCTGGAAACCCAACTGGCCCTGCTGCGCCCGAGGATAGTCGTAACACTTGGGAACACTCCCACCAAGTGGCTTCTAAGAACATCGGAGGGGATAACTGCCCTGAGGGGACGATGGATACCCTGGAGGGGCATTCTTCTGTTTCCCATGTTTCATCCGAGCTATCTTCTTAGAAATGAATCCAGAAAAAAAGGAAGCCCCAAGGATCTCACCTGGCGGGATGTAAAGGCCCTCAGGGAAAAAGTTGACGAGCTGGGGCTGTCCCTTCCCGCCGGAAAGGAGAATGCCCCTTGACCGGCGTATCCCCTCCCAAACCCTTTCACGTGGCGATCATAATGGACGGCAACGGCCGGTGGGCAAAGAAACGCTTTTTGCCCCGGCTCCTCGGGCACAGAGCCGGCATCAGGGCGCTGGAGAAAACCGTAAGGGCCGCGGGAGGACTCGGGATAACCCATCTTTCAGTCTACGCCTTTTCCACTGAAAACTGGAGGCGGCCGGAGACGGAAATTAAAGGTCTTATGAGCCTTTTCCGCTTTTCCATCAGGCGCAAGGTGGACGAGGTCAGCCGCGAGAATGTCCGGCTGCGCTTCGCTGGAAAACGGGAAGGCCTTCCCGACGACGTGACAAGCCTGATGGACTGGGCAGAGAAGAGAACGGGCGACAACACGGGACTTACCCTTGTGGCCTGCCTTAATTATGGAGGCAGGGCAGAGATAGTGGACTGCGTCAACTCTCTTGTAGCGGAGGGCAGAAAACTCCCCATTACGGAAGAGGATATAACCCGGGGCATGTACGCCCCTGATATTCCCATGCCCGACCTCATTATAAGAACAAGCGGCGAGCAGCGCCTCAGCAATTTCTGGCTCTGGCAGTGCGCCTACAGCGAACTGTACTTTACGGACGTCCTCTGGCCTGATTTTGGCCCGAAGGATCTTGAAAAGGCAGTTGACCATTTTTTAAACAGGGAGCGTAGATATGGCGCA
>CAZXOD010000085.1:7031-8997 GCA_964642285.1 uncultured Synergistaceae bacterium
TAGCGAAAAAATAAGAGAATTGGCGGTCAGGGGAGTTTCAGGATTCGGGGTCATCGTCGCCATACTGGGCGCCCTGTACGCGGGAGGCAGAATATGGACGGCCATGGTATCCCTTATTGCCCTGGTCTCCCTGGGCGAATTTTACGCCATGCTTTCAAAGAAGTTCAAAGTATCGAGGGGCGTTGGTTTTTTAACCGCCCTCCTGATCCTGATAACCGCCGCCGAGGGAATTCACCCGATCTCTCTAGTGATAACCCTGAGCATATCGGCCTTTATGGTGCTTTTCGTCGAGATCATCAGAAGACAGTCCCGGGGCGACAGCTTCGCCATATGGAACATGGGCGGCGTTCTTGCGGGGATTCTCTATATTATCATCCCCTGGACCTTCATGATTCTGCTGAGAAGGCTGCCATCAGGCGCCATTATCCTTTTCGCCATGTTTCTCTGTACCTGGAGCTGCGACGTGGCGGCCTACCTGGTGGGGTCGAAGTGGGGCAGAACAAAGCTCTGTGAGAATATAAGTCCCAACAAGACGTGGGAAGGCTTTCTGGGGGGGATGTCGGCGGCCCTTCTCGCCGGAGTGGGCTTTGCCTACGTCCTGGGGGCGACTCCCTTTCCCTTTTTATTCGTAGGCCTCATCTGCGGAATAGGCGGTCAGATAGGCGACCTGGGCGAATCCGTTATAAAAAGAGAGACCGGCGTAAAGGACAGCGGAAGGATTATTCCGGGTCACGGGGGAGCCCTTGACAGATTCGACAGCATCCTGGTCAACGGCCTTCTTGTCTACGTCCTCTTCGGCGTTATCCTGAGATGAGAAGAATCAGGCTCTTCGTCATCGGGTGCACCGGCAGCGTGGGACAGTCCGTGCTTGCCGTATGCAGGACTTTTCCGGAGTACTTTGAGGTCAGGGCTCTTGCCGCCAGATCGTCGGCGGAGGAGGCGCTGAAGCTGTCCCTTGAATTCGGCGCGTCCCGTCTGATTTTAACTGACCCCCGGGCGGCCGCAAAACTTGCGGGAGACCAGGACTCCGGGGTCAGGATCCTTGCGGGAACCGAAGCTCTGGAAGAAACTGCCTCCGCTCCCGATATCGACCACGTGGTGGTAGCCTCCTCCGGAACAGGCGCCATAGGCGCCCTTGCGGCGGCGCTTAAAAGCGGCAAGGACGTCTCTCTGGCCAACAAGGAGAGTATCGTCGCCGCGGGTGAGTGGATTATGCCCCTCATATCCCGAAAAGGGCAGCTGCGGCCCCTGGACAGCGAACATAACGCCATATGGCAGTGCCTTGGAGACAGGCCCCTGTCCCACGTGGCCAGAATAATTCTGACGGCCTCGGGGGGTCCTTTCCGTAATTTTTCCGCGGAAGAGCTTGGGAGAGCGACCCCCGCCATGGCGGTGAGCCATCCCGTATGGAACATGGGGGCCAAGATAAGCGTCGACAGCGCCACCCTCATGAACAAAGGGATTGAAATACTGGAGGCCATGACCCTTTTCTCCCTTCCCGCAGACAAGGTGGACGCGGTGATCTGCCCCGACTCCTTCGTCCACGGGATCGTCGAGTTCACCGACGGTTCCTTCCTGATGTCGGCCTCCTCGCCGGACATGCGCATGCCCTGCGCCTCAGCCCTCTTTTACCCGGAGAGGAGCCCCTTCCCTCCCGTGCCAGTTCAGGGGCCGGCGGGCCGGACTATCTCCTTCGCAAGGCCCGACGAAAAACTCTTTCCCTGCCTCGCCCTGGCGAAAGAGGCGGCCAGGAGGGGGGGCCCTTTTCCCGCCCTGCTCATAGGCGCCGACGAAACGGCGGTGGATTGCTTTTTAAACGGCTTTATACGCTTTACAGATATTCCAACAGTTGTAGAATCAGTAATGGAGAAATGGCAGGGTTCGGCGCCCCGGTCCATGGACGAGGCCCTTTCGGTTCTTGAAGAAGGAAAAAAATCAGCGGCGGAGTTCTGCAGGAGCCTCTAAA
>CAZXOD010000086.1:0-8944 GCA_964642285.1 uncultured Synergistaceae bacterium
GCTGTCCCCCCCGCGCCGCCTCTACGTTGTAGTTTACCTTGAGCACGGGTGAAAAAATGGAGTCCACCATAATGGCGTCCACGGGAAGATAGGCGGGACGGGGGCGCTCCATGGAGGCGTAGCCCATCCCCTGCTCAATGTACAGCTGCATGGAGAGGGAGGCTCCCTCCTCCATGGTGCATATGGGTGCGTCAGGATTTACAAATTCCACTTCGCTGTCCGGCTGAATATCGGCGGCGGTCACCGCCCTCGCGCCCTCCGCCTCAAGGTTGAGGACGCGGACTTCGCTGCTGTGGGACCGGACGGGGATGTGCTTCAGGTTCAGCAGAATCTCGATGACGTCTTCCCTTACGCCGGAAATGGTGCTGAACTCATGGAGCACGCCGTCGATCCGGACGGACGAAATGGCCGCTCCCCTGATCGAGGAGAGGAGAACCCTGCGCAGCGAATTGCCCAGGGTAGCTCCGTATCCCCGCTCAAGGGGTTCGATATGAACCCTGGCGTAGGTTGGAGAGCTTTCCTCGATTCGGATTTCAGGCCGCATCTGTTCCAAGGTTTCCAACACCTTTCGCGCCACTATCTGGCATAAAACTCGACTACGAGCTGTTCAGTCACGGGCGCGTCTATCTGGTCCCGGGCGGGCAGCTCGTTGACCTTGCCCTCGATCTTCTCGTAATTGGCCTCAAGCCACTGAGGCAGCGGTTTGGCGGAAGCGACTTCCGCGTTTTCCTTGATAAGGGCGGTCTCCTTGCTCTTCTCCGAGGCCGCCACGAGGTCTCCGGCCTTTACGAGGTAGCTGGGGATATCCAGCCGCCGTCCGTTTACCAGGAAGTGTCCGTGGCGGACGAGCTGTCTGGCCTGCTTTCTGCTGGTGGCAAAACCCAGGCGGTACACGACGTTGTCAAGCCTGCGCTCAAGAAGCTGAAGGAAGTTGTGGCCCGTCTGGCCGGCCATTTTGTTGGCAATTTCATAGATCCTCTGGAACTGAGCCTCATGCATTCCGTAGAATCTGCGAAGCTTCTGCTTCTCCCTGAGACGAATTCCGTATTCGCTGGCCTTGGCCCTGGGACGGCCTCTCTTGGCTCTGACGTTGGTCGCCGATTCGCTTTTGGTTATAGGGCACTTGGCCGTGTAGCAGCGGTCGCCCTTCAGGAAGAGCTTGGTTCCCTCGGCTTTGCAAAGTCGGCACGATGGTCCGATATATCTGCTCATTAGAAATAAATTCCCTCCTTGACTGACCTTTCCCTATACTCTGCGGCGCTTCGGGGGCCTGCAGCCGTTGTGGGGTATGGGAGTAGTGTCTCTGATCATATTCACCTGAAGGCCCGCCGCCTGGAGCGACCGGATGGCCGACTCCCGTCCCGGTCCCGGCCCCTTTACTACCACGTCGATCTCCAGCATGCCGTGCTCCTGAACCGCCTTGGCTACCTGGGTAGCGGCGATCTGGGCGGCGAAGGGGGTGGACTTTCTCGTCCCCTTAAATCCGACGTTGCCTCCGGAAGCCCATGCAAGTACGTTGCCGACCTTGTCGCTGACACACACTATCGTGTTGTTGAACGTGGAATAGATGTGGGCGACTCCATAGCTTATATTCTTTCTTTCTCTGCGCTTGCCCCTGCGGGCCGTTCGCTTGGCCACCTGATCCTGCCTCCTTGTTTTCCTGTTTCAGAAGGCTACTTGCTAGCCATCTTCTTGCCCGCGACTGTGCGTCGGGGTCCCTTGCGGGTACGGGCGTTGGTCTTGGTCCTCTGACCCCGGACGGGAAGGCCCTGCTTATGGCGCTGGCCTCTGTAGCAGCCGATGTCCATGAGCCTCTTGATGTTCATGGATACTTCCCTGCGGAGGTCGCCTTCCACTTTATAGTGATTCTGGATCTCCATGCGAAGCTTCTGGGCTTCTTCCTCGGTGAGGTCCTTCACCCTTGTGTCGGGGTTCACTCCCGTGGTCTGGAGAATCTTCCTGGAAGTAGGCACGCCTATTCCGAAGATATAGGTCAATGCTATTTCAACGCGCTTTTCTCTTGGTATGTCGACTCCGGCGATTCGGGCCATTGTCCGCTACCTCCTTGCTCCCTGTCTCTGCTTATGGCGCGGATTTCTGCTGCAGATGATCCGCACGACGCCCTTGCGCCGGATGACCCGGCAGAATTCGCACATCGGTTTGACCGAAGGTTTAACTTTCATCCGATACACACTCCTCTGGAGAAAAAAACTGAAAACATCCGCCCGCCGGGGGCTTCTGTCGATATCATTTTTTCTTCAAGCGATATATTATACAGTACTTTCACCCACAAATAAACTCCCCGGGCAGATACGACCGTTTTTTGTACGATGCCGGCCCGCCCTATTTATATCTGTAGATTATCCGGCCCCGGTCGAGGTCGTAGGGGGAAATTTCCACCAGCACTCTGTCCCCGGGAAGAATTCTTATGAAGTGAAGCCGCATCTTGCCCGAAACATGGGCGAGCAGTTTGTGGCCGTTGTCAAGTTCCACCCTGAACATGGCGTTTGGAAGAGGTTCAATAACCTTTCCCCTTACTTCTAGGACTTCGCTTTTGTTGGACATGCGGTTTCTTCATCCTCCTTGCAGTTCATTCCGATTAACTCCGAAAGCAGAGCCTGAAATCTCCCTGCGTCCACTCTTCCTTTTGAAAGCACACCCTGCGCTATTTCGTCAAGATGCCACTTTGTGCGCTGCAGATGGGCCGCGTTTTTAGGCTTGGGCTTAGCGACCGTAAAGTTTTTCCCGTCGGCGAGGCAGATCCTCCGCCCGTCCTCTGAAACGCCCACTACCACATACCATCTGCCGACATCCTTCCCTCTTCGGGATCTGACAACTTGCCCGATTCTGCACAGGCTTTCGCCCGGAAGATTGTTCAGGCCCATGTCCACGGAGTAAGAATTTCCGGCTGCCCATCTCGGATGAGCACCGTCTTTTCAAAATGAGCCGCGTCGGATCCGTCCGCCGTCTTAACAACCCATCTGTCGGGACCTACTTCCACTTCTTCCGCTCCAGCCATGACCATGGGCTCGATTGCCAGGGTCATGCCGGGTTTCAGGGTGATGCCCCGCCCCCTGCGCCCGTAGTTCGGCACCTGGGGCGGTTCGTGGAGATGGGCGCCTATTCCGTGACCGGCGTAATCCCGTACCAGGCCAAATCCCTGCGCCGTTATAAAGCTTTCCACGGCGTGGCCAATATCGCCCAGAGTGTTTCCGGCCATTGCCGCCTTTACGGCCTTTTCCAGGCTTTCTCTGGTGGCATCGATGAGCCGCCTTCTCAGGCCGCTTACCTCGCCTACGGGATAGGTGCAGGCTGCGTCGCCGAAGTATCCGGAGTAGCTTGCGCCCACGTCGATGCTGATGATGTCTCCTTCCTCAAGGATCCTGTCGGGGTCGGGTATGCCGTGAACCACTTCCTCGTTTACCGAGGCGCATACCGTTCCGGGAAAGGCGATGGGAATGCCCGGAACCCTGTAGCCCTTGAAGGCCGGAATTGCTCCCTCTTTTAGGATTATGTCCTCCGCTACCTTGTCTATGGCGGCGGTGGAAACCCCGGGGCGAATAGCTTCCGCCAGGGCGTCTAGTACGTCGGCGACAATCTGGCCCGCCTTTCGCATCAGAAGGAGCTCTTTTTCTTTTTTAAGCGTTATCATTCCGCCCAGCCAAGCGCCTTTTCAAAATCCTCAAGAACGATATCGCCCCGGTCGTTTGGTTTAAGCCTGAGGAATGACCGTTTATTCTCGAAATAGGATATCAGGGGCGCGGTGTCTTTGTAGTAAACCCCAAGCCTCTGTCTGACGATATCCTCCCTGTCGTCCTCCCGCTGATAGAGCTCTCCGCCGCAGATTTCGCAAATATTGCCCTTTGAGGAAGGCCTGGTGCTGACATTGTAGATGGCGCCGCAGCTCCGGCAGATCCTGCGCCCCGAGAGGCGTCTTATTACAAGGTCCTCATCCACGTCGAGAAACACCGTGCTGCTGATGGCTATCCCCGCTTTATCCAGGATTTTTTCAAGGGCCTCCGCCTGGGAGACAGTCCTTGGGAAGCCGTCCAGGATGAAGCCTTTTTCGCAGTCGGGCCTCTTAATCCTCTCTTCCATCATGGCAATTACGATTTCGTCGGAAACAAGCCCTCCCGCATCCATGAAGGTCCGGGCCTTTACGCCGAGAGGGGTGTTGTTCTTCACGTTTTCGCGAAGAATATCCCCCGTGGAAATATGCGCCACCGGATACTTCTTGCTTATTTCCGCCGCCAGCGATCCTTTGCCCGCTCCGGGTGAACCAAGAAGAATTATGCGCATTGTCCCTCTCCTTTTAGAATCGCAGCAGTCCGCCGGCCTTATCCTTGCGCTTGAGGATTCCCTCATAGTGACGCATAAGAAGCTGCCCCTCGATCTGGTGAACAGTGTCAAGGGCGACGCCGACGACTATCAGGACGGCCGTTCCTCCGAAGTAGAAGCTGGTTATGCCCATGAACTGGGTCATGAGATTGGGAACAAGGGCCACTCCCGCCAGGAATACCGCGCCCCCCAGGGTAATTCTGCTCATAACTTTTTCGATGAAGTCGGAAGTGGGCCTTCCCGGGCGAATTCCCAGGATGAACCCTCCGTACTTCTTCATGTTGTTGGCCACATCCGAGGGGTTGAAGACAACGGCCGTATAGAAGTAGCTGAAAAATATGATGAACGCCACGTAGAATATGGTGTAGCCCAGGCTTCCCGGCGCGAAGAGGCGCTGGAAGAACAGGCCTATGTCGCCGGTAAAGAACTTTGCCACCGAATAGGGGAAGAGCAGCACCGACGACGCGAAGATTATGGGGATGACCCCGGCCTGGTTTACCTTCAGCGGGATGAAAGTGCTCTGTCCGCCGTAAACTTTGTTGCCCACCACTCTTTTGGCGTACTGCACCGGAAGGCGTCTCTGGCCCTCCTGCAGCATGATGCATCCGGCAATGACGCCGACCATGAGGGCAAGGGCAATAAGAAGCACGAGTACGTTCATCTCGCCCAGCCTTATCATGCTCCAGCTCTGGATGATGGCCTCGGGAACTCTGGCCACTATTCCGGCGAAGATCAGCAGGGAGATGCCGTTGCCGATGCCGTGGTCGCTAATCTCCTCGCCGAACCACATTACCGCCAGGGAGCCCGCTGTTACCGTGGAGACCACTATCATTCCGTCAAGGAGCTGTCCGCTGAAGATGCCCATGCCCCTGAGCCAGAAGGTCATGCCCACAGCCTGAACGAGGGCGAAGAAGACCGCGCCGTAGCGGGTCCACTGGACTATCTTCTTCCTGCCGTCCTCCCCCTCTTTCTGCATCTTCTCCAGGGTGGGGAATATTACCACCAACAGCTGCATTACGATGCTGGCGTTAATGTAGGGGGCGACTCCGAGGGCGAAGAGGCTGAACCGCCTCAACGCCCCGCCCGCGAATATGTCAAGAAATCCAAGCACGCCCCCCGAGTCGAAAAGGCGGGACATGGCCTCAGAGTCTATGCCCGGCGTGGGGACATGAGCTCCGAGGCGAAAGACAAACAGCACGCCCAGGGTGAAGAGGATTCTTCTTTTCAGGTCTGGCAGCTTGAAAGCATCCCGGAAAGAATCGATCACCTAGATCACCTCGGCCTTCCCACCCGCCGCTTCAATCTTCATCCTGGCCTGAGCGCTGAAGGCATGAGCCTTTACTGTAAGCGCCTTGTCGATGTCGCCGGCAGCCAGTATCTTGACGGGAAGAGTGTCCTTGCGGATAAGGCGGGCGCCGTAAAGTTCATCGAAGCCCACCGTGGCGCCGGAATCAAATTTGGCCGCGATAGATTCGAGGTTTACAACCTGGTATTCCTTTGCAAAACGGGCGTTGTTGAAGCCCCTCTTGGGAATCCGGCGAATAAGGGGCATCTGACCGCCTTCAAAACCGGGACGGACTTTCCGTCCGGCTCTCGATTTCTGACCTTTGTGACCCTTGCCCGACGTCTTGCCCGTTCCGCTGGCTATTCCCTGCCCCAGCCGCTTTCTTTTTCTTCTGGATCCGGGAGCGGGACTCAGTTCATGCAAGCTCATGGGATGTCCCTCCCTCTTCGTCGACGACTACGCACTCCACAAGATGGCTCACCTTGTTTACCATGCCGCGGATCGCGGGGGTATCGTCGTGCTCTACCGTCTGATTAAGTTTTCTGAGTCCGAGGGCGCGGACGGTTCTTTTCTGATCCTCCGGCCTCCGGATAGTGCTTCTCTTCCATGTAATCCTAAGTTTACCCATGAGACTGCCTCCTACTCCGCGACGGCTTCGGGAGCTTTTCTGCCCATGAGCCGGAGAATTTCCTCGGGAGTTCTCATCTCAACAATGGCCTGAATAGTGGCCTTGGCTACATTGACCGGGTTTGACGTACGGCCGATGACCTTCGTGACCACGTCCTTGACTCCGCCGAGCTCCATAATAGCCCGGACTACGCCGCCTGCGATAACTCCCGTTCCGGGGGCGGCGGGCTTCAGCAGTACTGATGCCGCGCCGAAAATGCCGGTGATCGGATGAGGAATGGTATTGCCGATCTTCTTAAGGTCCACCAGGTTTTTGGAAGCCCTGTCGATTCCCTTCCGGACGGCCTCGGAGATTTCCTTGGCCTTGCCCATGCCAATGCCGACATACCGGTCGCCGTCGCCTACAACTACAAGGACGCTGAACTTGAAGCGCTTTCCGCCTTTAACAACTTTGCTTACCCTGTTTATGGCGACTACCCGCTCCGTAAGTTCCATTCCCTTGGCGTCAATCTTTTTCCTAATCATCCTCTGCCCTCCCCTAGAACTTCAGGCCGGCTTCCCGGGCGGCTTCCGCCAGAGCCTTGACTTTTCCGTGGAACATATGGCCGCCCCTGTCGAATACCACCGACGTGATTCCTTTGGCGAGAGCCCTTTCCGCGGCAATTTTGCCCACTACCCGGGCGGCCTCGGCGTTGCAGGTTCCCTGAAGGCCGCTTTTTACCGCCGGTTCTACGGTGGACGCAGCTACCAGGGTGTGTCCCGCTTCATCGTCGATGAACTGGACGTAGATGTGGGAAAGGCTGTGAAAAACAGCCAGCCTGGGAGTTTCGGCCGTACCGGACAGTTTTTTTCGAAGCCTGGCGTGTCGAATTACGCGCATATCGCTTCTGGTCTTAGTTTTCATCAAATTTCACCTCGAAATTACCTTGCGCCGGTCTTACCGGCCTTACGGATAATCCGCTCGCCGGCGTACCGTATACCCTTGCCCTGATAGGGCTCGGGCGCCCGGAATCCGCGAATGATGGCCGCCGCCTGTCCGACTGCCTGCTTGTCGATCCCCGAAACGGATAGTTTGGTGGGGCTTTCCACGGTGATTTCCACCCCCGCGGGAGCCTCGTATTCCACAGGGTTCGAGTAGCCCAGGTTGAGCACAAGAGTCTTCCCCTGAAGCTGAGCCCTGTAGCCCACGCCCACAATTTCGAGATCTTTTTTAAAGCCCGCCGATACTCCGGTAACCATGTTGGCCACAAGGGCCCTCATCATGCCGTGCCAGGCCTTGGTCTGCTTCTGGTCGTTCTGGCGGGTTACCTTAATAACGCCTGCCTCCTCGACGATATCGATGCCGGGAACGGCCGGAGTTGATAGCTTGCCCTTGGGGCCCTGTACAAGTACTTCTCCGTCCGCGACTTTGATGGTAACTCCGGAGGCGAGGGCAATGGATCTGCGTCCGATTCTAGACATCTATCGCACCCCCAGCCTACCAGACATAGCAGAGAACTTCTCCGCCGAGGCCGAGTCTGCCCGCTTCCGCGTCGGTCTTAAGACCCCTGGAAGTCGATATTACCGCGATTCCAAGGCCGCCCATGACTTTTGGAAGGTCGGCATGGCCGACATAGATCCTTCTGCCGGGCTTGCTGATTCTGCGAAGGCCCTGAATGATCCGTTCCTTGTTGGGACCGTAGGTGAGAAAAAGCCTGATGGAGCTGTAGGGCTTTTTCGGGTCGGTGACAACCTTAAAGTTCTTGATATAGCCGGACTCTTTGAGTATCCGGGCGATTTCCGTTTTAATCCTGCTTGACGGCACGTCCACGCTTTCATGGTAGACCATGTTTGCGTTTCTTATGCGGGCAAGCATATCCGCTATAGGATCAGTAACGTACATTCCTGAGTAACCCCCTTCAGTCCACGCTGCTACCAGCTAGACTTCACCACGCCGGGAATCTTTCCTTCCCGGGCGAGCATTCTGAAGCAGCAACGGCACATGTCAAATCTTCTCATGTATCCGTGAACACGGCCGCAGAGCGGGCATCTGTTATACTTTCTCACCGAAAATTTCGGGGGCAGCGTAGCCTTATGCCTGATCGCCTTTCTTGCCATTTACGGATCCCCCTTTCTAACGGTTAAAGGGCATCCCAAGCTCCTTTAGGAGAGCGTGGGCTTCCTCATCCGTTTTCGCGGTGGTGATAATTGAGACGTTCATGCCCCGCGGGCGGATGACCTTGTCGTAATTGATCTCCGGAAATATAAGCTGTTCCCGGAGGCCAAGATTGTAGTTGCCCCTGCCGTCAAAACCTTTGGGGGATATCCCCTGAAAGTCCTTGACGCTGGGGAAAGCCAGGGTTACAAGCCTGTCCAGGAACTCCCACATGCGGGAGCCCCTGAGAGTTACGGTGCAGCCCACGGGCATTCCCTGGCGCAGCTTGAATCCCGCGATGGACTTCTTCGCCCGCTTCATGAGGGGCTTCTGTCCCGTTATGGCGGAGAGCTCGGCAATGGCCGCGTCCATGTACTTGATGTCGACCTTTGCTTCGCCTACCCCGATGTTTACAACAATTTTTGTAAGGCGGGGAATCTCCATAGCGTTGCTGTACCCAAACTGTTTTGCGAGGTTGCCCGCAACTTCGTTTTTATACTTCTCAAGAAAACGAGGGGTCATGGCGCACTCTCCTCCTTACACCTGGTCCACGATTTCGC
>CAZXOD010000087.1:0-8803 GCA_964642285.1 uncultured Synergistaceae bacterium
AGGCCCTGAAGACGTACTTCTTGCCCTGGGTCACGAGGGGGTTGGTGCAGGAGGTCCCCATCATGGGTATCTTCGCGGCCTCGGCCACTTCGCCGCCGGCCATGGCCAGGGAGGAGCCGTAGGTACCGATAACCGCCACTACTTTGTCCCGCTCCACAAGACGTTTAACCGCGTTGGCGGCCTCCACCTTGTCGGTCTTGTTGTCCACTATGATAAGTTCAACCTTTTTGCCCAGGAGTTCAGGCGCCTCCTGGTGGGCCATCTGGACTCCCTCCAGCTCCAGCTGGCCGCCGAAGGCCGTCCTGCCTGTCAGGGGGAGATAGACGCCGATTTTGATCGTATCCGCCGCCACGGCGGTTCCAGCGAGTGTGAGAACAAGGATAGCCGCAATAACCGCATTCCTAAGCTTCATCTGTTGAGTTACCTCCTTATTTTCTGATTTAACTGCCTGCCGCAATTATACACAAAAATCACCGGAGCAGGAAGGGAGGTTTATATTTACTTACCGGTCGTTCCCGTTTTTTGAACCTTCTTTTTCGCCGATAAGCCGGGCTATCTCCTGCTGAAAGCTCTGAAGATCGGTAAACTCCCGGTAAACGGAGGCGAATCTTACATAGGCCACCTGGTTTATCTCCCTCAGGCCGTCCATAACCCGCCGTCCTATCTCCGAAACGGAGACTTCTCCGAAACCTTCCGCCTTGAGGGCGTCCTCTATTTTTGCGGCCAGGTCCTCAATCTGCTCCAGGGAGACGGGCAGCTTTTCGCAGGCCCGGCTGATTCCCCTGATAATCTTGTCCCTGGCGAAGGTCTCTCTGCTTCCGTCTTTTTTAATAACCCTGAGGGTCCTTTTTTCCTCGGCCTTTTCGTAAGTGGTAAAGCGGAAAGAACAGTCGGGGCACTCCCGGCGGCGCCGGATTACCCTCCCGTCTCCGGCAGTTCTGGTTTCAATGACTCTTGTCTCCATGGCTCCGCAGGATGGGCATCTCACGGCCAGTCCTCCCTGTGCGATTTAAGTTTGATTTATATCTTACCCCCTGAAAGAGCCTTTTGCCAGCTCCGGCCCCGGGCGCATACAAAAAAGGCCGGGTTGACCCGGCCTTTTGGATGTTCGGTACATATTATGATTTTACCTGTCACGGCGAGAGCCGGTCAGCCCTGCAGGCTCTCCAGCCAGGCCGCCGCTTTTTCCCTGACTTTTTTGCCGTCGGCCCGGCCCTTTACCTTTGCCATTACCATGCCCATCACTTTTCCCATATCCGCTGGCCCGGCGGCCTTGGCGAGGGCGCCCGTCTCCTGGATTATTCTGTCCAGTTCCTCATCGCCAAGCTGCTCCGGAAGATAGGTTTCAAGAAAAGCGGCCTCCTGAAGCTCCCCTTCAGCCCTGTCCGCGGCGCCGACGGCCTCGTACTGCTCCGCCGCCTCCCGTCGCTGCTTTATAAGCCGCTGGACAATGGAGGTTATATCGTCCTCCGAAAGCTCTCCGGACCTTCCTTTTTCAGTCTTTGTACGCTGAAGCTCCGCCTTGACCATTCTGAGAACCGACAGCTCAAGCTCTCTTTTTTCCTTCATAGCGGCCATAAGATCGCCGGATATGCGCTTTTCTGTTTCAGTCACGGCGCGCTACCTCCTGGACCTGGTCCGCCTCTTTCTGGCGGCCTCGGCCCTCTTCGTCTTCTTAGCTTCACTCGGTTTCTCGTAGTGCTCCCTCTTGCGGGCCTCCCGCAGGGTTCCTACCTTGGAGACTTCCCGCTTGAACCTTCTGAGAGCGTCATCGAGGGATTCGTTGTCTCTACGGACGACAGTCGTCATATACCATTCCCCCCTTTCTTCGCCGCGGGGCGTCTACCCCGGCGGCCAGCGGAAACTTCGTCCCGCCAGAAGGTGAATATGAAGGTGGGGAATCGTCTGTCCGGCTTCTTCGCCGCAGTTTACTACCAGCCTGTACCCGCCCTGTTCAAGTCCCAGGCGGGAGGCTGTCTTCACGGCGCAGTCCATGACTTTCGACCACACTTCGGGCTTTTGGACTTCCGCCGCCGACTCCACATGCTCTACCGGCATTACAAGCAGATGAACGGGCGCCTGCGGAACGATGTCCCGGATTACGATAACTTCTTCATCCCTGTAGACGACCTCCGCCGGAACTCTTCCCGCCGATATTTCGCAGAAAAGGCACTTTCCGTCCAAAAACCTCACCTCTCAGTCAAGGTATTTTATAACAGATTGCCTGAGCGCACAATACTCCCGGCCCAAACTCTGACCGCGGGGGAGGAATGTTTTTCCGAAAGCGCGGCGATTCTCGGCCCCGCCCAGGGGGGAATGCCCGCGGATTTCAGCATCCTCAGAAGGGGAACGAGGACGGCCTCCTCATCCCGCCTGAGCAGCCGGATGAGGACCAGCTCGTCGGGAAGAGGCTGGAGGGGCGGCCAGGAGGCGAGGGCCGACGCAATAACCCTGGCCGAGGGGTTCAGCAGGGCTTTGCCCAGAAGCTCGGCCCGCCCTGGCAGCAGTGTCAGCCGCCGGAGGAGGGTCATGGCCGTCTTTTCGGTCATGGATGGGAAGCGGGAGGCCAGGGCCCGCGCAAGTTCTTTCTTTTTTTCCGGCCCCAGGTCGATCAGGAGCATGAGCTCAAGCGCTTCGTCGTCCACGGGGCGTCGCCGGGCCATTTCAAGAAGGGCGGAGAAGATCTCCCCCTCCGGCGCCCTGCCCACAAGGTTGCGGAGGGCCATAAGGCGCACCTCCGGGTGATCCCCCAGCAGCCGCATGACAATTTTTGCGGGCGCTTCATCCTCCCCCCGGGATTTTTCCAGAAGCCTCGCCACGGCAAGTTCCGCCTCCACCAAGGCCCGTTCCAGAAGAAGCTCCCTGACTCTGGCGGAGCTTTCCTCTTTCTTCTTTTCGGCGGAAGGGGCTTCTTTTTTTCCCCTTCTGGTCCACCTGAAGGGCGAGCCTTCCCTTGATTTTTTGGGGGCGGCGGAGGGGCGTTTTTTTGCTCCTTTCAGGGCTTCCGCCATCTGCTCCGGGGTGGCCGTCTTCAGGATCGAGTAGGCGGCGGCGATGGCCTCGAATTTTTCCGAACCCCCGGGGCCGGCCACGTCGGGGTGAAAGGAGAGGGCAAGGCGTCTGAAGGCCGCCCTGATCTCCCCCGGGTGGGCGCCGGGGGCCACCCCCAGGATTTCAAAGCAGTTCATTATCTCAAGAGGCAGGGCCATTTTCAGCGGGCCGTCCTTTCCATCTCGGCTACCATGGCCCCAAGGGATTCCAGGCCCTCGGGGCCTACTCCCTCGTCAAGGAGGCTTTTAACCGTCCTGAACAGGATGTCCGCCCTGGTCTGCTGGCCGGGCGTGAGAAGGGGGGAGAGGAGGGCGAATCTTTTTTCCAGGCCCTGTATTTCTTCGCTCTTTCCGTCAAAAGTCCAGCCATCGGCGGAGCCTATTTCGAGGGGCGGTATAACGGCCCTCTCCCCGTTTTCTCTCCGGATGTCTATCCTGAGAAGGCCTACTCCGTCTACGGCAAATACCAGGGCGACGGCGTCCCCCTTTTTGGCCCCCGAAACTGTGACTTCCGTGATTATCCGCCCCTCCTCCCCCTGAAAGACTTTAAGAGAGAAGGAGCCCCTCCCCACGCTGAGGAATTTTTTTTCAACCCTGGCGGGCAGGGGCATTCCCTTCTGCAAAAGGGGTACGGGCGCGCCGTCGGCGGCCAGAATGCCCAGGTCCTCGGAGAGAACGTCCAGAAGAAGCCTGCTCCGCCCCCGGGGGTTTCCATAGAGAGCGGTCCCGGCGACCACCGCTTCATCGGGACAGAGACTTAGCCGCCCCGGGGGCGCTACCCGCTCTTCCAGAAGTTTTCTCAGCAGGGGGATGCGGCTCCCGCCGCCCACGAGAAGCAGCCTGGAAGGACGATATTTCGCCGCGAAGGTTTCTGTCAGGGCGACAACCCGCTCAATGGAAGGCCGTATCAGCCCCTCAAGCTCCCTTCGGGAGACGCTTAGGGGCGCGGCCCCGAGGCCGGGGGGAGGGATCCATTCATAGGACATGCAGTTTGAGAGGGCAATTTTTATCTCCTCCGCCTCGGAGAGCAGCATGCGGCCGTGGAGGGAGTCCTTTCCCATCCACTTCGCCCTCGTGCGCTCCGCCAGATGCATGGCCAGGGCGGCGTCGAAATCCCAGCCGCCGCAGGAGGGGATTCCCCCGCTCTCCAGAACCTGGCAAACCCCTTCTCCGCTCTCCACCACGGAGAGATCCGCCGTCCCCGCGCCGTAGTCGAGGATCATAAAGCGGCCTTTTTCACCGAAGGCAAGGGCGGCCGCGGTAGGTTCGTTTACCATTCTGATGCGGGCAAAGCCCGCGGCGCGGGCGGCCCTCGCCATGGCTGAGCGCTCGGCGAAGCTGAAGGAGGCGGGCACGGCCACTACGCAGGACTCCAGAAAGACGCCCGCAAAGGCCTCGCCGTCCTCCCGAAGCATGGCAAGCAGGGGCGCCAGGGCCTCTTCCGCGGAAACGGAAACGCCGCCGCAACGGGCCTTCCACGGAGTTCCGAGCTTGCGCTTCAAATCACGCCACGTAGAGGAGGGGCGCTTGATTTCACAGGCCACGGCGGCCTCGCCTGCGGCCCAGCCGCTTCCCGTCCAGGCCGTGACTGCCGGAGAGGCTCTCTTTCCCCACCGGCCCGGGACCACGACCGGGACTCCGCCATCATCCAGAAGGGCGCACAGCGCATTTTTAGTTCCAGGGTCGATGCCAAGAACGGGGCTCTTCATGAAACTCTGCGACCTTTCAGGCTTTCGTCCGATATCTCCGATATCTTTACCGGAACTTCCTCTCCTCTGACCGCACTCCCCTCCCCTTCTACTTTAAGGAAGGAGGGGGTCAGTCCCCTGAAAGCGTCCCCGTCGGCCTCCTCGACAAGCACGGAAACCGCATTCCCCACCTGGCGGAGGGCGTAGTCCGTCAGCAGTCTTTCTGCCAGGGAGAGGGCCTCGCCGGTTCGTTCAAGGATTTTTTCGCCCCTCACTCCGTCCGGATAGCCCCACGCTTCTGTTCCCTCCCTCGGAGAGTAGGGGAAGACGTGGACTTTGCCGAAGCGGCACTCCTTCATGAAGTCCAGGGTCTCTTTAAAATCCCCGTCGGTCTCCCCGGGGAAGCCCACGAGGATGTCGGTGCTTATATGAAGGTCCTCCCCAAGGGCGCGCCTTGCCTTTTGAGCCAGGGCCAGGAAGTCGCCGGGGGAGTACCCCCGCCTCATGCGGGCGAGCACGGAGGCACTGCCGCTTTGGAGGGGCAGGTGAAGGTGGCGGCAGAATTTGGGGGCGCCGGCTAGGGCGTCAAGAAGCTCGTCGTCCAGGCCGAAGGGCTCCAGGGAGCCGAAGCGGACCCGCTTTATCCCCTCCGCCGAAGCCGCCCGGCTCACCAGCTCCGCCAGGGATCGTGAGCCGTAAAGCCCCAGGTGGACCCCAGTCAGAACGACTTCGGGGCAGCCGGAGGCGGCAAGTCTACTGATTTCTTCAACGACTTCGTCCCGGGGGCGATTTACCGGCCGTCCCCTTACGTAGGGGATTATGCAGTAGGAGCAGAAATGATCGCAGCCGTCCTGTATTTTTACGAAGGCCCTGGTGTGAAAGAGGGGCCTTGAGAGAGAAAGGTCGTCCCATTCCTCCGAGCGGAGGACGTCGGTTTTTTCCTCGACAAATGAAGGGCTTTCTCCTTGAAGGGCCCGGGCCATCAGGGCGGGGATGAGGGCTTTGCGGCGGTTGCCCGCCAGTATATTGATGCCGAGGGAGACCGCCTCTTCCCGGGTGATATGCTGAGCCCAGCATCCGCAGGCGGCTATAACGGCCTTTTCCGAAAGCCTTCGGATCCGCCGGATAGCCTGGCGGCATTTCTTGTCGGCCGTGGAAGTCACCGTGCAGCTTACAAGCACCGCCCCGTCGCAATCCCGGGGGGAGTCGGCCAGCAACGCTCCGGCGCCTGCGAAAACGCTTCCCAGGGCCTCTCCCTCGTACTGGTTGGACCGGCACCCCAGGGTATGAATCCAGATTTTTTTGCCTCTTAACACGGCGGTCATTTTGCCTCGGCGACTACGCCCCACCAGTCTCCTATGGTAAGTTCGTCGGCGATGCGAAGCCCCCGCTCCTCCAGGGCGGAGGAAAAACGGCCTCTTTCTTTTTCCAGGAGGCCGGAGAAGAGGGCCTTTGCCCCCGGCTTCATAAGAGGAGGCATGGAGGGAAGCATTTCAAGGAGAGGCTCGATGATGATATTGGCGGTTATCAGGTCCACCGGTTCCGTCATGCCGTCCAGGAGGTTGGCCTCCTCAAGCTGCACCAGGCCGGGGTCGATGTCGTTCAGACCGAGGTTGTGGCTCACTTCCGACAGAACGGCGGGATCGAGGTCTCTGGCCTTGACTCGGGCCGCTCCCATTTTAACCGCGGCGATGGCCAGAATACCCGATCCCGTGCCGATGTCGGCGGCGCTAGCGCCCGCCAGATCGAGTTTTTCAAGGAGGGAGAGCACTATCTGGGTGCT
Source organism: uncultured Synergistaceae bacterium (assembly GCA_964642285.1). GTDB lineage: Bacteria > Synergistota > Synergistia > Synergistales > Aminobacteriaceae > Aminivibrio. The sequence goes on from CAZXOD010000087.1 coordinate 6,522, forward strand.
TTCATGGTATCCCGTGCCGAAGGCGGAGCCGGGGTAGATATACAGGGGAATCCGGTCCGGTGGCTCCGTCCCCTTGTGCCAGGGGGCGAGCACGACGAGCCTGTCTCCCACTGGCAGGGGCGGGAAGGCTTCTTTCCAGTCCGTGTGCCACTGTTTATTTTCTATCTTTCCCATGTCGGCGATTTTTATCTCGGGCCAGGGGTCCAGGGCCTCCTCAAGGCGCCCCACCCAGAAGCCCAGGTCCTGGGATGTACGGTAATAAGCTCTCAGGAAGACTGATTCGGCCCGGCCGCTCTCCTCGGAGCCTATGCTTCCCGACATTTCAGCCAGGGAGGCCAGCACTTCTCCGCTGTCCGGGCCTCCCTCCAGCGTGACATACCACCAAAAGCTGTCTACTGTATTTGTCATGGACAATCTCCTTAGGGAATATAAACTAAGGGAGGCTTATAAGCCTCCCTTAGCATAAGCAAGTTTACCAGATAGGGTACGGTTTTGAGAAGGGCGGGATCGCCTCAGGAGTCGAACAGATTCCGGAAAAATTTACCGAAGCCCCCCGTATCTTCCACTTCCACCTTCATCTCCCTGGCCAGCTCCTCAAGAAGGGCCTTCTGCCGGTCAGTGAGTTTTTTAGGCACGTCTACCGCGACGTGAACGTGGAGGTCTCCCGTTCCCCGGGCGCCTCTGAGCCTGGGCATGCCCTTTTTTCTGATCGTAAATACTTTGCCCGGCTGAGTCCCCGACGGTATGGAGAGACTCTCCGGCTCGCCGTACAGCAGGGGCACTTTCACGGCGCAGCCCAGGGCGGCCTGAGGGTAGCTAAGGACGAGCCTGGTGTGAAGGTCCGCCCCGTCCCTCTTAAAATCCGGGTGATCTGCCACGGAGAGCATTATGAACAGATCCCCCGGAGGGCCGCCGTTGACGCCGCCCTCACCCTCGCCGCCGATGCGGAGCCTGGTTCCCGTATCCACCCCCGCGGGGACCTTCACTTCCACCCTGCGGGTTTTGCGCACCCGCCCCGTCCCGCCGCAGGAGGGGCACTTTTCCTTTATTGTCCTGCCCGTTCCGCCGCAGCCGGGACAGGTATTGACGGTGACAAACTGGCCGAAGGGGGTTTGCTGGCGGCCCTCCACCTGTCCCCTGCCGCCGCAGGTCGCGCAGACGGTGGGGGATGTGCCTGCCTTGGCCCCGCTTCCGCCGCACTCGTCGCAGGACTCCTGCCGGGGGATCTGGAACTCCTTGGCCGCCCCCTCAGCCGCCTCCAGCAGGGTGACCTCCGCCTGCATCTCAAGGTCGGCGCCTCTGCGGGGAGCGTTGGGGTCGGCCCTTCTGCGGCCTCCCATGCCTCCCGCGCCGCCGAAGAGGTTGTCGAAGATGTCGCCGAAGATGTCCCCCATGCCGCCGAAGCCCTCAAAAGGGCTTCCGCCGGCCATGTCGCCCACGGTGCCGAACTGGTCGTACTGGGCTTTCTTCTGGGGGTCGCCCAGCACTTCATAGGCCTGATTTATTTTTTTAAAATGTTCTTCAGCCTCTTTATTTCCCGGGTTGGCGTCAGGATGGTACTTTCGCACCAGCTGCCTGTAGGCTTTTTTTATTTCCGGGGCAGAGGCCTCCCGGGGAACCCCGAGTATCCGGTAAAGATCTTCGGTCTCACCCCTGCCGTTCATCTTCGCTCACTTCCTAAGCCTCTTCCTGCTCGCTGAACTCCGCATCTACAGTATCTTCGTCCGGGGCGCTTCCATCCGCGCTTCCCCCGTCGCCGTCAGATGGCGCCTGGGAGTAGAGCCTTGTTGAAAACTCCTGCACCGCCTTTTCAAGCTTTCCCTTCGCCGCGGCCATGGCGTCAGCGTCCTCTCCCTGGAGGACTGAGCGAAGCTCCTCAAGGGCGGAGTTTATGGCGCCCTTCTCCTCGGGAGTCATCTTGTCGCCGTTTTCGGACATAAGCCTTTCCGCTCCGTAGGCGACGCTGTCGGCCTCGTTGCGGGCCTCGGCGGCCTCCCGCTTTTTCTTGTCTTCCTCCTCGAAAGTCTCGGCGTCAGTCTTCATCCGCTCGATGTCGTCCTTCGACAGGTTTGAGGAGTGAATGGAGATGTTCTGGGCCTTGCCCGTTCCCTTGTCCTTGGCGGCTACGTTAAGTATGCCGTTTACGTCCATATTGAAGGTTACCTCGATCTGAGGGATGCCCCTGGGTGCGGGAGGAATTCCGTCCAGGACGAAGGTCCCCAGCTTCACGTTGTCGGCGGCCATGGACCGCTCTCCCTGAAGGACCACTATCTCCACCTGGG
>CAZXOD010000088.1:0-8796 GCA_964642285.1 uncultured Synergistaceae bacterium
CCCGCTGAAGGACCATTTCAACAGGCGGCCCTCCCAGATCAGAAAGGCCTCTCTTTCATGCTCGACAAACGTCCCCCGGGGTAGGGTTTCAAGTTTTGCCCTGAAAGTCGCTTTTCCCCCGCCCCGTACGGCTCTCTCGGAGTGGAGCCGCCTGTCCATCTCTGGGGCCGGTACTGACGAAGGCGGGGCGCCGTCCAGGTTTGCCTTGCACCATAGAGCCTTGAACTCGTTGAACCTCTCTCGGCGGCAGAAGGCGCAGGGCCTGTGGCCGGCGGAGAGAGCGGCGGCCTCGTCCAGGAAGAAGAGCTCGGAATAGCGCCGGGGGCTGAATATCTCCCGCCTGCGTCCTTTGTACTCAAGCACGCAGGTGACCCAGGCCCTGTGCCGCCATGGAGCGACCACTTCTCCCGAGTCGTTGTGAAGAATTCCCCTGTTGCCCATCCAGGCGCCTCTGTCGGGGACGGCGTTCAGCCTTCCCCAGGGATCCACGCGGTTTTGACGGGGACTCACGGACTTTTTCCTCCTTAAATTTATTTTAAAACAGGCATTTTTCTAAGGCTGGAGAATGTATTATAATGCCTGCTCAAGGCGGCCGGGACAATTTGCGGCCTGCGGGGCAGGCGCGGATAAGTGGGGAGGATTTTTCATGGAAGGCAAAAAAGTCTACGGCGTATTCGACGTGGAGAGCAACGGCTTCAGAGGCACGTCCGTTCTATCCGCTTCATCCATCGTCTTCGGCGGAGACGGAAAAATCCTCGACTATTTCAACAGGTTCTACTTCCCCGAGGAGGGCCGCATCGACCCCGGTGCGCTGAAAGTCCATCGCCTCACCCTGGAGCGAATCGCCTTCTTCCGGCAGGAGGGCGGCTATGAAGCTCACTTCCTGCAGGATGCGGGCGCCCTGGCGGACTTCTGGCGGAGGTGGAACGTAGGGGGCATAATAATCCACAACCTGAATTTTGACATCTCCTTCCTGCCGATAGTTCCAGAGTTCACCTCCCTGTCGTGGTGGTGCTCCATGATGGGGCTGACGGACTTCTGCCGCCTGCCCGGGAAGAAAGATAAGTACAAGTGGCCGAAGATGGGGGAGGCAGCGGCGTTTGTTCGGGATAACTGCCCGGCCCCCGGACCAGTCGCGGAAAACGAGCGGAGTATGGGAGGCCCGATGCCTCACTACAGCCTTAGCGACTGCTTTGAGCTGTACGGCGCCGCGGCTAGGATCCTGAGCAGTTGTCCGGAACTGGTCAGCTTTGGTCGCCGTTCGTGGAGACATACCCCCCCAAGGACGGGAGGGATTTTAAGCCATCCCCTCCCGCTGAAGGACGATTTCGTGGCCGAAGGCCTGGCCTACGGGGCAAATCTGGCGGACGCCGCCGGACAGCCGGACCGGGCCGCGGCGCTGCGGGCCCTGTAGGTGGGGGCAATTCAAGCAGTATAAATTGCGATGCCGCTTTTTATGCCAGAAAGGCGCTCAGTCTTCGCTTAATTTGCTTGGCTCGGAATCTTGTCCCTGGGAGCCATACCCGGCAAAAGCTTTCTCCATTTCCTCCGATACAAGCAGCGGCCGGACTTCCCGGTACTCCGCCCGGAAGAGGCCCTTGGCCCCGGCGCTGAAGGGCTGAGACTGGACGTGATAATGGCCGAAGCACCACATGGAAAACTCCAGTTTGCCGGCAATTTCGTTCAGGTACCACGAGACAGGATCCCTGACTTTTTTCTCACCCCTCTGAGCGTGGGCGCGGGGGTTGCCGAACAGATGGTGAAGAACCTGGCTGGGAGCGGCATGGGTCCACACGTAATCCACCTTCCACCCTGCCCGGTCCAGGGAGTCAAACCCCCTTGCCGCTTCCTCAAGGCTTAGAATTTCCCGGGGCCACCAGTTCTTCCCCGAATTTCTCAAGCCCCTGTCCGGGCTCTCCGCGCCGCCGAAGACAAAGACGCTTTTTCCGGCAATGGTGTAGATATAGCCCCGCCTGAGGTGGTATATGTTGGGGGCGATGACCCCCACGGGGGCTCCCCATCTGACTTCTGCGGGGAGGGCGTCCATCAGGTCGAAGTTTTCATGATTGCCGTCCACTACAAGGGTGGTCCAGTTTTTGGCGGAGAGCCATCTTAATGTATTTAGCTCCGCCTCCGACGGGGGGTTGTTCCACAGCAAGCCGAAGTCGCCCAGTATTACGACGAAATCCTCTCCGGTCAGGAGGTTCCCTGCCGGGAAATGAGCGGATGAAAGGTATTTCATCCCTCTCCCCCCGTGCTTGTCGCCGGTTATGAAAAGTTCCGCCACTGAAGAATCACCCCCGAAAAAAGACAAAAAAGCTCCGCCGGACAATCATTATTTTTGCCACCCTGAAAGCGAAAGGCAGGCGACAGGTTGAACGGTGGATAAATCATTATAACCTTTTGGGAAAGGCTTTCATTACGCCCGGGTTTTTCTTAGCAGGTTGGACTCCCTGCTACGCGACATCAGAAATTGACCCTCCGGTATTTCTGTGAAGGAAGTCGGCAAAAGAGCGGTTTCAGCTAGAGCAACGCTGTTCTGCTTCACGAGGACGTGTAACAGTTTTTCCAGGAAACCCGCATGATATAATTGTTTTCTGAAATAATAAACGTTTTCCCGGAGGCAGGCATGTTAAAGAAAAATTTGGACCGATCTCAATCCGCTCCTGCAGGATATGCGGCTCTTACCGAGCGGTACGGGTTAGACGTCGTTCCAAACTGGCACATGTCGCTGGTGGCGGAGGGCGGGTCCCACAGGTTGCACTCTCGCGACGGCATCGTCGAAGAGACCTACCCATCCTCCTACTGGCCGGGAGAGACGGCGTGCGATCATCTTGAATTCGCCCTCAAGTACGATGGTACAAATCTGGCCCTTTTATCGATTCTTTTCCGAATAATAGATGAAAAAGAGATCCTCGAACATATCCGCTCCAGGCCCACTGGCAAGTATGCAAGACGCCTGTGGTTCTTCTACGAATTTCTCACGGGTCGGAGGCTTCCTCTGGAGGACTTGAAACAGGGAAACTATATCGACCTCGTCGAACCCCAAAAATATTACACGCGCCTCCCGTCCGAACGGGTCCGGCGTCAGAGGGTCAACAACAACCTGCCGGGCGACGCCCGCTTTTGTCCGCTGATTCGCCGTACAGAAGCCCTTGCCGGATACGAGAAAGCCGACCTTGCGGAACGCTGCAGGAGGACGGTGGCGGCTTACCCCCCGGAACTGTTGACACGCGCGCTCGGATATCTGTATAACAAAGAGACAAAATCCTCCTTCGAAATCGAACATACTAAACCTTCGCCGACCCGAACCGAGCGCTTCATCGCTCTGCTTCGCGCGGCGGAAAAAGAGGATTTTTGCCGAAAATCCGGTCTGATAGAGCTTCAGAACCGGATCACAGACCCTCGTTTCCACGCCTCCGAGTATCGTTCCGAACAGAATTATGTCGGCGAGACTGTCGCGTGGCAAGGAGAACGAATCCACTTCGTCGGCCCGAAACCGGAGGATCTGCCGGATCTCATGAGCGGACTGACGGCTGCGCACGAAATGATGGAATCCGGCAACGTCCCGGCGGTTGTTCATGCCGCGGCCGTTTCTTACGGATTCGTCTTTCTGCACCCATTCGAAGACGGCAACGGCAGAATTCACAGATTCCTCATCCACAACATACTCGCGCGCCGAAAGTTCACTCCGGAAGGAATCATGTTTCCCGTTTCCGCCACCATGCTGAAAAACCTTGCGGACTACGATGTTTCTCTGGAGGCGTTCTCCCGAAAGCTGATGCCGCTGGTGGAATATTCTCTTGACGAAATAGGGCGCATGACGGTGCACAACGATACCGCCGTCTGGTATCGCTACATCGACATGACGCCCCAGGCCGAGGCGCTTTTCAAGTTTATTGAAAGGACCATCGACACGGAGCTTGCCGGTGAACTGGCCTTCCTTGCCGGTTACGACAGGGCCCAAAAAACCGTACGGGAGATCGTGGATATGCCAGACAGGCAGATAGATCTTTTCATCCGCTTCTGCCTACAGAATAACGGACGCCTGTCCGGACGAAAACGCGCCGATTACTTCGATTTCCTGTCGGACCGCGAGGTCGCCGCGCTTGAAGAAGCCGTTCAAACCTCCTTCGGGCGGAGCGCCGCGGAAGGTAAAGCAGAAAAGTGACGCGTTTTGGATTGAAGAAAGAAGGGTTCCCCGTGCTTGTCGCCGGTTATGAAAAGTTCCGCCACCGAAGAATCACCCCTCCGGGCAACCCTTGTTTTGCCATCCTGAAAACGGAAGAAATTGGAACCATTGCTTCTAAACAGGAAAATATTCGTGTGTTTTGACTGTCTGTTTATTGCGGGACATCACAAACCACAAGTACCCCGGCTCGTTAGCATGCATCAGATACTGCGACGGCCGGGGCCTATTCCTTCGGGGGCATCTCATAACACCTGCCAAAGAATGGAAAAACCGCGTCCTACTACGAAGCGACGACCGCCGCGTCCGTTAATAGACGCCCTTCAGCCCATTCTCCCGCAGCACCGAGTCCAGACAGCCGACGTGGTACATATTGTGTCCGCACAGCGACGTGAGAACGCTCGCGTTGGTCAGCTCCATCTTCCGTCGCTCGGACATGCCGTCGTGCCTGGCGCCGAGCGCACCGTCTTCGAGAGCGGCGATCCAGGCGTCGGCATTCGCCTTCATCTCCCTGCCGTACTCGCGGATTTCATCCTTCGACGGAACTGTGTCGATTGTTTCGCTGAGCATGGCCACCGCCCTGCCGTACGGCTTCTCAGACAATTCGCTTCCTGCCGGGAGAAGAAATAAATCCACGCAGTAGAACGCATGATAAAGCTGCTGCCAGAAGAAGAACCCTCCGCCCTTCTTCCCCCAGAGTTCATCCGGACACTCGTCGATCAACCGGAAGAGAAAGCCCATTCCTCTCTCGTAGTAGGACTCTATCGGCGCTACCACATCTCGCATCTCAAATTCCTCCCCTTAATCGCACATATTCGGCAGCCGGGTATTGATGCGGCTGACTCAAACGTATTATAATCCAAACAATCAGGCGTGCGAGGAAAAGAAAAAGGGCTCAGGAGAAAGCAGAGAGGTCGCTCCTTTATAATTTGGGGGAAGGACAGCTGTTCAACCACTGCCTCCGTATTAAGAGACGCCCCCGGCGCTACCGCCACTGCTCCAGGAACGCCGCCATCCTCTCCAGGGCCTTTTCCACTATCTTCTCGCCCTTTTCTCTGCTTGCCGCGGTGGCGTCTCCCACCATGGCCGTATCGGTAAGGTCCGGGATGGACCAGAAGACCTGGACGTCGGGAAAGTCGCTTGTTCTTTTGGGCTCCGTGCGGATGAGCCTGTCGGTCTTGACCAGGTCGGGCCTCAGGTACATGAAAAGGGATGTGCCCGCCTCGCTTGCGTGGCCGTGGGACATGATGCCGTCGGTATCCAGGATGTTCTCCTTCGTGCACAGAGGCTGAATGAACCTCCACCAGTCAAACAGGCAGCATTCGGCGCCGTGTTCGATTTTTAGCTTGGCCGCTACCTGGCTTATGGGCGCCACGTTGCCCACGTGGGGATTGAGGAAGCAGAACCTCTTTATGCCGTGCTTCAGAAGGCTCATGCAGATGTCCTCAAAATAGTCCCTGAAGCTGTCGGGGCGGGCGGTGACGGCCCCGGGCCCCCAGGAGAAGAGGGAGTCCCCTACAGGGACGGTGGGCCCCACGAGCCATCCCATCCGGTCGGCCAGCCGGTTGGCCATCTCCTCGGCGATGATGGTATCCGCCCCAACGGGGAGATGGGGGCCCCAGATCTCGAAGGCTCCGCTTGGAATTATGACGGCGTCGTTTTTCTCCACGTATTTCTCAAAATCCAGGGTGTTCATTTCGAGCAGCTTCATTGATGATCCTCCGTTCTCTGCCGACGCTTTAGACCCGCGCCTTTTCGTATTGATTTTACTACGTTCCACCCGAAATGCTTCGTGAAAACTTGTCCCGCTGCCAAAGTTTGTTTTATGTATTTATCGCGTAATGGAATTGCCCGCCCTTGCAAATTTGGGAAATAGGTTTATAATGCACCAACAAATAAACATAAATTCAATAGAGAGGTTGGTTGGAAACATGAAGAAGATGCTTCAAACCCTTTGCGCGCTTTTGATTGTCTTTTCCCTGGCGGGAGGCGCGTCGGCGCAAATGGAGATCAAGATCGGGCACGTGCTGAACCCGGATCACTCCTGGCACGTATGCCTGGAGGGCTTTGCGGAAGAAGTTAAGACGGCTACCGATGGCCGGGTCGTGTTCATGATTTACCCCAGCAGCCAGCTAGGCAACGAAAAGGACCTGATCGAGGGGCTGTCCCTCCAGACAGTGGACGGCGGCCTTATAGGCGGCGGTTCGTTCCAGTCCGTGGAGCCGAAGTTCGGCGTGGAGGCCCTTCCCTACGCCTGGCCCACCCACGAGTCCGCCTACGCGGCCCTTGACGGCGAGCTGGGCGATTATCTTCTGGCCCTCCTGGCGAAGCAGGGAGTGGTGGGAGTCTCCTGGTGGGAGAACGGCTACCGCCACCTGACAAACAACAGGGGACCTGTGGTTAAGCCCGAGGATATGGCCGGGCTCAAGATCAGGGTGACCCCCGACAAAATGCGCCTGGATACCTTCAAGGCCCTCGGCGCCTCTCCCATGCCCATCAACTTCGGCGAGCTGTATTCCGCCATGCAGCAGGGCGTGGTAGACGGGCAGGAGAACCCCTTCTCCATAATCTACTCAAGCTCCTTCTACGAGGTGCAGAAATACCTGTCAGTCACGGGCCATATATGGGGTTCGGCCCTTCTCTGCTTCAACAGCTCCGTGTGGAACAAGCTCTCCGACGAGGACAAGGCCATAGTGGAAAAGGCCGCGACAAAGTGGCGGGACGAGCAGCGGAAGCAGACCATGGAGGAGGAAGAGGAGTTTCTTAAGAAGCTGAAGGGCAAGGGCATGGAGGTTACGGAAGTAGACAAGGCGGCCTTCCAGCAGGCGGTTCAGAGCGTATGGGACGAGTACGAGGGCGAATTCGGCAAGGAATTGATGGATCTGGTCCGCAAGTACGGCAAATAATATGACAAAGGAAAAGAAGGGCCTCGCGGGAAGGCTTTTCGCGGGGCTCGACTGGTTTCTGATCTTCGGGGTTGTTGCCGCCTTCATAGAGGTGCTGCTGGAAGTAATGTTCCGGTATGTTTTAAACAGACCCCTGGTCTGGGGCGGGGAGCTGTCCCAGACCATCCTGGTATGGATAACCTTTATCGGGGCGGCTTCGGTGCTCTACCGGGGCGGCCACATAGCCATCGATTTTCTGCTGCCCCTCATACCTTCTGACGGCACTCGCCGCCTGATCCGGCTTGCGGGCAGTCTGGCGATTCTTCTGTTCGCGGCTGTAGGCGTCTGGGCCGGATGGAAGGTAGTCGGCAGAACGTGGTCCATGCGCACCACGGCGATGCAGATCCCCTCGGGCATTTTGTATCTTGCGTTTCCTGTAGGATGTTTGCTCACCGTCCCGACTGTACTGAAAGATATCCGGGATGCTTTAAGGGGCCGGGAATAGCATGATTACTCTTCTTGGAGTTCTTTTCGGCGGGATATTCATAGGCATACCGGTAGCCTATGCGGTGGCCATCTCAGGCATGGCCTATCTTGTTTTCGAGTCGACCGTTCCCCTGCTGGTGGTGGCCCAGAGGATGGTCGTGGGCGTGGACTCCTTCACTCTGCTGGCGATTCCTCTTTTCGTACTAGCGGGCGCCCTCATGGCTGAGGGGGACATCACGCCCAGGCTCATGAAGTTCGCGTCCAACATGGTGGGCCATATTCCGGGAGGCCTGGCCATGGTTATGGTGGTGTCGTGCATGCTCTTCGGCGCAATTTCTGGCTCCGGCGTGGCAAACGTGGTGGCTATAGGCTCCATCCTGCTGCCCACGATGAAGGAACAGGGCTACGAACCGCCCTTCAGCGCCGCCCTGCTGGGCTGCGGAGGTTCCCTGGGGACGGTGATCCCCCCCAGCATTACCCTGGTAATAATCGGCGTGAGCATGGGCGCCTCCATTGGCAAGCTCTTCGTAGGGGGCTTCATACCGGGGGTGATTACCGGGCTGGGACTGATGGTCGTCTCCTACTTCGTGGCGCTTAAAAGAAATTATCCCAGGCTTGAGAGGGCCTCATGGCGGGAGAAATGGACGTCTTTCAGGCAAGCGTTTTTTCCGCTGCTTACGCCGGTGATCATTATCGGCGGGATTTTGGGCGGAATTTTCACCGCTACGGAGGCGGGAGCCGTTGCCTCGCTTTACGCCCTTGTGCTCTCCAAATATGTGTACCGCAAGCTCAGCTGGCGCCGATTTTTTGACGTATGCCTGGATACTGCCAGGACCAGCGCGGTAGTGCTGTTTCTGATAGGGGCCGCGTCGCTGTTCGGGTGGATCCTGTCGGCGGAAAATATTCCGCAGAAAGTGGCGGCGGCCATGTTCTCCCTTTCCACAAACTACTGGGTGCTGCTAATTTTATTCAATATCCTGTTGCTTATCCTGGGGATGTTCATGGAGACCATAGCCATCGTGCTTATCATCATCCCTATTTTTGGACCGGTAATGCAGCAGATGGGCATGGACCCGATTCACATGGGAGTTATGGTCTGCCTCAATCTGGCCATAGGGGCAAATACGCCTCCCCTGGGGGTAGATCTGATGGCGGCCTGCAAGCTGGCCAACATCCCCTACAGCTCTTCCTTCCGCCCCCTCCTGCCCCTTCTGGGGGCTATGGTTCTGGCCCTTG
>CAZXOD010000089.1:0-8790 GCA_964642285.1 uncultured Synergistaceae bacterium
CTTATGAAGAGCTCCCCTTTGTCTATGTCCTCAGGAAAGCTCTTTTTTGCCAGAACGGGGCCCGCCACCTCCGCCCACCGGCGCCGCAGCTCCGGCAGGGCGAGTTTTTCCTCCGATCCCGGAGGCATGACAAGAGACAAAAGGGCGGCGGCCGTCTCGGGAGCGTCTTTACTCCTCCTGTAGTTCCTCATGGCGGCGCCTCCTTTGCAGCGCGTTAAGCCAGACTGAGAGAAGATGGATATCCGCCGGGGTCACCCCTGAAATTCTGCCCGCCTGGCCCAGGCTGACGGGGCGAAGGTCCTCCAGCTTCTGCCTGCTCTCCGATAAAAGGCCGGGGACGGCCGAGTAGTCCAGGTCCTCCGGAAGCCTTACTTCCTCCATTTTTGCCAGCCTGGCAACCTGTCTGTTCTGCCGTTCGATATACCCGGCATACTTTATCTCCACCTCCAGGGCCCCTGTCTCCTCGCCCAGGGGAGGCGCTGGGGAGGGCGAGAATTTCTCAACCAGTCCGTAGGGAACGCCCGGCCTGCGGAGCAGGTCCGCCGCTGCCACAGTCTCGGTCAGGGCCGCGGACCCCGCCTCCGTCAGAGCCCGGTTAAGGCCCTCCGACGGCTGGATTTTTGCCCCTTTAAGCCGCTCTATCTCGTCGTCGACTCTCTTCCACGATGACAGGAGGGCGCTCCATCTTCGGTCGTCTATGAGGCCAAGCCTTCTGCCAATTGGAGAGAGTCTTCTTCCGGCGTTGTCGTGGCGAAGGAGCAGCCGGTGCTCGCATCTGCTGGTGAGCATTCTGTAAGGCTCCTTCGTCCCCTTGGTGACAAGATCGTCCACCAGGACGCCAAGATAGGCCTCCCCCCTGGAGAGGATCAGGGGCGGCTCGCCCCTGATCTTCAGGGCGGCGTTTATGCCCGCCAGAAGGCCCTGGGCGGCGGCTTCCTCATAGCCGGAAGTACCGTTTATCTGCCCTGCAAAAAAGAGCCCCTCGACGGCCCTGGCCTCAAGGGAGGGCAAAAGCTGGGTGGGTATGATGTAGTCGTACTCGATGGTGTACCCGGGCCGGATCATATGGGCCCGCTCACACCCTGGAAGGGATCGGACCATCTCCAGCTGGACTTCGGCAGGGAGGCTTATGGAGAAGTTCTGCATATATACCTCCCTGTTGTACTTTGACACGGGCTCAAGAAAGACGGGGTGACTCTCCCTTTCCGGAAACTTTGTCACCTTGTCCTCGATGGAGGGACAGTACCGGGGCCCGGCCCCGTCCATAAGGCCCGTAAAAAGAGGGGATCTGTGAAGATTTCGGCGCACCAGATCGTGGGTGTTGGGGTTTGTTCTTGTCATATAGCAGAAGTAGCCTTCGCAAATTTTTCCTTCGCTCCAGAGGGAGAAGGCCAGAGGTTCGGCGGCGCTCCCCTGGGCGGCGAGGGCCGACAGATCCAGGGTGTCCAGGTGCAGCCTGGGCGTAGTATCGGTCCTCATCCTGCCGGTTTCAAGGCCGGCCTCCCGTAGGGAGCGGGACAGGTCCTCCGCCGGAAGCTGGCCCAGAGGGCCGGAGGGGAAGCTATCCTGTCCGATAAACACCCTCCCTCCCAGGTAGGTTCCTCCGGCCAGTATCACCGCGCCGCCCTCGTACAGGGGACCGTACTTTGTTCTTACTCCCCTGGCCCTGCCTCTCTCGATCCATAGGTCAGTGACCAGCTCCTGCCTCACGTCCAGATTTTTTTGAGTCTCCACCGCCATGGTAAAGTGCTCGGCGTAATCCCTCAGATCGCACTGGGCCCTTAGCGCCTGTACCGCGGGCCCTTTGGATGTATTAAGCCTGCGGATGAGCACGGCGGAATTATCCGCCGCCTCGGCCTGCTCTCCCCCCAGGGCGCTCCCCTCCCGAACCAGGTGCCCCTTGGCCGGCCCTCCTATGGAGGGGTTGCAGGGCATGAGGGCCGTATTGTCCAGATATAGGCTGAGAAGAATTGTCCTGGCGCCCATCCTTGCGGCGGCAAGGGCGGCCTCGCACCCGGCGTGTCCTCCCCCGATCACGATAACGTCGTATTTATTTTCCGACCCCGACATGGCTCCTTCTCCTTCAGAGGCGGGGCAGTACAGCCCCGTCCTCGGCCTTCCAAAGTTTTCCCGGCCACTCCCGGGAGGAAAGTTCCGCAGCGGCCGCGATCACCTGCCATCCCGTTCCGGCAAGGGATTCAATGGTTTTTTTTCTTCCATCTTCATCCAGCTCGGATGCTATTTCGTCCAGCAAAATTATAGGTTTTCGTCTGAGCCTTGCCTCCACCGCTTTTGCCGCAGCCAGCATCAGGGCTACGGAAGCCCGGCGCAGCTGCCCCCTGCTGAAGACCGCCGCCGGGGAGCGTCCTTCCGCGCTGACTGCCAAATCGTCCCGATGAGGACCCACCAGTGAGACGCAGGCGGCTCTTTCCCTTTGCTCAAAGTTCTCCAGGGATTTACGCCAGTCGTCCGCGGGGCTTCCCTCTCCCGAGGCGCCTCCCCTTACATGAGAAAGCTGCAGAAAAAGGGGGGTCAGCTCCTTAAAACTACCCAGTCCGAGGGAGAGCAGCCTGACCGCCTCCTCCCTGGAAGTCCAGAGGAAGGCCGCCAGAGGCGCCATGGCCTTCGACAGAGCGGCCGTACTCTTCCCCTCCCGGAGCAGGACGGCCTTGTGGCGAAGCGCTCTGCCGTATTCGTTCAGACGGCGAGCGTGGAGGGGAAATAAAAGAGCGCAGAGCCTGTCCAGAAAGGTCCGCCTTATGGAAGGGGAGCCGTCGAGCAGGGACATATCTCCCGGGAGAAAGGCCAGCGCCGGAACTCTTGCCCTGACGTCAGTAAAGGACGCGCGCTTTCCGTCGCACTTCATAAGGGTGGCGCCTCCCGCGGCCATGGAGATGAACAGATCCTCTTCGCCGCAGAAAACGCCAGAGATAAAGGCCCGGCTTCCTTCCCCTCCCCATGTGGGAAGGTCTTTTCTTTCGCCGAAGGGGCCCCAGCCCGTTATCAGATGCATTCCTTCAAGGCAGTTGGTCTTTCCCGAACCGTTTTTTCCGGTGACCAGATTAAGGCCGGGATCCCATAGAACGCGAACCGGCCGTAAGTTTCGAAAATTCCTTACTAAATACTCGGAGCACCACATATTCTATTCTTCCGGAGAAAAATCCTCCTCTTCCCCGTCGTCGCCCCGGAAGGAGAAATCCGTATCGGACAGCTTCAGGGGCATTACCAGGTAAATAAAATTTCCGTCTCCGGGGCGCTGCATTATCATGTGTCTGTCGGGACCGTTGAAGTTAAGAAGCACCATGTCGCTGTGCATGGCCTTCAGCCCGTCTATAAGGAAGCTGGTTCTGAAGGCGGTTTTCATGGGTTCTCCGTCGATGGTCCCGCTCATGATCTCGTCCGCCTCTCCCGTCTCGGGCGCTCTTCCGGAGAGGGACAGGTCGCCGCCGGGGGACAGGTTCATTATTACCGCACGGTTGAAATCCCTGACGATTATCTCCACTCTCTCCAGGGCCGCAATGAAATCACTTCTGTCTGCTTCGAGGGAGGTTGTTTTATTGTCCTCCAGAAATTTTTCATACTGAGGGAAGGCGGCGTCCACTCTTCTTACTGAAAATTCTATACTACCCATCTGGAAGAAGACCAGAGTCGGATCGGCCGCTATCCTGACGGGATTTTCACCGGGCAGGGACGAAAGCAGCCGCTGAAGTTCCTTTATGCCTGTAATTGGCAGAAGAAAATCCCTGTCTTCTCCCGTTTCGGGCGGCATAAATCTGGAGAGGGAGAGCCTCAGTCCGTCGGTGGAGACAATTCTTAACTCTCCGCCTGTAAGCTGAAAATAGGCGGCGCCAAGGTACTTTGGAAAATCTTCCCCCGAGGATCCTGCCGTTGTCCCCTCTGTTACTGCCTTCAGCAGTTCAGAAACGGAGGAGGAGCAGAAGAAGGGCGCGTCGTCCGATACGGGCAGGGCGGGAAACTCTCCTGTGGAGTATGTGGTGAACCGGTATCTGTTTCTTCCGGAGATAATTATGCCCTTTCCGTCGGTAATCGAAAGGGTGAAGATATCCGAGGGAGCTTTTTTAATAAGCTCTCCCACCGTTTTTACCGGAAGGACCACTTCTCCTTCCTCTTCCGTGAGAGCTCCGCCTGCGACGCATTTTACGGAGGTTTTAAGGTCTGTGGCCTCAAGCCGGACAATGCTCTCTCCCGCTTCGTTTACGGCCTTGACCAGTACTCCCGTAAGAGCGTTTATGGCGCTTTTGGAGCTGATGCATCTTTCGGCGATCTGCCAGTGCTTCATAAATTCTGTTCTGTTGATTTGAAGTTTCATTAGAAATTACCTCCCCGAAGAGCATCTATTATTAGTTTAGGTTTTAGTAGCAGATGTAGTAATAGGGTCTGTGCATTATGTGGATAACCCGGCGGCGGCGCAAAACGACTGAAATTACGGCTGTGGATAAAAAGGCGCCGGGCCGTTAAAGTTATACACACAATCCACAAAAAATAGTGTACAGGCTTTTAACAAACATACTTATCCACATTTACAAGGGGTTAATCACAGCTTCCCCTCTATGCTGTCCACAATCTGTTTCATCCGGGGCTGCTCTTTTACCATTTTACTTATTTTTCTGTGGGCATGAAGCACGGTAGTATGATCCTTTTTCCTGAAGGAGAAGCCTATCTGCTGCAGACTAACCTCCGTGAGCTTGCGGCAGAGGAACATAGCCACCTGCCGGGCAAGGGCCAGATCAGAAGTTCTTTTTGCGCTGAGAAGGTCGTCCACCGAAAAGCTGAAGAATTCCGCCACGGCGTGCTGGATTTCATCGACGCCCACCGGTCCCCTGGTGTCTTTTCGTATTACGTCCTTGAGCCACAGGGCCGTATTCTCCTCGGAGATGGGCTCCCCCGCAAGCTCGGCGCAGGCCACCACCCTGTTGAGGGCCCCTTCCAGCTCCCGGATATTGCTGGGGATGTTCACCGCCAGAAAGTTGATCACATCGTCGGGAAGCTCAAACCGTCTAAGCTGGGCTTTTTTTTGCAGGATGGCTATTCTTGTCTCCAGGTCAGGAGACTGGATGTCGGTCACAAGCCCCCATTCGAAGCGGCTTACAAGCCTGTCTTCGATGCTCTGGATCTCCTTGGGAGGTCTGTCGGAACAGATGACTATCTGTTTTTTTGAGGTGTGAAGCTGGTTGAAGGTGTGGAAAAATTCCTCCTGGCTGCTCCCCTTGTTGCCCAGAAACTGAATGTCGTCGATCAGCAGCACGTCCATGCTCCTGTACTTGGATTTGAATTCCTGAGTTTTGTTGTTCTTGATAGACTGAATAAATTCGTTAATAAATTTTTCGGAGCTTACATAGGTAACCCTGTGATTTGGATTCCGGTCCAGCACATAGTGCCCTATGGCGTGCATAAGGTGGGTCTTGCCCAGCCCTACTCCCCCCCAGATGAAGAGAGGGTTGTAGGCCTCTCCCGGCGTTTCCGCCACGGCAAGGCTGGCGGCGTGGGCCAGCCGGTTGGATTTTCCCACCACAAAGGAGTTGAAAGCGTATCCGGGGTTCAATCCTCCCCGGGATTCTGACTGGACGGCCGAAGCCGCTCTCTGGGCCCGTTTCTGTTCGCCCTTTCTTGTCTCGGTCCCCACCCGCAGCTCAATATCCTCCCCCGTCCCCGACTCTTTGAATATGCGGACCAGGTCTTTAAGAAAGCGGGAGGATATCTGCTCCTTAACAAAGACGTTTGGCACGTCCACAATGAGAGCGCCGTCTATTATTTCGGTGGGTATGCATGTTTTGAGCCAAAGATCAGCGGTTCCGGCGGGAAGGGCGCCCGATGCGTCCGCCAGAATTTTCTCCCATAAAAGATTAAGATCATTTTCCAAGCTGGTTCACCTCGTGCTGAGAATGACACCATATTATCATAAGGGACCTGTTTGTGGATAACCTGGTAAAAGCTCCTGAATTTAATGGTTTATCCCCTAAAATGTCCGGTTAGGATGAAAAAAAGCTGAGTTTTCCACAAAACTTATCCACATATCCACAATGTAGGTTTATTTTTGTGGATAGGTAAAAATACTGACCAGGGCGGCGGAAGAGGAGTTATTTTAAAATTCGACTGCTGATAAACAATATCCTAACGGGATGGGAACAGGGCCTTTGACGGTTATACACAGGTAATCCACAGTTGTGCACAAGTTCAATCCCCGGTTCTGCCGAAAAAGGAAAAAGAGGGATGTGGACAAGGTGTCCCTCATGACGGAAAATAAGCCTGTCGAAAAGACAGGAAACCAAAATTATTTATTCCAGGAGAGATATAGCTATGAGTTCTTCAGTACTTCATGTAATAAGTCATACAGATCTCGACGGCGTGGCCGCGGCCGCCGTGGCATGGTACCGATGGAAGGGAATAAGGCCCCTGAGGATTTCACTCGTCGGCTACGGGGCGGTGGACGGGCTTATCAGCGAGAGCATGGCGGCTGGACAGGATTTTATGGCCGCCGACCTATTCTGCCAGGACGGGCGCACCGTGGAGGCGGTGGACAGGTTTTATTCCGAGGGGGACGACCCCCTGGTCTTCGATCATCATGAAACTACGGCCGCCCGGTACGGCGGAAGGCCCTGGCTCGTAGTGGACACGTCCTGCTGCGCTGCCATGGTTTACTACCGGTGGCTTGCCGGCCGCAGCGCAAGGGACCTGGAGTTTCTGGCGCCCCTGGTAGAACTGGCCAACGACAGGGATATGTGGATAAATGAAAATCCCGACAGCAGGCTGTGGAACGCCCTGGTCACCATGTGCGGCCCGAACACACTTCTGGCCAGGTTGACGGGAAATCCGGAGGCCTTGCTCGAACCCTGCGAGAGGGAAGCGGCGGAGGAGTTTGTGGAAAAACAGGAAAAAAGATTCGCCCTGGCGGTGGAGAAGACGGCTGCCGGAGACAGAGAGCTCGCCTTCGTGCCGCCGGGAATTCTGGAGTTCGGCGACGTATCGGATTTCGGGGGACTGGTGCTCGACCGCTCTGACAACCCTCCCCTGCTTATGGCCGCTCCGGCAAAAAGATTCTCCGGCGAATGGGCCGTATCCCTGAGGAGCCGGAATGAAATGGCGGGGAAAGTGGTGGGGATGCTCAGGGACGGGCGGAAAATCCGGGGCGGGGGCCACGGGGATTCGGCCGCCCTCTACTTCCCCCAGTCCTACACCCCCGATCAGATCCGGGACACAATAAAGGCGGCCCTGCGCACAATCAGGGAACAGGAGCGGCCCGCGGGGGTCACCCTGGGGGATTTGTTTTCCGGAGTAAAGGTGTGATACAATGTTTTCTGCGCGAGCGTAAGTAAAAAATTCACCGCACTAGTGTTCTGACGCCATCCTGCCTCACCGGGAGGGAAACTGTTTATGGAGCTTTTGCTGGAACAGCTGCTTAACGGCGTCGCCATGGGGGCTATCTACTCCCTGATCACCCTGGGCCTCGCCCTGGTCTACGGCGTATTGCGCATTCTTCACGTGGCCCATGCCGCGGTCTACACCGCGGGGGCCTACGTAGGGCTTTATGTTTTTACCCTTACCGGCAGCCTCATGGCGGCCGTCCCGGCGGCCATGATAGTCTGCGCCCTTCTTGGCACCGCCGTGGAAAAGTTTGTGTACACCCCCCTTCTCAAATATCCACCCTTTGTCCCCCTTATCGGAAGCATTGCCGTCTTTCTCGGCCTGGAGGAAGTCTTCCGCCTTCTGGGCGGCCCATACATAATCTCCTTCCCGGCGGAGCTTCCCTTTGATGGATTCACCATAAGGGGCGTCGTCATCTCCCCCGCCATCATCGCCATCTATGTCGTCAGCGCGGCGGTGCTGCTTCTCCTTTGGTTCATAGTTACCAGGACGAAGCTCGGCCTCGCCATGAGGGCCACGTCCCAGGACAGGGATATGGCCTCCGCCATGGGAATAAACGCGTCCTTCGCCGTGACCATGACCTTCGTCCTGGGCTCGGCGGTAGCGGCCGTTGCGGGCATTCTTGTGGGAATCTACTTCAACCAGGTCTACCCCACCATGGGGGCGGTGCCGGCCTACAAGTGCCTGGCCCTCATAGTGGTGGGCGGCCTGGGCTCGCTGCCCGGAGCGGTGCTGGCCTCCCTGCTGCTGGGGGTGGCTGAGACGCTGCTTATTGGGTATGCCAACATCCCCCTGCCCAGGGACTCCCTGGCCTTCATAGCCATGATAGCGGTGCTAATGTGGAGGCCCCGGGGCCTCATGGGCGCCAGGTAGGAGGAACGGCCGTGAACGATTACTCCATTACCATCCTTACTTTTATCGCCATTCAGGCCATTGTTGCCTGCGGCCTTAACGTAATAGTCGGATTCGCGGGCCAGATCTCCCTGGGCCACGCCGCGTTTTTCGGCATCGGCGCCTACGCCTCGGCCCTGCTCACCACGAAGGCAGGGCTTACTTTCTGGGCCGCCCTCCCGCTGGTGATCCTTATCACCGGCGCCATAGGCATGGTTCTGGGCATGCCCAGCCTGCGCCTGAGGGAGGATTTTCTGGCGGTGACCACCATCGGAATAAACTTTATCGTCGAGTCGGTCTTCCTTTACATCCCCTTCTTCGGGGGCGCCCTGGGGCTGGGGGGAATACCGTCCATCACCGCCCTGGGTACCAGGCTCAGGGGCGCGAACTATCTTTACCTGTGTCTTTTCTTTTTGGCCGCAGTCCTGCTGATCTCCAGAAGGTTCACCAGGAGCTGGGCGGGGCTGGCCTGCTTCGCCCTCCGGGAGGAGGAGACGGCGGCCTCCAGCATGGGGG
>CAZXOD010000090.1:0-8740 GCA_964642285.1 uncultured Synergistaceae bacterium
TGTTGTAGCGCTCAATGGAGTCGAAGCCGTGAAGTATTACTTCCGCGCCGAGGCTTTTGCTGCCCTCCACCTTGGACTTGGGCGCGTTCTCCGGAAGGACGAGGGTGGCCTTTATCCCCAGAGTCTTCGCGGCGTAGGCCACGCCCTGGGCGTGGTTGCCCGACGAGGAGGCTATGATCCCCCGGGCCCGCTCTTCATCCGTGAGGGAGAGGATCTTGTTTGTAGCTCCCCTGATCTTGAAAGAGCCGGTAAGCTGCAGGTTTTCCGGCTTGAAATACACCTCCGCCCCGAAGAGCCCGTCAAGCTTGTCTCCCCTGAGAAGGGGAGTGCGCCGAACCTTTCCCGCGATCCGTCCCGCGGCCCGTTTAATATCTTCCAGTCCTATTATTCTTGTCATTAAGCCTCATCTGCCTCCCTGCGCCAGCGGCGCTTTAATCTGAAACGAAACGGGGCGGACCCCGCCGCCCCCTATTTTACTACTCTATCCAGAGGGCCATGTCGGGACAGGTTACCTCACACCGCCTGCATTTGATGCAGTCCGACTCCCGCACCGCCGCCACTACATTGAATCCCTTCCTGTTGGTCTCGGAGGTTATCTCATAAACGTTCTTCGGACAGACCGTAACGCAGAGGCCGCAGCCCTTGCAGAGCGTCTTATTTACATGAACAGCCATTCTTTTCACCCCAGTTTCCGGATTAGTTCCACAACCTGGATGGGAGTAGTCGCCACCAGGGCACCCGCTTCCTCCAGGGCCTTCATCTTGGATTCCGCGGTCCCAGTGTTGCCCCTGATTATGGCGCCCGCATGTCCCAGAGATTTCCCCTCCGGGGCCGCCCGTCCCACTATAAGGGCTACCACCGGCTTTCGGACTGAAGCGGCGATGAATTCCGCCGCCGCTACTTCCGTTCCGCCACCGATCTCCCCCAGAAGGACGATCGCCTCCGTCTCGGGGTCTTCGTTAAAGAGGCTGATGACGTCGAGCTGGGTAGTTCCCCAGATGGGGCCGCCCCCCAGGGCGACCACCGTGGACTGGCCAATTCCCCCGTCGGTGAGGGTCTTGCTGACCTCGTAGGAGAGGGCACCGCTCTTTGAGACAACGCCCACCTTTCCCTCCGTGTACATCCGGGCCGGATGAGCGCCCAGCTTGCACTTGCCCGGAGAGATTATGCCCGCCGTGCCCGGGCCCAGCACCCGCACGCCCCTGCCGGAGGCGTAGGCCAGGATGTCCAGCACGTCGTGACTGGGAATTCCCTCCATGGTGAGCACGATAAGCTTTATCCCCGCCTCCATGGCCTCCATGGCGGCGTCCTTTGCGAAGAGAGGGGGCACAAAGCTGATGGCGGCATTTGCCTCCGCCCGCTCCATGGCCTCCGCCACCGAATTGAAGACGGGAACCCCCTCCACCGTCGTGCCGGCTTTTCCTGGGGTAACCCCCGCCGTTACTATTGTTCCATAGTCGATGAGGGACCGGGTCTGAAGAATGCCCGACTTTCCCGTGATCCCCTGGACAATGACCCTGGTGTTCCGATCGGCCAGAATAGCCATTTTATCTGCCCTCCCCGGCGAACCGCACAGCGTCCGCTACGGCGGCCAAAAGATCGTCATAGACCGGCAGCCCGGCCTCTTTCATAATTGCCTTCCCCTCTTCCTCCATGGTGCCGCACAGACGCACCACCATAGGGATGGAGACTTTATGGTCCCTGATGTAGGAGGTTATCCCCTCGGCCATTTCGTCCATCCGGTTGAAGCCGCCGATGAGCACCACCAGAAGGCTTTTTATGTGAGGCTTGTCGGAGAAGACCTGTTCCATGGCGGAGTACATCACCTCGGGACTGGTAAGGCCCCCCATTTCGCAGAAGTCCGCCGCCTCTCCGCCCATGTCCCGGATGAGGTCAAGGGTCAGCATCCCTGTCCCTGCGCCGTCGGAGATGAGGCCCACGTCTCCCTCAAGGGGTACGTAGGTGATGGTGCCTGAGTCCTCCTCCGCGGACGCTCCCGTTATGGACGCCTGCTCCGCCAGCTTCTCATTGAAGAGGGCCTTAAGCCTGGGCCTGGCGCCGTCGTCAATTTCAATCTTCGAATCCAAGGCAACCAACCCCGAATCGGTGAGAACGAGGGGGTTTATCTCCACAAGCACGGCGTCTTTTTCCCTGAACAGCCGCCAGATCCTGCGGGCCAGGTCGGCGAATCCCCGTTTGTCCTCAAGGCCCAGGAAGTCGGCCATGGCGCGGATTTTATAGTCGGTGAGCCCCCACAGGGGGTCCACGGGGAGCTTAAGGATTTTTTCAGGCTCTTTCTCAGCCACGGCTTCGATATCCATACCGCCGGAGGCGCTTGCCATGAACAGCGGAGTTCCCGCCTCCCCGTCAAAGGTAACGGCAAGGTAGTACTCGGCTTTGATATTGATTTTCTCCTCTACCAGTAGGGCCTTTACGGGCTCGCCCTTCAGCTCCATGGATAGAATCGAGTCTGCCGCCTCCGAGGCCTCTTTTGCGGTATCCGCTAGGATTACTCCTCCGGCCTTACCCCGGCCGCCGGACAGAACCTGGGCCTTCACCACGGAAGGAGCGAAAATGCCCGACCTGTCGCCGGCCGTGACCAGGGCGCCCTTTGGGACGGGTATGCCCGCCTCTTTGAAGAGGCTCTTTCCCTGAAATTCGTACAGCTTCATGCTCCGGCCTCCCGGGCCAGCCTGGCGCCTTCGCGGAAGGCTGCGGTGTTCATCTCGACGAATCTCTCCCGGACCGACTCCCTGATGGAGGCAAGCAGGTTTTCGTCGGATATGAGATCTGTCTTCTCTCGAATGAAGCCCAGCATCACCATATTGCCCGCCATCCTGCTGCCCAGCCCTACGGCCGTCTCCGTGGCGGGTACCCTCCAGACCGTAATGGACGGGTCCAGGTCGCCCAGGTCCGTCACCATGCCGCTGTCGACGAACAGTACGCCGCCTTTTTTTAGCTGATGTTTATGGCTCTCGTAGGCGCTCTGGGCCATGGCGACGAGAATATCGTTAGTCTCGCTGGTGGGCGTGCCGATGGGTTTTTTGGACAGGACCACCTCCGACTGGCACTGCCCTCCCCTTGCCTCGGAGCCGTAAGACTGGGACTGGGCGGCGTAGATGCCTTCCCTGGTGACCGCCGCCTCCCCAAGGATTACGGAAGAGAGAATTATTCCCTGCCCGCCGAGGCCGCAAAAACGAATGCTTGTCCGCTCAAGGCTCATTATTTCCCCTCCTCCCCGTCCGTGGCCGGGTAGACCGTACTGCCTCTGAATACGGGCTTTTTAACATTCACAAATTCTCCAAGCAGATACTTCCCGGCGACTTCCTCCTCCGGCATCTTCTCCGCCGCCGCCGACTGGACGGACCTTTCCTTTATCCAGTCCACAAGGGCCTTGGGGCTGCCCGTTCCCAGGGCGTATCTGCCGAAGTGGGTGGGGCACTGGGATAAAATTTCCACCACGGAGAAACCCTTGTGGTCGAGGGCGTTCTTCAGGAAGGAGGTCATCTGGGCGGCGTTGGAGGTAAGGGTCCTGGCTACGTATGTGGCTCCCGCCGTCGCCGCCAGGGCGCACATGTCAAAGGGGGGCTCGCTGCTTCCGTAGGGAGTAGTCATGGTCACCGATCCGTCGGGGGTCATGGGGGCCACCTGGCCTCCCGTCATGGCAAAGTTGAAGTTGTTCACCACTATGAAGGTAACGTCGAGGTTGCGCCTCGCCGCATGGATGAAGTGGTTTCCCCCGATGGAGAGAGCGTCGCCGTCCCCGGCGAAGACCACGACTTTAGTCCCGGGCTTGTGGAGTTTGATTCCCGTGGCCCAGGCCAGGGTCCTTCCGTGGACTCCGTGGAGACAGTCCATATTGATGTAGACGGGTATTCTGGCGGTGCATCCTACTCCGCCGATGCCCACCATGGCGCCGAGGTCGAGACCTAAAGACTCGGCGGCCTTAAGGAAGGCGGTGATAACCTGGCCGCATCCGCAGCCGGGGCAGAAGAAATGGGGCAGTTTGTCCTGCCTCATGTACTTAAGAAGGGGATTTCCCCCTACGTGCAGTTCAGGGGCGCTCATGCCCGCACCTCCTCTATGACGGCCAGTATCTCCTCCGGAGTGTGGGGCTCGCCAAGGTTTTTGGTAGCCCTGGCGGTGCGGCACCTGCCGCAGACGGCCCGCTCGATCTCACCGGCGTATTTGCCCATGTTCATCTCTACAGTAATTACGGCGCCCACAGCTGAGGGCAGATCGGCGATCTCTTCCTCAGGGAAGGGCCAGGGGACGTCAAGCTTCGTTACCCCGACTTTAATGCCCTTCTCCCGGGCCATAAGGGCGGCGTCAAGGGCGGGGCGAACCTCACTGCCGTAGGCCACCAGGGCGATATCGGCATCATCCATATGGAACTTCTGCACCGTGGAGATTTTTTTGCGGTTCTCCCTCACCTTGCCGGTTATTCTTCTGTAAAGCCGCTCAAAGGCCCTGGGGTCCCACTCAATGTCTCCCCGTTCGTCGTGGGGGTTGATGGAGTGAATAACCCGGTAGCCCGTGCCCAGCTCGGCAAACTCCGGCACGCCGAACTCCCCGTCCGCCTGGAAGGGAAGATAGTCGGAGGGAGACTTGGTGGTGCGCTTTCTGTTGACTATCTCCAGGGCGGAGGCCTCTGGAATTTCAAGCCTCTCCCTCATGAGAGCCAGGGACATTTCGGAAATCACAATTACAGGAGTGCGGTACTCCTCGGCCAGGTTGAAGGCCCTGACCGTAAAGTCGAAGGTCTCCTGCACCGTGGACGGGGCCAGCACTATCATCTCGTGGTCGCCGGCAGCGGCCCAACGAACCTGCATTATGTCTGCGTGGGTGGCGAAATTTTCGCCCCGGCACCTCATTACGTCCGCTACCACAATAGGGGCTTCAATCGCTACCGCGTACTCAATGCCCTCCTGCATGTAGTCAAAACCTGCGCTTGCGGTGGCAGTCATGGCCTTGGCGCCGGCCAGGGACGCCGCAGATATGGCATAGATCGAGCAGAGTTCGTCCTCTCCCTGGAAAAAAGCGCCGCCCACCGCAGGCAGCCTTCTCGCCATTCCCTCGGAAATTTCGTTCGCAGGGGTTATGGGGTAGCCAGCGAAGAAGTCGCAGCCTGCCGCAATGGCGCCTTCCACCGCGGCATAGTTTCCCTGCATGAAATGGACGCCGGTCAGGACCCGGTCCTTAATTCCCATTCATACACCTCCAATTTTATGCCCGGACATTAAATGGGCTAAATTACACCATAAAAGATTAGCATAAAAATATATCATGTCAAATATCAACATATAAGATCCCCGCTTCCGGCGGCAAAAAAAAAGCGGCCCGGAGGCCGCCCGTTTAATTTCTATTCCGTCAGTCGTAAAGAAAGGGCAGAATCGGTTTTCCCATTATTTTTTCGGCGTGCTCATAAAGCTCCGGCGACCTCATTCCGCCCCCAAGCTTAAGCTCCCTCCGGGAAGCGGCGAACAGGGCGACCTTCATGCCGGGCTTCAGTCCGTCGCTGGGGACAACGGTCCCAGTCCCGCAGTCCAGGACTGCGATAAGATCGGGGAAGGTGGCAACCCGCTCGCCATCTTTTTCAAGGATCATGTATTCGTTCCAGAACGCAAGCTCCCATTCTCCAAAGACGGCCGTTCCTGAATTAAAGCCCCCGGCGGTGAAGCGATCCACCGTCTCCGCTTCCCCGCAGTATGCCACTGTAGCTGAAAGCAGCTCCGACGCCGCTTTAATTACTGCCCCGGGTCCTTTATCCGCGGCCTCCTTCATGGCTGTTCCTATTCGTATAGCCTGGCTGAGCGCGCCGGGGGCGCCGTTCTCCCTGACAAAAGAGAGGGGTACCGGGTTTCTTGCCAGCGCCAGAACGCCCCTCACCTCGCAGGCGTTATGGCGCATGAGGTTTGATACCGTGGCCACGTCCCCCCGCAGGACTCCTTCCACGTATGTGCCTTTCACCGCATTGCCTCCCGCGAAGGCCTGGGAGGAGACGTAGTCCGGATCAAGATGCAGCCCCATGGAGCCCATCTCGGGCGTGGGGTGCCCCCTTCCGTTGCACGCGGCGTCCACAAGAGGTATGCCCAGCACGGCGCTTTCAAGCAGTCCGTTGACAATGCCCATGCTGCTGCACTCGCCGGGGATCAGCCCCGCCGGGCGGGGGCCCCCGCTTTCGAGAAGAAGCTTCAGGGAGCGGACCCTGGCCTTGGGCGGAATGAAAAAATCCATTCGATGGGGACAGGTCACAGCCGAACAGGTAACTATGATGTCACCGGGGTCAAGGTCGTCGGGAGCGACCATGTGCAGGGGACCGAATTTAAGGGCAGTCTCCGCCACTTCCCGTGCCTCCTCCGCGGTCCCCCTGCCTCCTCCTCCCAGCAGGGAGCCGCCGAGGATCATGGCCTCAAGAAGCTCTCCGGCAAGTTCAATCTTTGCCATGGAATTTCACCTCTCCGTCAGTTCCATTTACGGAAGAGAGTGATCTTCACTCTCTCCGCCTCTTCGTCGTGGTCTACCGACACGGTATCCGTCAAAATGCCCACCAGATAGATCTCCTGGCCCGTGCTTATATCCCCTGAAAGGGACCAGGAGTATTCCTCCATCTCCCTGGCCCGGGGCATTCTGAGGAGCCGGGCCATCTCTTTCAGCTTTCCGCCCTGGCCCGTCCCGTAATCCGACTCTATGAAGATCTCATGCCCCTCTTCGGAGCGGGATACATCCGCTCTGAAATCCCTGGCGCCCAGGGAAAAAAAGAAGTTCATTAGCTCGCTTACGATTCTAGACACTACGTGCCGCTCGAGCCTCATCCTCTCCTCTCCCTCCTTCTGAAAGTCTCAATGAGGGGGACAAGGATCGCAGCGACCAGTCCCCCGGCAAAACCGTTGTTGTATAAATTGAACCCAGCGTGGAGCACTCCCACGTACAGCACTACCGACGAGTGAACGTACCCCGCCAGAATGCCCGCCGGCCATCCGAACTCGCCCGCGATGGGGGCCAGAGTGGTTCCGAAGAGAGCGGCAAGCTGGACAGGAGGGTAGGTAAGACTCCAGTCCTTGGTCACTCCGCCCAGCACTACGCCCAGAAGAACAGGGGTTATGTTGAGGGGGGTCTTCCCCATGGCGCTGAACCCGGCGATGGTAAGAAGCCCTCCTATAGTGGGGCCGTTGAAGTCCCCTCCGACTATCCACAGGTAGGCCACCGGGATAAGGCCCGTAAGCCCCATGTTTACCAGGGTAGCCGGAAAATCGTAAAGGTCCACGAAATCCGCCAGCAGCCTTCCCGTGTTTTTCCACAGAAACTTTAGATCATCCCGGAAAGAGGCTCCTAGAACCAGCCCCAGAACCACGAGGGAGGCAAAGAAAACGGCGCACGCCGGGCCCAGAAGGCCGTTATGCCCCGTCGCCCACAGCACCCTTCTGGCCACCACAAAGCCGTGGCTCTTGAAGAGGGAGACGAAGAGGGTACCCACCATGCCGGCGGTAAAGCCTACGTTGTATAGATTAAACCCGTGATGGACGGATAAAAAGGCCGTGGCCAGGGGAGGGAGGACGAATCCCGCCGACAGCCCCGCCGCCGCGCCCATAAAAATTCTGAAAACAGGGGGGAAATGAAATCCGAACATGAGCTGGCTGACCAGGGGAGCGAGGGCCGTGCCGAAGAAGGCGATGTATATGGACCTGTAAAAAGGTTCTCTGCGGCTCTTTGCGTAGAGCCAGACTCCCGCCATGATGAACCATACGTTCAGCAGGTTTTTGCCGAAGAAGGAAAATCCGGCCACGGTGAAGATGGCGGCAATGGATATTCCCCTGATGTGAATCTTCAGAAAAACGAGGATGGAGGTAAACATCAGCGAAAGAAGGCCGCTGTTCACGAAGGCCGCCCCCATGCCTCCCACCTCCATATAGTCCGTCACCAGGTAGTCCGGTTCGACTATTATTTTCCAGAGGCCCCGCAGTATTACGCCGGGAGGATCGACCTTAAGGCCGAAGAGGCAGAGGGCAATGCCAAAGGCGTAGAGAAAAAGCCTTTTCCCCCTCTCGCCGACGATGGCCTTTTCGAAGCCTATTTTTCCTGACTGTCTCATCCAGTGCTTCCTCCGGAAGGAGGGTGTCTTCCGGCAAGTTCAGGCCTTGCGCCGGAAGGCGGGGAATGGCTTCTTTTCATGGGTGGAGCCTCCGTTTCCTTTTAGGCTGTGTCCCTGGTTCCGTTTATTATACAGAATCTGCCGGGGATTGGAATTCCGGAGGTGAAACTTTTTTTTCTATTCCCATGCATCGTCTCATGTGGGCGAACTCATACTTTAAAAACAGCGCCCCCAGGAGGCAGCCCCCCAGGTCCGACAGGGGCATGGCGATCCATACGCCGTCCGTGCCCATAATGGGAGGCAGAAAATACAGGGGGGCGAGGATAAACAGGAAGTGCCTCGACAGGGTGAGGAATATCCCCTTTCGGGGCTTTCCTATGGCCTGGAAGGTCTGGGAGGCAATAATGCTTACCGACGCAAAGACAAGGCCGCTGTAGCCTATCCTCATGGCCCGGACCGACAGGGAAAGAAGCTCGGGGTCGCTTTCGTTGAAGATGCGTATCATGGGCTCCGGAGCGATTAAAACTATGAGGAAGCTACAGGCGAAATAGGCAAGGGCCAGCAGGATGGCCCACCGGACAGCCGAGATCACCCTGCCGTAGTTGGCGGCGCCGTAATTGTATCCAATGATCGGCTGCACACCCTCGG
>CAZXOD010000091.1:0-8697 GCA_964642285.1 uncultured Synergistaceae bacterium
GTTCTTTTGTGGGGAAAACAGTCCAAAATTTCTGCACCTCCGGATAAAAGCTATTGTTTCGCTCTTTTTTTCAGGGCAGACCTGTAAATCAAGCTCACTCCCCTTCTTTATCCTGGTCGCCCTGGAGAGCCAGGATGGATCGCTGCGCTTTTTCAATCTCGCCGATATGTCTGGCCATCTGTCGGCCGGCTTCATCGGGAGACCGGAGTTTAAGGGCGTCGAGCACCCTTCTGTGCCCCTCAATGGCCTTCTTTTTACCCTGGGGGAAGAGGATGGTGGTAGACCGCCCCTTCTGCAGGCGGGAGTCCACCTCCTGCAGAAAGTGAAGGAGCACCGGGTTCCCCGCTCCTTTGGCAAGGGCGTAGTGAAACTCAAGATCGGCCTGGATCACCCCGTCGGGGTCGCTCTCCACGTCAGCTTTTTCGAGCCTTGCCACCGCCGCCTCCATGCCTTCAAAATCCTCACCGCAGGCCCGTTCCGCCGCAAGCCTTGCCAGAGTTGTCTCCAGAATCTTTCTGGCCTCGGCGAAATGCAGGAGCCCATTGGAAGAAGGGTCAGCTACATCGGGAAGGGGGGTGTAGTGCTTTTTTAAAAAAGTGCCCTTCCCCTGGATAATATCGACCACTCCCTCCTGACGGAGCACCGACAGAGCCTCCCGGACTGAGGTGCGGCTTACCTTGAAAATCCTCATAAGTTCCTGCTCGGTGGGCATTCGATCGCCGGGCTTGAGAGAATCCGCTTCAATCAGCACTCTTATTTCGTCTATCAGCAGCTCCGTAAGCCTTTTGGCTCTTAGTGGCGGATGCATGAACCTACCCCCTTTCCTCGCAAAGTCATCCTATCATACGATGACTTTGCGATCAACAAAAGACCGCCATGAAGATTTGATGAGAAATGGTGTTAAAATTAAACCATCAGATTTTGGCTAGATTAAGGAGGAGACCGGAATGAACCCAATAATTGACGCTATCATGAAGAGACGAAGCATCCGAAAATACACGGACCAGCCCGTGAAGCGGGAGGATATCGAAACCGTTCTGAAGGCGGGGATTTACGCGCCCACTGGAGGCGACGCCGAGCCCTGGCATTTCGGGGTGCTGACGGACAGAAAAGCCATCGACGAGCTGGACGCAAGGGGCAGGAAGGCCATGAGCGAATCGGGCATTGAAAGAATAGTGGCCATGGGGACCAACCCCAAGTACCGCCTCTTTTTCGGCGCCCCGGTGGTAGTCATGATCTACGGCGAAAGAGTCCTGCGGAAGACGGGCGCCCACCTCTCGGCCCTGGCCGACTGCAGCGCCGCTATCCAGAATATGCAGCTGGCCGCCTACTCCCTTGGCCTGGGTACGTGCTGGATAGGACTGATGCGCTACCTCTTCGCCACCGACCGGTGCCTCGCCCCCGAGGGGTTCGACCCCCTCTACGCCATGACCCTGGGCTACTCGGCCGGGGCGGAGGCCCTTCGCCCAAGATCGCGGATGGAGGGAGTCATCACCTGGTTTTAAAGCCTTACGCTATTTAAGAAGGGGACACTTGCATCTGAAGCAGACGTCATCGCCTATGTCGCAGAGACTGGCGCAGGCGTTGCAGAAGATGATGCTGTCGCCGGACTTGTCGTATTTTTCATAGCTTTTAAGCCCGCCGTGCCGCCGCACCCGGTCGCCTGTCTTGTAGTAGTTGTAAAGGGTGTCGTCGTCGTTTACGGTTATATAATGTTTTTTGCCGTTTTCCGCAGTGATCTCCACGGAATACTCCGTATAGTTGACCCAACGGTATTCGTCCTTGCCGTAGGTCTCCTTCCGGCGCTTTTTCTTTACCGTCCTGTCGGTAACAGTGCCGTCCCAGGTTCTGCTGCGTTTTCTGCCCATGATGGTAAAAAAGCCTATGATCAGGAACATACCCGCAATCCCCAGACCGTGATAGAGGCCTTCGGGATTGCTCATGCCGTCGACGCCCATCTCACCCATTATGTAAAAGGCGACTACCACAATCACCGCGATTCCAACCGAAAATAGGGCAACCCAGCGGTTTGTATTTTTCACATACTTTTTGAATGCCGGGTCGTGAATTTTATCGGAATACCCCACTCTTCCGCCCTTCCCCGAAGGATCTGGTTTTTTCTGTTCCGCTCCGCAGGCGTGGCAAAATATAGCCCCTTCGGGAAGTTCAGCTCCGCACTGAATGCACCCCATAAAAATCCCCCCTCATTTTTATCTTATGAATTCTGTTTAACTTCCGCTTCAGAATTTCAGGCGCTCCGGAATGGAATCGCGTAACCTGGATGGTCCGCAGCCCCGGGCCATTTCTCAAAGACCCTCATTCGCCTCCTAAACGAGTTTAGATTTCTGGCAAGCATTCGAATTTTTTGTCCGCTGGGTTATTATAATACTGTAGCTCTTCAGATCAAGCAGAGGCCATTGGAGGCTGAAAATTTAAATCAAGGAGAGTTTGAGTCAGAGTGAAGCTTAACTACACCCGGTTTATTTCGGCATGTCTGCTCTTTGGTTCGAACGGCATAGTGGCAAGCCGCATAGACCTCGGAAGCCACGAAATTGTCTACCTGAGGACTTTCATCGGAAGTCTTTTTCTTATCGCGGCATTTCTGCTCACCGGCGGTCGGTTCAGAATTCCGTACAATGGGCGGCACCTCTTTTTTCTGACACTGTCGGGCATCGCCATGGGAACAAGCTGGATGTTCCTCTACGAGGCCTACAGGCTGATAGGGGTGGGCATGGGCACCCTGGCATACTACTGCGGGCCCGTCCTCGTGATGGGCCTAGCTCCGCTGATCTTCAGGGAAAAGCTTGCCCCCGCCCGCATTCTGGCCCTTATCGCCGCCCTGATCGGGATGGTTCTGGTAAACGGGGGGGACGTTGCCCGGGGAGGCTTTTCCTGGGGACTTACATGCGGGCTGATGTCGGCCGTAATGCTTGCCGCCATGGTGATATTCAACAAGCTGGCGGAGAGCATCACGGGCTTCGAGAACGCGGTGCTTCAGCTGACCATAAGCTTTTTTACGGTGGCCGCATTCGTCGCCCTGCGACAGGGAGTTTTCGTCGCCATACCGACGGGGAGCCTTATGCCCGTCATACTGCTGGGCCTTTTAAACACCGGCGCAGGATGTTACCTGTATTTTTCTTCCATGCAGCGCCTTCCCGCCCAATCAGTGGCCATCATAGGGTACCTTGAACCCTTCTCGGCTCTCGTCCTGTCCGCCCTGATGCTGGGTGAACGACTGACCGCGGTACAGATTGCCGGCGCCGCCCTGATCCTTGGGGGCGCCGCCTGGGGGGAATATTTCGGCCATAAAACGGACGCTTAACCCTCCATTGGGGCAGATGGGATTTTTGAACGCTGATCCCCTGGATAAAACAGGCAACGACAGCGCCCTTACCTCCCTCTCCCAGGCTGGCCGAAGACCGCAAGCCAGATGCAGGGAGGATCGGCGCTGGTGGCGCCCACCCTGTGCCGCAGGCCGGCGGGAAGGAAAATCCAGTCGCCCTTCTTCAACGTTTGGACGGCGCCGCCTTCGAACTCAAGTTCCGCCTCTCCCTGGAGCAGCGCTACCCATTCGTCTTCCTCCTGATCGTACCAGAAGCCGGGCGGCGAGGCCTGCCCGCTCGAAATGATCCGTTCCACCCGGAAGGACGCCCCGCAGAACAGCTCTTCAAATACTTCCTCCTCCGGCAGCTTATCGGGGAGATCAAACAGAACACCTTTAATAATTTTTATTTTCTCCTTCATGCAAACCCCTTGGCAAATTTTAATTCAGCGTCGGGCTCAATGCTGCGAAACCGGCCAGGTCGCGACCAGGAGCTCCATTCTTTCAGCGGAAGGGCTTATGAGGCGAACCAGCTCTTCAATCTCCTCCAGGTGAGTGCGAACTTCCTCCTCGGACAGGGACGGAACCCCGTAGACCGCGAAGAGTGCCCTTGTGGTTGCTGAGGTAATAGCTGTTCTGTCGTCGGGGCCGTACAGGATACTGGAAAGTACTCCCTCCTGATCCGAAAGGTACATGTCTCCCGGTCGGAGAGTTCGTTCTCTGCCGCCCATGGCTGTATAGCGCTCTCCCCCTTTGGAAACGTCCAGTAGAAGAGGCGGCGCGACTTTATCCAGGTCGTGGCCCGCAGTGAGGAAACCGTTTTTCAGTTCCGCCATAAACATGGCCGCGACCAGGGGTGACGGCGAGAAGACAGGTTCGCCCTTAAGGGCAGTTGTCTCCAGTTGATGAAGGACGGGGTATCCCTGGCCAAATTTTTTATAGTACCTGCCGTAAGCTTCGAAGGGGCGCTCCCTCCCGATTTCCTTCCTGGTTTTGCCTTCGTGGCGCCGCCGCAGGCCCTCTTCCAGGGCGGCCTTCCTCTCCACAAAAGCGGCAGAATCACTCCTGTTGTCGACGCCTTCTACGGTCAGAACACCAAAGCAGACGTCCGGGTACAGGGCCCTCCATTGCTGTGATGGAGTCAGCATCTTCAGTCCTCCCCAAAATCGGGACGGTTCGTCAAACGTCCCGCCCTTTTTATTTTCAGCCTTTTTTCATCTCAAGATAAGCCTCTTTGATGGTGAAGTCATCGTTAAACACCCTGTCCACTGGCATAGGCATGGCGGCAGGGCACCCGCCAGGGTATGCACAGCCAAGGCGGACAGGGGGTCAATAACCATGCCAAGTCTTTTAATGCCCGCGGTAGAGCCCACGATGCAACCGTGGTCGAAGGCAAGCATCACAGTATTTGCCCAACCCGGGGAGAAAGATGCGTGGGAGGTGGTTTTCATGCCCCGCGAACTGTGAGACAGCCCCTTCACGTTAAAGCCGCTCGTTTTAGGGGCCGAGCCCAGCCAGTAGTCCTTCCCCGCACTGTTTCCGGTATTATCTGCTATTTGAAGAGACTTCCCGGCCGCTCCGGCCAAAAACATGGCTTTTACACTGTCAATTGAAACGGTCAAAGCGTCGCCCCCCTTTGACTGCTCTCTCTAACTCTTAATTTTATGAAACTTGTCTATAGCTGTCAAAAAACGGCCTTTTAAATTCTCTGCGATTGTTCACAAAACCCTCCGGAAGGGTTATTATAAAAGCATTCCGCCCATCACGCTTTAACGGACGCACCCAAAGGAGGCCACCCTTTTGCAGCACAGCCGCTCTCTCACCTCGGGCCCCATCGGACCCCAGCTTCTCTATCTCGCCATTCCCCTGCTGTTGGGCAACATCTTTCAGCAGCTTTACAACTTTGCCGCGGCCATCATTGTCGGCCGATATGTAGGCGAGGCCGCCTTCGCCGCCATCGGCGTCGGGGGCACGGTTATGAACCTGTTTATCTTCATACTGACAGGGTGCAGCATAGGCGTTTCCATAATAATAGCTTCATTTTTCGGAAAAGAGGACTTTCACGGGCTGCGAAAGGAATGCTTCCTCGCGGTAGTCTTCGGCGGCGCATTTACCGTCTTCGTAAGCGCCATGTCCATTTATTTTCTGCCCTCCGTCCTGCGGGTCATCCACACGCCCGCTGAGATTTTCGAGCCTACCAGAAACTATCTGAATATCATACTGGGAGGCCTTCTGGCCACCTTTTTCTACAATCTGGGCGCCTCGGCCCTCAGGGCAGTCGGAAACACCAGGTACGCCCTGATTTTCCTTGTCATCGCCGTTATTTTAAACGCCATTCTAACCTACGTCCTTGTGGCATGGTTCGGCTTCGGCATCGCCGGGGCGGCCTGGGCCACGGTCTTCTCCCAGGGACTTTCCGCGGTGCTCTGCATGGGCTACATCCGAAAAAGTCTTCCCTTCATGGTGCCCACCAGGAGAGATATGAAGTATGACGGAGCGCTGCTGAAAAAGACCATCCTCTTCGCCTCCCTGTCGGCTATGCACCAGTCAAGCCTCTACCTGGGGAAATTTCTCGTCCAGGGGGCGGTAAATCTGCTGGGCACGGCCGCCATTGCCGCCTATACGGCCACAGGAAGGATAGAGGGCTTCTCCCTCGCCGTGGGGGAGAGTTCCTCCGACGCCATATCGGTTTTCGTGGCACAGAACACCGGAGCGGGCGACAAGGGCAGAGCCCTGAAGGGCTTTTTTACAGGAGTGGTTTCACTGGTCTGTCTGAGCTTTTTTGTCTCCACCCTGCTGTTTGTAACCGCTGAGCCGGGGGTAGCCATATTCGTGGGAACGGGGCAGAGAGAGGCCGTCGTCCAGGGCGTGGCCTACATGCGCTATCTGGCCTTTTTCTATGTATTCTCCTACATAGGCAGCTGTTACGTGGGGTTCTACCGGGGAACAGGCAGGATTAACGTACCTTTCATCGGCACCACCATCCAGATTTCTGTCCGGGTGGTGCTCTCCTATCTTCTGGCCCCGGTGATGGGGCTCAAGGCGGTGAGTATTGCCACGGGACTGGGATGGATCGCCATAGTGACCTTCCAGACGGTCCTTTTCCGGGTAATCCGCAGGCGCGAAAAGCGCGAAATGACGGAGGGAGAGTCTGCCTCCGCCGCCTGAAGAGAAATTTAAAAAAATAATCTCATTTTTGTAGGCTAAAGAACTACTATGTTCTGTTAAAATAAGACGGTTATTGATTAAAAACCTTTGCACTTTAAAGTGCGAGGGTTGCTAAAACTTCAGGCGGAGGATTCTAAAGGCCCCCATGAGAAACAAATATCGTCTTATGAGCGTCGTCATAGTACTCCTTTCGTGCACAGTGGCTGGGGCTGTCTTCATTCTATTTGACGGCAGGATTGAGGCTATCTACGGCGAGAGCGCCAGGAGCGCCATCCTTGAGTCAAAAAAAGCGCACCTTCGCCATACGGTGAAAAACCAGATAACCCGCATCGAGGCGGCCAGGAAAAGGCTTGGCGACGACGAGCTCGTTAAAAGAGAAATCGCCAGGGATATACGGAACGCCGTCTACCCCATGGACTCCTACATCTGGGTTACCGAGGTGCTGAACTACGACGGCGGCGAGGATTACGCCATAAGAAGAATTCACCCGAACCTCCGGGATACCGAGGGGCAATTTCTCTCTACGGAGATGACGGATATTAAGGGCGGCAAACCCTACCAGACCGAGCTGGAGGGAGTGAAGAACCACGGCTCCCTATTTTTATCTTACTATTTCAAGGGGCCGGGCAGCGACGAAATATCGGAAAAGGTAACCTATGCGGAACTGTACAGGGACTTTAACTGGATCGTCTCCATGGGCGTCCACATGGACGATATTGTCGCCGTAGTAGAAGACGCCAATTCGAAAAGCCATACGCTGATAAGCCATCTCATTGCCTTTTTTATGCTGGCGCTGGCAGTTCTTACGGGCATCAGCGCCCTTACCGTCCTCTTTCTGGAGCGAAAGGTTCATTTCGACTCCAAAAAACTTCTTGAAGAAGAGGCCAACATGGACCCCCTAACAGGGGCGCTTTCCCGCCGGGCCGGGGCAAGGGCGCTGTCGGGCTCTTTCGCCGCCTTTCGGGGCGGCGAAAGAGAGAGTCCCATGGTGGCCCTCTTTGACATAGACAATTTCAAAAACATAAATGACGTCTGCGGCCATGGCGGAGGGGACGAGGTGCTGAAACAGACGGTGGAGAGGGTTGACGGGGCCGTCAGGATGTCGGACAGGCTTTTTCGCTGGGGAGGAGACGAATTTTTGCTTATTATGGAGGGAGTGGCGCCTGACAAAGCCGCCAAAGTGGCCGAAAACGTCGTCAGGGCTGTCGCGTCAGAAGCTTTTTTTACAGGAAAACGGAATGCGGACATAACCCTTTCCATGGGCGCCGCCTTCTTCCGTCTTGGAGACGAGGGGTATGAGGACGCCCTTAAGCGGGCGGACGAGGCCCTCTACGAGGCGAAGACAAAAGGAAGAAACAGGGTTGAAGTAGCCTCTTAAGACGGTTCGGCAACGGGGGCTTCCCTGAGAAGAAGGATCACCCGAAACCCCTGTTGACCTTAACTGATCTATCATGATAGACTCGCTGCACCATAATTGTCATCCCGGAGGTGAATAAGAGATGGAAAGAAAAGGAATAGTTACTATGAAAGGCAATCCGCTGACCCTGGTTGGCCCTGACCTCAAGGCCGGGGACAAGGCGCCGGACTTTACCGTGGTGGACCAGAACCTGGCCCCTAAGACCCTTTCCGATTACGACGGCAAGTTCAAGGTGATATCCGTCACACCGTCCCTGGACACGCCCGTGTGCGACCTGCAGATTCAATGGTTCAATCAGGACGCGGCAAACCAGCCCGCCGATGTGGCGGTGCTGAACATCTCCATGGACCTTCCCTTCGCCATAAAGAGATTTTGCGCGACGGGAGGCATTGAGAGGGCAGAGGCTCTTTCGGACCACAGAGACGCCTCCTTTGGAACGAACTGGGGCGTTCTCATGAAGGAGCTTCGTCTCCTGGCAAGGTCCATCTTTGTGGTGGACAAGGACAACGTAATCCGCTACGTGCAGATTGTGCCCGAGCAGATCACGGAGCCGGACTACGAGGCCGCCCTGGAGGCTCTGAAGTCCATTATGTAGCGAGCGGCGATAAAATGGGGAGGCCCGGCCGGGCCTCCCCGTTTTTTTGTCAAACTCCGGCCGGAATTCAGCCCGCCGCCGCAAGAAAGTACCCAACGCCTATGGAGACGGCCCACAGTACGCCTCCGAAAAGAATCCCCCCGACTCCCGCCTTTTTTATTACAGACCGGTGCAGACCGAAGCCCACCATATAGA
>CAZXOD010000092.1:0-8656 GCA_964642285.1 uncultured Synergistaceae bacterium
GAAGCAGCCTTTGCCGCCCCCGGCGAGGCCGGCATTCTGCTGAGGACTTCCGAAAACATTCTTTCAGTGTCCGACGAGGATCTTGCGCTCCTTGAACCCCTCCTTTCCGCCGGGAGGGCCGGGGAGTGACCGGAGGCACTGGCTCCCCGGCAGAGACAGGAGTCCGGGACACCCTGGCCGAGGTTGCCGAAAAGGTGGAGGAGCGGCTGGGACTTATCCACTCGGAAAAAAGAGAAGAAGACATAGCAAGGGTGGCGGCGGACATGGCCGGGAGAAAAGGCCTGCTTCCCGCCGATATCCTCCGGGGCCTTGCCGCCCTGCCCCCTGAGGAACCTTTTCCGGAAGGGTTCGTTTCAGCTCTTACAGTAGGCGAGACCTATTTTTTCAGGGAGAGAAAGGTCCTGGAGGCTTTTTCCGGAGTCGCTCTTGCTGAAATGGCGAAAGGAGAAAAAAATGGCCTTCGCGTCTGGAGCGCCGGATGCAGTACCGGAGAAGAGGCCTATACCGTTGCCATGCTCCTTTCTGATTCCGCCCTGAACCTTGACGCCGGGGGCATTTCGATTCTGGGCTCCGATATCGATCCCTCCGCCCTTGAAAAGGCGCGGAGGGGAATTTACTCCTCCTGGTCCTTCCGGGGGATGTCGGGGGATGAAATCGCTCTGTATTTCGAAAAAGAAGGCAGAGGAAGGTACTCCGTAAGAGAGCCCTTCAGACGGGCGGTCGGCTTTTCCCGCCTGAACCTCGCCTCCGGACCCTGGCGTCTCTGGGAGGACGGAGGCGCCCCCGACGCCATTTTTTGCAGAAATGTGCTTATATATTTTTCGGACGCAAAGAAAAATAAAGTGATTGAAAGATTCTCAGACCTTCTTCCCGAAGGGGGCTGGCTGGTGGTGTCCGCGTGCGAAGCGGCGTCGTGGGCATTTGAAGGCTTTGTCCCCGTCGATTTTGACGGAGCGACCCTTTATAAAAAATCCAGGCGTCCATCCTCCTTCGCGGTAAAAAAGCCCGACTTTGCCGATTCCCTCCGCCCCGCGCGAGAAGAGCAGCCCGCAGGCGGCGGAGTACCGAATCGCATAATCCCGCCGACGAAAAACAAACCAACAGAAGGGCAACCGGAGGAGCCTGCAGCTTTATCCCGCGCCGACAGGGCAAAGCGGCTCGCGGATGAGGGCAGGTTAAATGAAGCCCTTGATGAGCTGGAAAAGGCCATGGAGCAAAATGGGACAGAACCAGTGTTTTTTTATCTCCGGTCCCTCATCCATCAGGAGATGGGGAACAGGAGAGAAGCCGCGGCGACGCTCAGGAGCGTTCTATACCTTGACCCGGACTTCGTTATGGCCCATTATGCTCTTGGCGCCATGGCCCTTGGTGAGGGAAGGCTCGCCGAGGCAGAGAGAAACCTCAGGAATGCCGAGGAAGCCCTGGCCCGTATGCCCGCTGACTGCCTTCCTCCGGAGGGAGACGGGCAGACGGCGAAAGACTTGCTAAAAACTGTGCGGGAGCTCCGCGACGGTATCAGACAGC
Organism: uncultured Synergistaceae bacterium; assembly: GCA_964642285.1. GTDB lineage: Bacteria > Synergistota > Synergistia > Synergistales > Aminobacteriaceae > Aminivibrio. The sequence continues at coordinate 1,525 of CAZXOD010000092.1, forward strand.
ACTTGTAAACCGGGGAGTTAAAAATGACTGTATGTGAAAATTCGATAAGAGAAAAAAAAGCGGCCATTTTCCGCAAGAGGGCTCTTAAACTGGCCGCCGTCGCGGAGGAAGAGGCCGGAGAGTGGGTCGACATCGTTGAATTTATGCTGGGAGGCGAGCGTTACGGACTTGAATTCTCCTTTGTCGAAGAAGTTTTCCCTTCCTTTGAAATCACGCCCCTGCCCTGCGCTCCCTCCTTTCTGTCCGGTGTGGTCAACCTCAGAGGCAGGATAGTTCCGGTGGTGGATTTAAAAATTGTTTTCAAAATTCCGGACCGCGGGGCGACTCGTCCCGGCGTCATAGTTATGACCGACGGCAAAGGGGAGATGGGATTTCTGGCCGACGAAATAACCGGCATCGCCAGGATAAGGAGAGAAGATCTCCATCCTCCTCTTTCCGCGGCGACCGGGGGAGCTTCCGCCTATGCGGCGGGCATCTGCGGGGAAGATCTTACGGTGCTTGACGGGGAAAAAATTCTTGAGAACAGGGGACTGATCGTCGATGAGGAACCCTGAAAAATCTCTGGGGAGGTAGACGCAGTGACATGGAGCAACCTTAAGATAGGCAGAAAGCTTGCCCTGGGTTTCGGGGCGGTCACGATCATAGCCTTTTTGCTGGGAGCTGCCGGCATGGCGGGCATCAGCAGGCTTTCAACGGATTTTGAATATGTGGGACAGAACAGGATACCGGACATGCTGGCCTTTTCGCGGCTGAACTACCTGGAGATGCTTGTAAGGGCCGAGAGTCTGGAGGGACTCCGGTCCGAGGGCCGTTTTCACAAGGGCGCCAATATAGGCTATATCCTGGAGCGAAGATTAAGGGCCAGGGAGGAGATGAACGAAGCCTGGGAGACTGTGTCGGAGTCCAAGCGGCACAGCCTCAGGGGGGAGCGGCTTCTTGAAATTTTAAAGGGTCAGTACGAAGTATGGAATAAATATCAGGACCAACTGGACGATAAATTAAAAAATCTCAGCGAAGCCTCTTCCGAGGCTGAAAGAGGAGACTTGTATCAAGGTTACTCGGAGCTGATGGCCGTGATTCTGCCGGTGTCGGACGTCATGGGGACCACCCTGGAAGACCTCGTGAAACATATTCAAAAAGAGACAGCGGCTATTGTTGAAGATAACATGGCTACGGCCTCCTTCCTGGGGAAACTTTACGGAATGGTGCTGGCGGCAGGGGTGCTTACGGCGATTCTCCTTACGGCGGGCATCTCCAGAAGCATCACCAAGCCTCTTGCCGTCGGCGTTGAGCTGCTGACCCGCATCAGGGAGGGCGACCTTTCGGCGGAGGCGCCCGGGGAACTTCTTTCCAGAAAGGATGAAGTCGGGGTCCTTGCGGGCGCTGTCAACGATCTTTCCGCCGGTCTCAGAGCCCAGATCTCCGGCATCGGCGAGGTGACCGCCGAGCTGACGTCGGCCGCCGCCCAGATCTCAGCCTCCGTGTCTCAGGTAGCGGCGGGGGCGGAGGAGACTTCGGTAGCGGTGGTGGAGACTACGGCCACCATGGAGGAGGTCCGCACTACCGCCGAGATCACTACAAAGAAAAGCCGGGAGGTAGCGGAGCACTCTCAGCAGGGACTGCTGTTGGTTCAACAGGGAAAATCAGTCACTGACGCTCTCTTTGAGACGGTGGGGAACATAGGCGACCAGATGAACTCCATCTCCGAGACCATCATCCGGCTGAGCGAGCAGAGTCAGGAAGTGGGAGAGATTGCCGAAACGGTGGAGGATCTGGCAGAACAGTCCAACCTTCTGGCGGTGAATGCCGCAGTGGAGGCAGCCAAGGCCGGAGAGCAGGGGAAGGGCTTCTCCGTCGTTGCCCGGGAGATAAAGAGCCTCGCGGAACAGTCCAGACAGTCGGCCAGGGAGGTTCAGAGGATCCTCAGGGAGATTCAGAAGGCCACCGGGGCCGCGGTAATGGCGATAGAGCAGGGCTCCAAGGCCGTTGAGAGAGGTTCGAAGGAGGCCGGCCCCTCCAGAGAATCCGTCTCCGCGCTGACAAGGCGGTTTTCCGAGGCGGCCCAGTCGGCTGCCCAGATTGCCGCCGCCAACAACGAGCTGCTTACCGGGGTGGCCCAGGCCGCCGGGGCCATGGAGAGCATCCGGGAAGCGGGCAAATTCAACGTGGCGGGGATGAAGGAAGTTGAATCAGCGGCGGGACATCTCAGGGATATGGGGCGCAGGCTGACGGCCCTTGTGGAAAGATACAGGGTCTGACCGGAAACTTGTCGCCGGCTTAGCCATGATGAATCAGAGCGAAAGGGAGTTTCTGGAGGAACTGAGAAAAGACTTTGTGCCCGAGGCTGAGGAGTACATCCAGACCATTGTAACTGGCCTTTTGGACATGGAAGAGGGTACGGTCTCCGGGGAAGAGGTGGAGGAGATTTTCAGGGCGGCTCACAGCCTTAAGGGCGCCGCCCAGGCGGTGCAGATGCCCCGTATTTCAGAGGTCTGCCAGGTAATGGAGACCATCTTCTCGGAGATAAAAAAAGGAATTTTCCACCCTTCGGGGCAGGAGTTTGATATCCTCCAGCGCGCCTCCGACCTTATCGCCGATATGGTCGCCTCAGGGGGAGACGACCCGGGGGGGCGGGCCGGGGAGATTAAAAAAAGTCTGGAGGCGGTCCTTTCGGCCCCCCGGGGACCCGGCTTTACAGCGTCAGGGGACGCGGTTAAGGCCGAAGGTCCTCCGCGGGACGTCCCTCCGGTAAGAGTCCCGGAGGAGAGCTCCGCAGCCCCGGCCATTTCCTGTGAAGATGAGGACGGGCTTCCTGCCCCGCAGCATTCAAAGGCGACCGCCCATGAGACGGTTCGCATTGCCGCCTCGAAGCTGGACGGACTTCTTCTTGAGGCTGAGGAGCTTATCTCAGTGAATCAGGCCTTCGCCGCCAGGCTTGCAGAGGCCGGGGATCTGCGCTTCCTGCTGGCGGAAGGGTTGGCGGAGTGGCGCAAGGCCGGAGAGGCTATAAAAAGATTGACCGCCGCAAACCCTTTACCCGCCGAATTAGGGGAGTTTTTCCAAAAGGGAGGCGCCAGGCTTCGCCGGGCCCGGGACTTCGCCGCAGCCCTGGAAAAAAATCTGGCCGAGGGCGGAGAGTCGGCCAGAGTCGCCGTCGAAAACCTCCTGGAGGAGGCCCGATCCGCCGTCATGCTTCCCTTTTCCACCCTGCTTCAGAGTTTTCCCAAAATAGTAAGGGACCTTTCGCGGAACCTGAGCAAGGAGGCGGACCTGAGGGTGGCCGGCGGCGACGCCGAGGTGGACAAAAGAATCCTGGAGGGACTGAAAGACCCCCTCATCCATCTGGTCAGAAACGCCGTTGATCACGGCATTGAAAGCCCCCGGGACCGCAGGGCGGCGGGAAAGACTGAAAAAGGAGAAATAACTCTTTCCGTCTCCTCCGTGGAGAGGGGGAGGGTTGAAGTGACCCTCGCCGACGACGGCAGGGGCATCGACCCTCGTGCCCTGAGGGAAAGGGCCGTAAAATCGGGACTGATCACCGGAGCCGAGGCAAGGCTGATGAGCGACGAGGCCGCCCTTATGCTTGTATTTCAGTCAGGCCTCTCCACCAGCTCCATCATAACGGAGGTCTCGGGCCGGGGGCTGGGCATGGCCATTGTCCGGGAGGGAGTGGAGAACATGGGGGGCAGGATCTCCGCGACCTCCGTTCCCGGAAAGGGGACTGTATTTTCCATCTCTCTTCCCGTCACCCTCGCCACCTTCAGGGGCGTAATAGTGGAGGAGTGGGGGCGGTTGTTCGTCCTCCCGACGGCAAATGTGAGAAGAGTGGCCCGGGTTTCACGAAGCGACGTTAAAAGAGTCGAAAACCGGGAGGCCGTAATCCTGGACGGCAGGCCCTGCGGACTTGTGAGGCTGGGCGCCGTTCTTGAGCTCCCGTCCCCCGCCGACGCCCTGGAGAAGGACGCGTTCTCCGTGGTGGCGGCAGGCGCCGGAGATTCCTGGCTTGCGTTCATAGTGGACAGGGTGGCGGACGAGCAGGAGGTGCTCCTTAAATCCATGGGCGACCGCCTGAAAAGAGTGCGGAATGTCGCGGGGGTTACCGTGCTTGGGACAGGGGAAGTGGTTCCTGTGCTCCACTGCGGCGATCTCTTGAAGTCCGCGTCAAAAGAATCCTTCCGCGGAAGACAGTCGTCAGTCCAGGAAAAGAATGAGCCCCTTAAAATTCTGGTGGCTGAGGATTCCATCACCTCCAGAACCCTTCTTAAAAACATTCTCACCGCCGCCGGGTACCGCGTCCTGACCGCGGCGGACGGCATGGAGGCCCTGGATATTTTTTCCGTTGAGGGGGCCGACCTTGTGGTCTCCGACATAGAGATGCCCCGGATGAACGGTTTTGAACTTACCTCCCGGATAAGATCGGCGGAAGGACTGTCGGAGACGCCGGTGGTCCTCGTGACCTCCCTGGAATCGGAGGAGGACAGGGAGCGAGGGGCGGCGGCGGGAGCCGACGCCTATATCGTTAAAAGCGGATTTGATCAGGGAGCGCTTCTGGACGTTATAAGAAGGCTGACGTAACCGGCAAGAGCAGAGAGGATGGCCGCAATGATAAGAGTCCTGGTGGTGGACGACTCGCCCTTCAGTCAGAAGCTGCTCGCCCAAATCCTGGAGTCGGCTCCCGACATCAGAGTCGAGTCTTTTGCGGACAGCGGCGAAGCGGCGGTTGAATTTCTCTCAAACCGGACGGTGGACGTGGTGACCATGGATATACAGATGGAAGGCATGGACGGCTTCGAGGCAACCAGAAGGATTATGGAGTCGGAAAAACCCGTCCCGGTGGTGATAGTAAGTTCAAAGTGGAATCCCATGGAGGTGGAAAAAACCTTCGATGCCATGGCGGCGGGGGCCGTAGCTGTGCTGTCCAAGCCGGAAAATTTTTTTGAAACCGGCGGGGAGTACCGGACGGAGCTTCTTGGCGCCGTAAGGGAGGCGGCGGAGGCAAAGGTCTTCAGGCTCAGAAAAAGACTGCCCGCGGCGGCGGGTCATAGCTGCCCGCCCCCCCTCCGGCAGCTGGAGGTTGTCGCCGCCGGCGCCTCTACGGGAGGCCCTCAGGCACTAGCGGCGTTTCTGCGCAACCTTCCCGGAGACTTCCCCTGCCCTGTGCTCGTGGTGCAGCACATGGCGGACGGTTTTACGCCGGGCTTTGCCGATTGGCTGGACAGAGAATCCTCTCTGAGGACCGGGGTTGCCGGAGATGGAGAAATTCTCGTCCCGGGAAGAGTGTACGTCGCCCCCGGCGGCAGACATCTTGTGATGAAAAGACGGGGCGTTATCAACCTTTCAGACGACGAGCCCGAGCATATGGTCCGCCCTTCAGTTTCGCGACTCTTCCGCTCGGTGGCGGAGGTCTGCGGCAGTAACTGCGCCGCCTTGCTCTTCTCGGGCATGGGCGCCGACGGTGTGAAGGAGATGAAAATGTTAAAAAACCTGGGCGCCGCCACTTTAATCCAGGACAGGGAGTCGTCGGTCATATGGGGTATGCCTGGGGAGGCGGCCAGAATTGACGCCGCTGGACATACGGGCTCTCCCGCCGATCTCGCGGGGATACTTTCAGCCATGACGGCGGGGAGGAGACCAGGGCCCGCGGGAGCTGACAAAAGAGGCGAAAAAGGTGTGGGACGATGAACAGTGCTAAAGGCGGAGCCGCCGTCCTCATAGTTGAGGACAGCATTACCCAGTCAAAAAGGCTGGAAAGACTCCTTACGGAAAACGGTTATTCTGTGATCTCCGCCAGGGATGGAAAGGAAGGCTACGAGGCGGCGGTTGAGCACGAACCCGCCGTCGTCATAACGGATGTTGTAATGCCCGGTATGAACGGGTACGAGATGTGCCGCAGGATAAAAAATAACTCCTCTACAAAGTCGATTCCGGTCATACTCCTCACCTCCCTGTCCGATCCCGGGGACGTAATCCAGGGGCTCCAGTGCGGGGCAGACAATTTTTTAACCAAGCCCTACGATGGAGCGCATCTTGTTCGACGGGTAGAGCATGTCCTGAAAAACCGCGAGTTAAGAAAAACCGGACAGACCCTGGTATCGGAGGAAGTTTTCTTCGGCGGTCAGTATTATAAGCTGAGCGCCGACAGGGTTCAGATCATAGACCTCCTGCTCTCTACCTTCGAGGCGGCGGTAATGCAGAGCAGCAAGCTGGAGAAGCTGGGAGGAGACTACAGAAACGCCCTGGAAGAAGTTAAGAGGGTGCAGGCTAATCTCCACACCCTCATGGAGACCACCGCCGACGCCGTTGTGGTGGTAGACGGGGAGAACCGGGTGATTTACGCTAATCCGGCAGCGGAACTTCTTCTGGAGAAATTTGCGTCCGAGCTTATCGGCAGACCCTTTCCCATCCCTCTTGCCGCGGAGGAGGAGAACCGGGAGGTAATAATCGATCGTCCCGGAGGGGAGAAGGTGGTGGGGGATATGCGCACTGGCACCTGCACCTGGGACGGAAGGCTTGTAAGGTTTGCCACCATAAGGGATATTACCGAGATGGCCCGCCTGAGGGATCAGGTGAAAGCCGAATCAGTCACCGACTACCTTACGGGGCTGTATAACCGCAGAGGTTTTTTCTCTCTGGCGGAAAACTCCCTCCAGCTTGCCGCGAGGATGGGCTTCAGGGCAAGCTGCCTTTATTTTGACCTGGACGGCTTCAAAAAAGTAAACGATACTCTCGGTCACGAAGAAGGAGATAAAGTGCTCAAAGAGGCGGCCGATGTTCTCAGAGAGACCTTCAGGACCTCGGATATAAAGGGAAGGGTCGGCGGAGACGAGTTCGCCGTCCTCATGCTTCAGGACGGGAAAGAAGAGCCCGCCCATATCGCCGCCCGCCTTGAAAGAGAAATTTGCCGGACCAACGAGGAGAACGCCAGGGATTACCGCCTCGCCATGAGCATGGGCAGGAGCGAATGGCTCCCCCATGCTCCCGTTCCGCTGGAGGAGCTGGTAATGGAGGCGGACCGGAAGATGTACAAAAATAAGGCCGACCGGAAAGGATTGAAGTGCCGGATCGGTGATTCTGCCTTCCGAGGTTGACGGTCTCCCCCGGGAGGGCTATAATGTCCGAAACGAAAAAAAGT
>CAZXOD010000093.1:0-8607 GCA_964642285.1 uncultured Synergistaceae bacterium
CAACATCTGCGCAGACATGGCCACCCTCTGCTTCGCCGGCAACGCCGCCAGGGGCATGAGCCTCTGCGCCATCCACAACGGCGGCGGCGTGGGCATAGGCAAGGGAATCAACTGCGGCTTCGGCCTGGTGCTTGACGGCCAGGAGTCCACCGACGAAATAATAAAGTCGGCCATGATGTGGGACGTCCTGGGCGGGGTAGCCCGGCGGGCCTGGGCCAGAAACCCCAACGCCATGGAGGTAGGCAGGGAAGTGAACCGCAAGTACGAGGGTCAGTACCACATTACCCTTCCCTACGAGGCCCCGGAGGATGCGGTAAAGGCCGCGGTGGACGCTCTGTTCGACAAAAAAGGGAAAAAATAAACATGAAGGTTACCGTGAAAAGGCCGGGGGACTTTATCGAAAGGCCCTGGAAAAACGGCCTGGGCGTCACCAGGGAGATTCATATTCACCCCGGCGGGGCGACCGTTGAAAAAGGGGACTTCCTGTGGAGGCTCAGCTCCGCGGACGTGACCGAGGGCGGGCCCTTCTCCCACTACCCGGGCTGCGACAGAATTCTCTTCCTCCTGACCGGGGACGGGCTGGACCTGGAGCTCCGGGGGATGAAGGTCTCCCTGGCCGCTCCCTTCTCATCCATCGGCTTCCGGGGGGAGGACGACGTCATGTGCTCCCTGCAGGGGGGGCCCTGCACTGACCTAAACATCATAAGCTCCCGGGAGGCCGTCTCCTGCGAGTGCAGGCGGATCCCCGCCAGAAGCGGGGGGAAGCGCCTCTTCCTGCTGGGAAAGCAGACTGCCCTCCTGTGCCTGAAGGGTACTGTCAGGGCAGAATGGAAAGGTGAAGAGGTCTCCCTGAACGAGCTGGAGCTCCTTCTCCTGGAGGACTACCCCTGCAACTTCCCCATCAGGTGCGCCGGCGGCGGAGAAGGGGAGATTTTGCTGGTGACCTTATCAGAGCGGCCCTGAGGAACGGCCGGAGACTATTAAAAAGGCCCCGGGCATCTGCCCGGGGCCTTCGTCTTTTATTCCATGCGTTAAGTTACCCGTTAAGCTCCCTGTGCTTGAGCAGGATCCTCACCGCGTTGGTGGCCGCTCCGGTCCGGATATTGTCCGCCACGTTCCACATCAGAAAACGCCGGTCGTCGAAGGCCCGCACCCGACTTACCAGGGTGTCATCCGTGCCCGCTCCGTCCAGGGGGGTGTCCCTGCCGGGGGCGGGAATCACCACGTCTTCGCTCACCTCCAGGGCCGCCGTCAGCCCCTCCAGGTCGAAGGGCCGCTTTGTCTCGCCGAAGACGGCCTCCGAGTGGCAGAAGAGCACGGGGACCCGCACCGCCGTAGGCCATATGGAGATATCCGGGTCCCGAAGGATTTTGCGGGTCTCGTTGACCATCTTCATCTCCTCGTCGGTGAAGCCGTTATCCAGTACTTCTCCTATCCGGGGGATCAGGTTTCTGTGGATCTGGGCGGCGAACTTCTTCGGCGCCATATTTCCCCGCTCCTGCTCCATAAGCTCGTCAATGCCGCTCCTCCCCGCCCCGGAGACCGACTGGTAGGTGCTGACGACTATTGTCCGCAGTCCGTACTCCCCGTGAATTTTATAGAGGCCGAGGACCATCTGTATGGTGGAGCAGTTGGGGTTTGCCACGATGCCTCTGTACCCCTGCAGCAGGTCGCCGTTGATCTGCGGCACCACAAGCGGAATGGCTTGTTCCATCCTGAAGGCCGAGGAGTTGTCTATGACCACGCTCCCCGCCTCCGCCGCCAGGGGCGCGTACACCCCGGAGACGGCCCCTCCGGCGGAGAAGAACACGTAGTCGTACCCAGCCCCCATAGCCTCTTTTGTCAGTTCTTTTACGGTATATGAGCGGCCGTTGAACTCTATTTCAGAGCCCGCGCTCTTCGCCGACGAATAAAAGTCCGCGGTCTCAGGGCTTACTTTCCGTTCCTCAAGCACCTTTGTTATAGTCCGGCCTACTTCGCCGGTGGCGCCCACTATGGCGATTCTCAATGCTATCTCTCCTCAGGATCATTTATTTCTAATTTGCTGTTAATTTTATGGAAAAGTCCCCCGCTTGTCAACAGACAGCCCCGCTCCCTCTGGCTAGCGGGGGAAAATAAGTGTATCATTATCCGTGACCGGAAAAAAGATACGGTTTCCGGTCAGTTACGGGAAAGGGGCAATCTGCTTTTATGGAAGCTGCTGCACTCAACTCCACCAGACGAATGGTGTGGACGGCGCTGATGGGAGCCGCGGGCGCCCTTATGATGTTTCTCGATTTCTCTCTGCCCGTCTTCCCCGGTTTTTTAAAGATGGACCTGTCGGACCTTCCGCCCCTCATCGTCTCCTTCGCCTGGGGACCGGCGGCGGGGATGCTTACCGAGCTGGTAAAAAACCTGATTCACTCCCTGGCCACGTCCACCGCCTGGGTGGGAGAGCTGGCCAACTTCATCACCGGAAGCGCCTTCGTAATCCCCGCGGGGATAATCTACCGGAGGCGGCGCACAAAAAAAGGAGCCATGGCCGGACTGGCGACGGGCGCCGCAGTGATGACCGTCACGGCGGCCCTGGCCAACTACTGGATTCTGCTGCCCTTTTATTCGAAGATAGTCCCCCTGGAAAAGATAATCGCCCTGTCGTCGGCGGTGGTCCCCGCCATTCGCGATACTAAGAGCCTCGTCCTCTACGGCGTAGTCCCCTTCAACCTCTTCAAGGGGCTCGTGGTCTCCCTGGCGGCGCTCAAGCTCTACAAGCGGATCAGCGGCTTCATCAGGTAGGGGGCAAAGTCCCCTGAGGACATGCACTATTTTCCTGGATTTTTATCCCGGAGGTGAGAAAAATGAAACGTCGCCTGGTTCTAGTAGCGTCCGCCGTTCTGATATGTATTTTTGCCGCCGCCGCGACGGCGGCCCCGAAGCTCCCTCCCCGGGGGGCGGCCGCGGGCGCGGCTCAGGCTCTGTCCGTATCTCCCAGGATTTTGTCAATGACGGGGCAGAAAGTTTCCGTAACCGGGTACTACTACGGCGGCTCGGTCCCCATGATAATCGACGACATTTCCAGGACCGAATACAACATGATGCTCCCCGAGGGCTGCTACGTTCCCATCGTCGGCCCCAGGCCCGCCGGGCTGAAATCCGGCGACAAAATCACCGTCTCCGGCATAGTTGAAAAACCGGCCCCCGGCTCGCCCCTTAAAGATTCCAGGGCCGTGCTGAAGACTGCCGTCCCGGAGGGGATTAAAATTCTGGCGCCCTCCGCGGCTCCCGGCGGCCGAAAAGGGCTCCGCAAGCCGGAACTCCTGAGAAAACTAGAGAGATTCAGGCCGGAAGACCTGGTTCCCGGCAAAAATTTCGCCATACTTATCGCGGGAGGAGGCTCTCCGGAAAACAACCACATCCGCTACTGGAACGACCTGCTTACCATGTACAACATCCTTCTGGGCAGGGGATTCGGGGCGGCGGACATCTTCGTGTTCTACTGGGACGGTTTCCCTCCGGACGAGACCGAAGGCAAGCTGGAGGGGACCATGCCCCTTAGCGGCCCGGCGACGAGGAGCAAAATTCAGCGCTGCTTCAGGGACATTGGCGCCGTCTCGGGAAAGAACGATCTTATCTACATCATGACCAATAATCACGGCGGCGGTTTTTTAGAGGAGCGGTCCGGGAGCCTTGACCCGGGGATTTACGGGGGAAGGGTAACCAACTCCGGGGAGCCCTACGACGCCATTTCGGAGGCCCAGTTCGGCCTGGACCTGAACGGAGACGGCGACATGAGGGACACGGTGAAGGTCGACGAAAGCATTATCATGCGCAGCGGCAGATACTACGACGACGACTTCGCGGAGGACCTGGCCCGGATACAGAAATACCGCGTCATGATAATTCACCTTGAACAGTGCTTTTCGGGGGGCTTCATAGACGATCTCAGAGCCCCGGGGAGGATAATTTTCTCCGCGGCGGCGGAGCAGCGCTCCTCCCGGGCCCACAGATACAGCACAACAAACCCCGTAAACGTCCCGGTCTACAACGATTTTTTCTACTGGTTCGCCGCCGCACTGCTCGGCGAGACCCTGGACGGGGATTACGCCCTGGACAGGAACGGGGCCCCCTGGACGCCCAATGCGGATGCGGACGGGAACGGGAAGGTCAGCGTCCTGGAGGCCTATATGTTTGCCCGGAGACTCCATCAGGGGGACGGAATACCGTGGTACGGCGACGACGGCCTCCCCGGATACATCAAGCAGAACTATGACACGAGAAACTGGCCCCAGGGGAAGATAGGATGGCTGGGGAGCAGGACATTTTTCTGAAGCCGCCTGAAAACAACGGCGGAGACTTTTATATTTACAAAATTCTAGGGGAAACCAAACAGGAAGGGAGTTTTTTACAAAATGACGCGAAAAGGCGCCCTTGAAGGGCTTAAGGTGCTGGACCTCACGCGGGTTCTGGCAGGACCGTTCTGCACCATGATGTTTGCCGACATGGGGGCGGAGATCATCAAGATAGAACAGGCGGGGACGGGGGACGACACGAGGCAGATGGGCCCCTTCAAGGAGGGCGAGAGCGCCTACTTCATGAACCTCAACAGAAACAAGAAGGGCGTAACCCTCAATCTGAAGAATCCTAAGGGCAAGGCCATCTTTCTGGACCTGGTCAAAAAGGCGGACGTGGTCATCGAAAACTTCCGCCCCGGCACCATGGAAAAGCTCGGCCTGGGCTATGAGGATCTTAAAAAAGTCAACCCCGGCCTGGTCTACGGCGCCATCTCCGGCTTCGGCCACACGGGACGGTACAGCCAGAAGCCCGGCTACGACATCATCTCCCAGGCCATGAGCGGCCTCATGAGCACCACCGGCTGGCCGGGGGGAGAACCCACCCGCACCGGCACCGCCATGGGAGACGTCCTGGGCGGGCTCTCCTGCGCCATAGGCATTCTGGCCGCCGTCTACAACAAGATTCAGACCGGCGAGGGGCAGAAGGTTGACGTGGCCCTGGTGGACTCCGCCGTGGCAAGCCTTGAGATAATAAACATGATCTACCTGGTGGAGGGCCGCGTGCCTACCCGCATCGGCAACCGGTACGAGTCCACCTACCCCTACGACTCCTTCCGGGGCTCAGACGGCAGCCTGGTCATCGGCGCGGGCAATGACAAGCTCTGGGTCAGCCTATGCAAAGTAATGGGCAGGCCTGAACTCGCCGGTGACCCCAGATATCTTCATGTCGCCGACAGAGTCGCCCGCCACGAGGAACTTAAGGAGATCGTGGAGGAGTGGACCACGAAGCACACAGTGGATGAAATTTTCGAAATGGTGGACGGGGCGGGAATCCCCTGCGCTCCCATCTACGACATCGCCCAGGTGGCGAACGACCCCCACATCGCGGGGGACAGGGAGATGTTCGTCGACCTTGAGCACCCGGTAGCGGGCAAGATGAAGGTCACCGGCGCTCACATCAAGCTGTCGGGTACTCCCGCGACCGTACGGACCCCCTCCCCCGCCCTCGGCCAGCACAACGATGAAGTCCTGGGCGAACTGCTGGGCTACACGGAGGAAGAGATCAGCGCGCTCCGGGAAGAGGGGGCCATATAAAGATGGCCTCCCTTAACCTGCCCCCAAAAATCGAGATCATGGAGGTCTGCCCCAGGGACGGCTTCCAGAGCGTAAAAGAGTTCATCCCCACGGAGCACAAGATCGCCATCATTGACAGCCTGGCTGAAACGGGCGTCTCCTTCATGGAGGTCACCTCCTTCGTAAGCCCCAAGGCCATCCCCCAGATGGCCGACGCCGCCGAGGTCATGGCGGAGTTCAATAAAAAGTGGAAGGGGAAAACAACCTCCGTGGCCCTCATACCGAACCTCCGGGGAGCGGAGGGCGCCCTCGCGGCGGACGCCGACTGGGTAAACTTTGTCATATCGGCGAGCGAGGACCACAACATGGCCAACACCAGGAGGACGGTGGAGGAATCCGTCGCCGAGATGAAAAAAGTGGCGGAGATAAGAGGAACCGTAAAACTGCGGGTATCGGCGGCCACCGCCTTTGCCTGCCCCTTTGCGGGACCCGTGCCGCCTGAGAAGGTCTTCCGGGTGATTGACGCCGCCCTGGAGGCGGGGGCCGACGGCATAACCCTTGCGGACACCATCGGGACGGCGGATCCCAAATATCTTACCGCTACTCTGTCGGCGGTCCGGGAGAAATATGGCGACTACCCCTTCGCCCTCCACCTTCACGACACCTACGGCATGGCCCTGGCCAATATGGCCGCCGCCATGGCCCTTGGCTTTACGGCCTTCGACGCCGCCGCGGGAGGCCTGGGAGGGTGCCCCTTCGCCCCCGGCGCCGCCGGGAACGCCGCCACGGAGGACATGGTCAACATGGCTGAAAGCATGGGCATAGCCACGGGGATAGACCTTTTAAAGCTGCTTGCCGCGGTGCGGGCCATGAAGTCCGTCTACGGGCTCAATATCAGCAGCCATCTGGCGGCCACCAAAGTGGGCCTGGCGGAGGAATCCTGACATTTTCAGGCGTAAGGTACTAAATCAAACCTAAATCCGCAGGACATCTTCACAAAGGAAATGCAACACCCCAGGCTGGTAGTTTAAGGCAGTTTCCATGAACCAAGACTGCCAGCCCTGCGGTTTGAACAAATTCTTTATTTTTAGGGATTTTACACCTTTTTAAGGTAGGGCTGGTGTAGGCACGCACACTTGCCCGAAAAGCCATAAAGCTATATATAAAGTGCAATTAGAACCAATGGAGGTCCATGCAAATGTCCAACTTCAATATTTACTGTGACGAGAGCTGCCATCTGGAACACGACAGCATCAATGTCATGGTGCTGGGAGCAGTTTGGTGTCCTCGTTTCGAGGTGCGTGAGATAAATGCGCGTGTCCGTGAAATCAAGAAGCGCAATGGTATATCGCCGGCCTCCGAACTGAAATGGATTAAAATCAGCCCTTCGAACGTGCAACTATACTCCGACCTCGTTAACTATTTTTTTGATGACGAGCGATTGCGCCTTCGTGCCGTGATTATTCCAGACAAGGGAAGCTTAGACCATGAGCGTTTTAACCAGACTCACGATGACTGGTACTACAAGATGTATTTTGAGATGCTCAAGCAAATATTGACGCAGGAAGACCTCTTCGAAATTTATATCTATATCAAAGATACGCGCTCAAACCGTAAGGCTCAAAAACTGCGAGAGATGTTGAGTAACGCAAACTACGATTTTCAGCAAAAAATAGTTCAGCGCTTACAGCCAATACGCTCCAATGAAGTTGAAATCATGCAGATTGTCGACATTCTTATCGGTGCGCTTGGTTACGCGAACCGCGTATTTGAGGATGGGCATGAAAAAAGCACTGCAAAGCTAGCTATAATTGAGCTTATCAAAAAGCGCTCCGGATTAACATTACAAAAAAGCACTCTCCTGCGTGAAGAAAAGTTTAATCTCTTTATGTGGGAATCGAGATAGGCACAAATGAAGAATAATTGCTGGTTGCCCTGCCTTGAAGAGTTTAATGACTATGGGGATTGGGGTAGATATGAAGCCGTGCTATACGAGATATTCAAGAATGATTTTATCGCCACGAAGCCGTGTTTTGAAAACAAGCCAGTGAATATCCGCAAACATCCGATGGAAGGTAATAAGGAGCAAGCTTTCTTTCATGTCACTTCGCAGGACTATTTTAAAGACTGTGAACGTGTTCCGGATATGCGTCGCTGTGAACGCATACGCTGGATTCGAAGCTTTATTGAAAAATATAAATGTGATCCAACTAAGTGCATCGAATGCCAAGGCGTAAAAGTCTGGGAAGAGGAGAAGCAACCGAAGTGGAACGGGAATCGCGTCCATCTGCTTTTAGAGGAAGAACGGTTTATGGTTGTGCTGGAGAGGAGAGGCACATTCTTCCTGCTCGTCACGGCGTTTTATCTTGAGCGAGACCATACTTTGCGCAAGAAGATTCAGCAGTACATAAACTCGACGTCAAAAATAAAGTGATGAATTTTTCGCTGATGTTTCGCATATAATAGCAATGGGTTAAGCTGTGTGGCTTATCCAAATTATGATCGGAGAAACGCGTGCTTGAGAATTTTTTTCGGAAAATCTATTGACAAGCGTTCCTGAGCTGACTATAATTTAGTCAGCTCATCTGCCGTGCGTAGAAGGAGTTCCTGAAAGCGTTTCGTTAAGTCGAGGCGCTTTTTGCTTTGTATGAAAACAGATTAAGCTTGAGACTGAGCATCAGGTTGATGCTTGAGCCGAAATAAAAATTGACCACAATGTTGACCACAATAAGCCCAATAGAAGGGAAAATATTTGGTTTTACGGGCTTTTCAGTCCGGCACTTTCTACCGAGTGTAGTAAATAAAGCTATCCCGGAAATTCGCTATTTAAGCGGTTTCCCAGGATAGTTTTTTGCCTTTTAATAACAGTTTGATAACAGAAGTATTTTTAGAGTTTATTCTCCTTGCCTGTAGCTGAATTACTTGTTTGCAATGAAATGAGCGTACCAGCAAGGCCCGGAAAAGAGTTTTCCGCGCGTAGTTTTTGACCGATCATTCTATGGAGGGATTCCTTAGTTTTGGAATCTCCTGCCCTATGTTAAAG
>CAZXOD010000094.1:0-8417 GCA_964642285.1 uncultured Synergistaceae bacterium
TGCGCTTCCTCAAGGGCCGCGGCGGCCTTATGCCCGTCGACCCCGAGATCCATGGCCGCCGCCACGGCGAAGGCCGCGGGATAGGCGGCGTGTTTGCCGAAGGACCGGGATTTAACCACCACGTCGCCCCCCGGCGCGGCAAGGGTAAACCTCAGTGCCGGCTCCCCATCTTCCATGGAGAAGGCGGGAGCGACAATCCTGTAGTCGCAGTCACCAATACCTACTGATATTTTTAAAATTCCGTCCCCCAGAAGAGAGGCCTCCTGCCGAAGTCTGGCGTTGTCGCCGTTATAAAAGAATCGCTTCAGCCGGGGCGAAAGAGCAATCTCCATCTTGGCGGCCACTACTCCCTCGGTGGAACCAAACCCCTCCAGATGGGCCGCCGCGGCCTCGGCAATTATGGAGACTGTGGGCGGGAAATGAGCCGCTGTCTCCCTTATTTCACCCCTGTGGTTGGCGCCCATCTCCAGAAGAAGAACTTCAGCGTCCGAGGGCATGGATAGAATCGCCATGGAGCAGCCTATCAGGGTGTTGTAGCTGTGTTCCGCCGAGTGAACCCGGAAGCCCTTTCTTAGACATAGGGAAAGATACTCTCTGGTGGTGGTTTTGCCCACACTTCCCGTAACAGCCACTACTTCCAGCGGCCTCGGATGAAGAGCAAGCCTTTTTTTGGCCATTTGGGGCAGAGATTTAAAAGTGTCAGCCACTTTGACGCAGGAGACGCCCGGGGGAACATTAGAGTCGTCGCCGCAGATTATCAGGGCGGCGCCCCGCCTGACGGCGTCGGGGATAAAGTCATGGCCGTCGGCGGATTCCCCTTTGAAGGCCACAAAAACGTCGCCCTTACCCACCAGCCTGCTGTCCGCCAGAAAGGACCCTGTAAAAAGTCCGTCGGGGCCTTTCAGATCTGAGTCCGCAAGCCCCGCGATAAAGGAAAACGAATTCATCTCCATGTTAAACCTCTCTCCCTGGCCCATTCGAGTACCGTCTCCCTGTCGGAGTAGGGTATGGTTCGCCCTCCTATGGAAATAAATCTCTCCGGCCCCTTTCCGGTTATGACGACAATATCGTCGTCCCCGGCCTCGTCCAGGGCTGTTCTTACCGCTTCTTTTCTGTCCAGGATAATCCTGGCGTCGGGGGTTTTTTCCGAAGCCCGGACTCCTTCCATGATCTGTTCGGCAATCCTGGCCGGGTCCTCGCTTCTCGGGTTGTCCATGGTAATAATTAATTTTTCGCAAAACTGCGCCCCATAAAGTCCCAGCGAATAACGGTTTTGTTCGAACCTCTCTCCTCCGTGGCCGTAGACGGCGGTAAGGGAGCCCCGGCACATGCCTCTGAGCTCGGAAAGAATGTTTTTTAAGGCGTAGGGAGTATGGGCAAAATCAATTACGGCGCAGGCTCCGTTGGAAAAAAAGTAGCGCTCAAGCCTTCCAGGAACCTGGGGCATGGTCTTCAGGGCGGCGGCCATGCCGTCCGCGGTTTTAATGAAGGAAAAAAGAAGTGCGATGGAGCCCAGGGCATTATACACGTTGAACCGCCCCGGCAGGGGAAGAAAAAGAGAAATCTTTTCGCTTCCCGGCAAAGAGACCTCAAACTCGCTTCCCGCAGCGTCGGAGGAAATTATCCGGGCGGAAAAGCCCTCTCCTTCGGGTTTAAGACCAAAGTGGGCAAGGTTTGAGGAAAATTTTTCTATCAGTCTTTTTCCGTAATCGTCGTCCCTGTTGCATGCTCCCCTCCAGCCGGCCTTCATAAAGTCGGAAAAGAGCCTCTCCTTGACCAGATAATACTCCTCCAGGGTCTTGTGGTAGTCAAGGTGCTCCTCGCTGAGATTGGTAAATAGGGCGCCGTCAAAGGCGCAGCCTTCGAGTCTGCCGAAGGCGATGCCGTGAGATGAGGCCTCCATCACGCAGGCGGAACATCCGTTTTTTACCATTTCGGCCAGCGATCGCTGAATCTCATAGCTCTCTGGGGTTGTTCTCCCCGCATCCCTGTCGCCCTTCCCGTCATTGTAGACAATGGTGCCGAAGATGCCCGTCTTCATGCCGAAGGAGCTGAGGATATGCCTGATCATCCACGCAGAGGTAGTTTTGCCGTTGGTACCCGTGACTGCGAACATCTTTAGCCTGGTGGAGGGATCTCCGTAGACCACCGACGCCAGCCTTCCCATATCCCGCCTGACATTATCGGTCAGCAGCTGGGGAAGAGGCTCAGGAGATTCCCTGTCGGTCAGGAGCGCTCTGGCGCCGTTTTTCGCGGCGGCGGCGGCGTGCTCAAGACCATCGAACTTTTCTCCTTTAACGCAGCAAAAAATAGAATCCGGCAAAACGTCCCTGCTGTCCCCCGACACATGCCCGACAAAGGGATCGCCGGTTCCCTCCGACTTAAGGACGAGAGAGGGACCGTATTTTTTTTCAAAATCTGAAAGAACAGATGAAAGAAGCGGCACGGAAACTACCCCCCAAATCCCGCCCGGGCGAAGAGCCCCGTCTGGTACATATCCTCCACGATGCGCCTGAAAAGAGGTGCCGCCACGTCGCCGCCGTAAAACTTGCCCTTTGTGGGCTCTCCCACCACTACCAGCATTACGTATTCAGGTTTTTCGGAGGGCCAGATGCCCGCAAAGGAAGAGACCCATTTCCCTTTTTTATATTCCCCTCTTTCGGCAACTTGAGCGGTGCCAGTCTTGCCGGCTATGGAAACATAGGGAAGGGCCGCCTGCTTTCCCGTGCCCTGCTTGACTGACTCTCTCAAGAGAGAGAGAACCCAGGACGCCACGGAAGGGGACAGCACCTCCCTGACGAGACGGCGCTCTCCCCTGTGGATTATCTTTCCTGAAAAATCCTTTACTTCCGACACAATATAGGGTTTAAGAAGCTTTCCGCCGTTGGCTATGGCCGACAGGGCGGAAACGAGGTGCAAAGGGGTAACGGCCAGTCCCTGACCGATGGAAATGTTTGCCGGAATTACTCCTCTCCACTGCTCAGGGGAGGCCATTATGCCGTCCTCCACGCCGTTAAGCTCGATTCCGGGAGATTTGCTGAAGCCCCACTCCCGGACTCCATGATACATTTCAAAGGGCTTAACCCTCATGCCTATCTGGGCCATTCCCGTGTTTGAGGATTTAATAAGAATGTCGGATACGCTCAGTTTTCCGTAGCTGACTCTGTTGGCCTCCGAAATATGTCCGTCCGCTACCTTAATCAAATAAGGACAGTTGAATGATTCATTCTTTCCCACAAGCCCCTTTTCCAGAGCGATGGCCATCACAATGGGTTTAAAGGTTGAGCCGGGCTCATAGGTTATGCCCACAGAGTTATTAATCATCCTCTTCGAATTCAGCAGCTCTTCCCGTACGTTGGGGTTAAAAGTGGGGAGGCTTGCCATGGCCACCACGGCGCCAGTTTGGGGATCCATACAGATGACTGTCCCCCATTTTGCCCCATGTTCCGCTATGCCCTCGGCAAGCCGTTTTTCCACTATGAACTGAATCCTTGAATCCACTGAAAGCTTTACTGACCCGGGGCCTCCCCGGGAAGGGATCCCGGACTGCCGGCTTACGTCCAGCATTCTGCCCGAGGATTCTTTAACCAGCATCTTGAGCCCTGGCGGTGAGAAGAGAACTTTATCCCAGATCAACTCTATGCCGGAAAGCCCCTTGTCGTCCACATCGCAAAATCCAAGCACATGGGCCAGCAGGGATTTATTAGGGTAGAGCCTCTTTTTTTCAGCAACCTCGTAGATTCCCTTTAATTCAAGGCTTCTTATTTTTGCGGCTATTGCTTCGTCCGCCTTTCTGACGAGGGAGAAAAAACGGCCCGTCATGGGGGAGGAGATTACGGAGACAACGCTATCCGGCAGAATGCCCCGAAGCTTCGGACCATCCGCAGGATTCCAGAATGCGGGATCGATAAAAAAACTGGGAACGGGAACGGAAAGGGCCAGCACCCTGCCCGCTCCATCGTAAATAAAGCCTCTGTCCGTACTTACCTTAATTCGGCTCCAGTATTGCCTCCTTGACTGTTTTTCCACCCGGGAGTCCGGAAAGAGCTGTAAGGAGGCAACTCTCCAAAAAAGAACGGCGAAAAAAAAGAAAATCAGCAGCCAGTAAGAACCTCCAAAACGTCTTAACATGACTACCCCTCCGGATTAAGCCAGAAAAATATCATTCTCCCGCCATCGCTTTCTCCAGGAAGAAAAAGAACCAGCCTTCTCCTTCCGAAGAAGCTCCGGCAACTCTGTGATCAGTTGGCACGGCGTCTGCCAGCAGCAAGCCGTCAAGACGCAGCGTCCTTACATTTGAAGCATACGTCATCCCAAGCTGTTTCTTTGAATATTCGAACACCCTTGCCGGGGAAAGCAGGGCGGACATATTCTGTTTAAGCGCCACATGCTGCGCGCTCAGAGAGTCGATCTGGGAGTTGACGCTGTTGAGCTTGTATTCAAGCCTGAAGCTATAAAGCCGCAGTACGCCGAGGCCCATAAAAGAAGCAAAAAAAATCAGGGCGAAAAGTATAAGATAAGGACTTTTTTTTCTTAAGAAAAAGGGAGCGGCTCTCGGGGCATTCTCCTTCTCCATCTTCCTAATCCTCCTTTCCCGGTTTTTTTGTTTCAAATATCCGCAGCTTGGCGCTTCTGGCCTTGTAGTTAGCCTCTATCTCCTCTTCCGAGGGCACTATGGGGCGCCTTGTTATCACCGTACCCAGCCCCTCGCTCTGCAGTTTCCTGAAAAAGTTTTTTACTATGCGGTCCTCCAGGGAGTGGTAGCTTACGACGACTATTATCCCTCCTGGTGCCGTCAGCTTAAGCGCCCCCTCCAGTCCCTGCTCCAGGGCGGAAAGTTCATCGTTAACGGCTATTCTCAGAGCCTGAAAAACTCTTCGCGCCGGATGCCCTCCCATCTTTCTCTGCACGGGCGCGGGGAGAACTTCCCGAATCAGGGCAACAAGTTCGCCGGTTGTGGAAATCTCGACCCCCTGTTGTCTTTTTTTTACTATGCCCCGGGCAATCTGCCTGGAGAAGCGTTCCTCTCCGTATTTCCAAAAAATATCCGCCAATTCTTTTTCCGGACTCCGATTTATTATGTCCCATGCGGAAAAAGGCGAATCAGAGTTCATCCTCATGTCAAGGGGGCCGTCGTTTTGAAAGGAAAAACCCCTTCCGGCCTCGGAGATTTGCATGTTTGACACGCCAAGATCGAATAAAATGGCGTCAAAAGGGGCGTAAGGGCCTGCAATTTCCGGAGCTTCGGCAAAGTTGCCCCTGAGTGCCTGAAATCTTTCGCCCCATTCGGCCAGTCTCTCTCCGGCCTCCCGAAGCGCGTCCCCATCCTGGTCCAAACCCCAGACCCGCGAGTCCGGAAACGCTTGCAGCGCAGCTCTTGCATAGCCCCCCAGTCCCAAAGTGCAGTCAAGTGTTTTTTTTATTCCCGGCCTGCCTCTTAAAAAAGCTACTATCTCATCTATAAGCACGGGGACGTGTTCCATCAAAATCCGTCCACTCCCTCCGCTATATCGGAAAGGTCCGCGGCCACTTCCTCCCGATAGGCGTTCCACTTCTCGCGGTCCCAAAGCTCAACGTGATCGTTAACCCCCACGAAGACTACGTCCTGTGAAAGATCCCCGTGCTGCCTCAGCACCTGGGGCAGAAGTACCCTGCCCGCGGAATCCACCGGCAGTTCGTGGGCGCTTGAGAGCATTATTCGCAGTAGCCCTCTGGTCTTGCTCTTTGAAAAGGGGAGATTTTCAAGCTTCGTCATGATTTTTTCCCATCCGGCCAGGGAGTAAAATGAAACGCAGCCGTCGATACCTATGGTGGAAACCACGCTGTCGCCAAGTTCTTCCCTGAACTTAGATGGAAGAACTATTCTGGCCTTGGAGTCGATTTTATGTTCGTACGTTCCCACCAGCATGGTACTTCCTCCCACTTTGCGACATTTCCTCCCACTTAACCCCACCCTACCACCATTTTCAAAATACAAACAGGCCTTTAGGCCCTTGTGAATCAGGAAAAAATGGGCCTAAAGACCTGTTTGATAAATCCAAAGGGGGGAGCATTTCATAAGCCGGGTTCTGTCTCGGATGACCATTTATCTGAAGTTCGCCTCGCGGCGACCTTTTCGCGACCGTACCCGGGGGTCGGCGGGCAGCGTCGTTCCCCTCTATTCGGTCTTGCTCCGGACGGGGTTTGCCTGGCGTGAAAATTACTTTTCACCCGGTGGGCTCTTACCCCACCTTTTCACCCTTACCCTTGCGGGCGGTATATTTCTGTGGCACTTTCCTTTGGTTCGCACCAACTGGGGGTTGCCCAGCGTCCTGCCCTGCGGAGCCCGGACTTTCCTCCCTTTAATAAAGAGCGGTCATCTGAAATACTCCCCCGTAATTATACCATCGAAAGGTTTTGAAACTGTATATAAAGGCTGATTTAGGATACAATATCACCATGCCGGTTATCATCTTAGCAGGAGAGGAATACGCCCATGATAGAAAGAACAAGTTACGATTCGCCCCAGTACGATATTTTCAAAAATAACGTAAAAAAACTGACGGGCCTGGATTTAAACTCCTACAAAAACCAGATACACAGAAGAGTCCACATGCTTATGCAGAGATGGGGAATAAAGGAGTACGAAGATTATTTTAAAACCATAAAAGAAGACGATACAAAACTGAGAGAGTTTCTGGACTATCTGACCATAAACGTCTCGGAATTCTTTCGCAACCCTGCAAAATGGACGGAGCTGCGGCAGACCATAATACCGGGGCTGATCCAAGACAGAGGCAGAAGGCAGCTGAAAATCTGGAGCGCGGGCAGCGCTACAGGCGAGGAGCCCTACTCACTGGCTATCCTCTCCCTGGAGGCAGGACTCTCCCCGGGGATGCCGGTACAGGCAAGCGATATCGACCAGGGGGCCATAGCCATCGCCAAGAGAGGAACTTATCTCAAGCGACAGCTTATGAATGTGCCCCCGGACCTTCTCCCGAAATACTTCACCTCCGCCGACGGCGGAGAGACCTACGGAGTCAAGGCTGAGGTAAAGGGCAGGGTAAACTTCCAGCGGATGAACCTGATTGAGGACAGGTTTGGAGACGACTTCGACCTCATTCTCTGCAGAAATGTGGTGATCTACTTCTCGGCGGAGACTAAAACGGCCCTCTACCACAAATTCCTGAAGGCCCTCAGGCCTGGGGGGTATTTGCTGGTAGGCTCTACGGAGCAGATTTTCGAGTACCGCAAGATCGGTTTTGAATCAGCGGGGGCCTTCCTCTACCGGCGACCGGTACAGGTATAGGTAGCCATTAAAAAAGAGGACCCTTTCGGGTCCTCTTTTTTAATGGGATCGCACAATATCCTTGATTTTCATAAGCCTGCTCAGGGTAGACCGTTCCTGTTCGTCCAGCTTCATGGTGATATAACGGATAGTCTCCTCAAAGTTGGGGATGAGCACGTGCTCCAGGGCATTCACCCTGCGGCGGGTTTTTTCGATCTCCTCCGCCATAAGGCTTATAGCCTTCTCCCGCGCCGCCAAAGCTATGAGCCTTGGTATGAGAGCGGCGAAACGCTCCAGAGCCACGTCAAGGCTTCCCGGCGACGTAGCAAACCCGTAATTTATCGCCGAACCGCACTGTTCCACCGTATAGGACGGGACCATGACGCTCATGACGTTCTCGGCGGAGACGAGGAGGTTGCACTTTGCCCCCGAAATCATCAGAGCCTGTTCAAGCATGGCAGGCAGGGTCTGAGCCCTTGCCAGGAGGAAGCTCCTGTAACACTCAGCCAGTTCTCCCTCCAGCTCTTCCCTGAGGGCCTTACCTTCTCTTGCCCGCTCCAGGAAGGCCTTTATAAGGGCGTCCTGTTTATCCTTCAGGAGCTTGTGGCCTCTTCTGGCCACCACGAGGCGGCCTTTCAGCCTCGATAGCTCCATGCGGTTGGGATTAACGTGCAAAATGGCCATGATGGGCCACCCTTATGCTTTCCCGGGGACTGCTTTTGATCTTTCCCCGTCCTTCAGCCTGGGAGAGAGATATTTTTCGATGTAAGCGTCCCGGATCCTCTTGAGCTCCCTGACGGGAATGAGGGTCAGCAGATCCCAGCCCAGCTCCAGAGTCTCCTGGAAAGTCCTGTTCTGGTACTCTCCCTGGCGGACGTACCGGTCTTCGAACATATCGGCAAAGGCTGCGAAGGCCTTGTCCTCCTCCGTAAGCGCTCCTTCGCCCAGAATGAGAGCAAGCTCCTTGGCGTCCTTGCCCCTGGCGTAGGCGGCAAAAAGCTGGTTCATAAGGTCCGCGTGGTCCTCCCTGGTCTTGTCTTTCCCGATGCCCTTGTCCTTGAGTCTGGAAAGGGAGGGCATAACGTCCACGGGAGGATAGATGCCCTTCCTGTGAAGGACCCTGCTGAGAATGATCTGCCCCTCGGTGATG
>CAZXOD010000095.1:0-8331 GCA_964642285.1 uncultured Synergistaceae bacterium
GGCGGCAAAGGCGGGGGTTTAAGCTGGGAGGACGCATCCCCGGACCTGGCCCTGATCCTGCTCAATGCGGGAGAAGGGGATGAGATCTGGGTGGCTGAAGGGGTCTACAGGCCTGCCTATAACAGTGACGGGAAAAAAACTGCCGGAAGCACCCGGACTTTCAAACTGAAAAACGGCATGAAGCTCTACGGCGGATTTCCCCCTGGCGGCGCTCCCGACAAGGCCGACAGGGATCCAAAGGCTTATCCCTCTGTCCTGAACGGAGACGGCGCATATCACACAGTCTACGTCCATAGCATGAACGACGAAATTGAGCTTAACGGTTTCACCATAACGGGGGGGAAGGCCGCGGGAAGTTCCAGCAATGATAAGACCGGAGGAGGGATTTACATATACGAATCCTCACTTCAAATTGCGGACTGCGTATTAAAGGACAACGAAGCCCGGGATGGAGGCGGGGGAGCGTATGCGACCGGCTCCGACCTTGTCTTCTCAGGATGTTTTTTTTCAGGCAACGAGAGCAGGGACAGGGGAGGCGGCGGACTTTTCATCTCCACCTCCACCGCTTTAGTTAATGATTGTCTTTTCGAGGACAATTCCGTCCTGGGAGGCGCAACGGCGGTCTACGGAGGCGGCCTTAGCTGCGGAACCAAATCTTCCGTCACCGTCAGGCGTTGTTCCTTTATTGGCAATAAAACCTGGGCGGAGAAGGCAAATACGGGCGGCGGAGGTCTTTACGCATCAAACGGAGCCGCTGTTGAACTGGAGAACTGTACTTTTTTTGAAAACAGCGCAGCGGCGGAAGCCGGGCACAAGGGCCATGGCGGCGCCGTATTTCTGGCGGGAAGCAGCACTTCTCTTACCGTAGTTAACAGCACTTTTTCCGGCAATGAGGCAAAAGACGCAGGGAGCGGATTGTACGGGGAAAGAGGAAAAATAACGGCCGTCAACTGCATATTCTTTGGCAATTCAGGGGCAGAGGAGATCAAGGCGGCAAGCGCAGACCCTCTTTATATTTCTTCCTCTCTTCTGCCTCTTAACGGAGTTGGCGGCATTAATATTACATTAGAGGATATATTTTACGGCGATCCTCTCCTTGGGGAGCTCCGCCGAAACGCCGGCGTCCCGCCTTTCATCATCCCTTCTCCTCAGGGAGCGGCCATTGATGTCGGACTCGACCCGGGAGAACATACTTTAAACGACGCAACTGTCCACATCCCGGCGACGGATCAAAGGAGCCTTCCCAGACCCTCGGGAAGCGGAACCGATCTTGGCGCTTGCGAACTTCAGTGGTATACCCTGTCTCTTTCTGTCTCGGGTGACGGCGTGGGCGCGGTGGAGTCCGACCCTCCCGGAGTGCTGTTTCCTGAGGGCACTGAAGTTGCTCTCAGCGCTCTGCCGGGCGGCGGGTCTTTTTTTGCCGGCTGGGAAGGCGACGAAAAGGGAGGGACAAACCCCGCCATCATGGTTATGGACGGGAATAAAACTGTTGCAGCCCGCTTTAGCCCGGAGGTAGTCGACATTCCAAAACCGGAAGTAAAGGAGCCTCCGAAGGCCCCAAAATCAACGGGGGATAGATCGGGATGTTCCTTTACGGCCCTTCCGGGACTGGCGCTGCTCATAGGCCTTCCCGCGATTTTGCTGGCAATAAAATAAGCCCGGTAAAATGGCTACTCCTCTTCCGGCGCCAAAGGCTCCCGTCCCAGAGAACGGAAGGCCAGAAGGCTAAGAGCCATGGCGATGGATACCGCTGAAAAACCTGCCGTGTAGCCCGCGGCGGTAAAGGTTCCCGGTACTTTCCCGGGAAAGAAGTCGATGACTATTCCGGTAACCCACTGCATAACCACTGACGACAGCACCGCTACCATGTTCATAGCCCCGAAAATTACCCCTCTTTTATCGGCTGGCGAGACGGCCGTTATGGCCGCCAAAGAGAAGACTCCCCTCATACCCGACGCCATCCCCACAAGAAATGCTCCCATTCCTCCTACCCAGACGGCGGATCCCCAGTGCGCGGCCGCCAGCAGGACAAACCAGCTGAAGGCGTTGAATGAGCAGACTTTACGGATTATCCCCGGCAGCTTGTCCGGCAAAACCAGGATCCCGCTTGTAAAAACAGGCCCAAGCATCATGCCCAGGCTCACCAGGGAGCTCCAGAACCGGGCGGAGGGAAGAGGGGCGTCAAAGGCTGCCGCAAACCACGACACGCCCCATAGGGCCTGAAAAGTTACAAGGGCGGCTGAGGAAACGGCCCACAGAGTCTGTATGGATCTCAGCCTGGGATTTTTCATAATATAAACGATGGCCTGCCAGATTCCGGGAAAAATGGAGAGAATGCTTCCCGTATCCTTCCCGGCGCCAGACAGGCGTATGGGGTCCATAGCCGCTTTCTTTGCCATGATTCCCCCCAGCACCAGGGGGATGGCGGACAGAATGGCAAAGGTGCCCGTCATGCCGAAGGTATCGATGACAAATCCCAGGGGAGCCACGGAGACAATGGCCCCCAGGCTGGATACCCCCAGATTTATGGCGGCGTAAAAGCTGTACCGCTTGGGATCAAAGGCAAAGGCCTGAAAGACGAGCACCGCCGAGTACATGGGAGCCACCCCCACCCCCGAAATGAGGCGCCACGCCCCCAGGGTGAGAGGCGTCCTGACAAAAGTGAGGAGCAGGCACGACGCCGCCGTCAGAAACAGCCCGAAGGTCACTACCCTTACGGGCCCGTACCGGTCGTGCAGGATGCCTGAAACGGGCTGAAGAAGGGCGTAGATATAGAAGTGGATGCTGGATATAAAGGCGATAAGGGCCGCGCTCATCCCCAGCCGTTCTCCCTCAGGGGGCAGCACCACTGAGGCGGATATACGGAAGAAGATAGTAAGAAAAAATGCCCCCACCAGGAGCATAAAGAGGGGGAAAGAGCTGTCGGAGACAAGTTCGCGCACGGATGCTTTTTTGGGGGACGACACTGGGCTCTCCTTTAACGCATTATATTTTGAGTACAGCATACCACAGCAACCCTATTGTCATAAGGTAGCCTGCCGGGAAATCTGTTTTTGCCCCGGATGAATGGTAAGATAAAAAATAACAGCAATTGGACGGAAAGGGGCTGAAGAACCCATGAGATATCTGGCATATGTCGCGGCCGGCTACGCGACCCTGGTGGCGGCGGCCTTTTTTATGGCCGACTCCCTCACCTTTTTCCCCCGCAGGGACCTGATCGCCACCCCCTCCGAGCGGGGGCTGCCCTGGGAGGACGTCTCCTTCCGGGCCGGGGACGGGACCGCTCTTCACGGCTGGTTTATTCCCGGCGGCGAGCGGGGGACTCTGCTCTTTTTCCACGGAAACGCCGGCAATATCTCCCACCGGCTGGACACCCTGGAGATCTTCCACAAACTGGGGCTTTCCGTTTTTATCTTTGACTACCG
The DNA here is from genome assembly GCA_964642285.1 of uncultured Synergistaceae bacterium. Taxonomy (GTDB): domain Bacteria; phylum Synergistota; class Synergistia; order Synergistales; family Aminobacteriaceae; genus Aminivibrio. Next base: position 3,426 of record CAZXOD010000095.1, read on the forward strand.
GGGCTACGGCAGAAGCGAGGGGCGGGCCACCGAGGCCGGAGTATACAGCGACGGGGAAGGGGCGTGGCGCTACCTGACGGAGGAGAGGGCCGTGCCGCCGGAGGAGATAGTGGTCTTCGGCCGCTCCCTCGGGGGCGCGGTGGCGGCCTGGGCGGCGGAAAAATACAGGCCCGCGGGGGCTATTCTGGAATCCACATTCACGTCCCTGGCGGACGCCGGCAAGCGGCACTTCTTTTTTCTGCCCGTGGGACTCATAGTGGGGAACTCCTTTAACACTCTGGCCCGGATAAACGGCATTAAGTGTCCCGTGCTTCTGGCCTCAAGCCCCGACGACGAAATTGTGCCCGGCGAGCACGGGCGGCTTCTGTACGACGCCGCGCCGGAGCCGAAATGGTTTTTGCCCCTTAAGGGGGATCATAACTGGGGTTTTATCTACACAGGCAGGGCTTACGAAGAAGGTCTTGATGCTTTTTTATCCGAAATTTTTGGTGTCGGGCAGGCGGAAAATGAAGTAGAATAGCGGTCAATCCAGCAGGACAAAGGAGATGTTTTTTTCATGGATCTTATTGATTCATTCTTGAAGAATCACCTGTTTCTTATGAGCCTCACCGTCGGCCTGGGCATTATGATCGGAAAAATTACCATCCGGGGCATCAACTTCGGCATCTCCGGCGCCCTCTTCGTGGGTTTGTTCATCGGGGCCTTCGGCTATAGCGTGCCCAACGACTACTTTACCTGGAATCTCATGTTCTTCGTAGTGGCGGTGGGCCTTCTGGCGGCGGAGGATACGGCCCGGGTCATAAAGCGCTACGGAGTAAAATTCGTGATTCTGTCTGTGGCTGTGACGGGGGCCGGGGCGCTGACCACCTACATCATGGCCCGCCTCTTCTCCGGCTCGGCGTCTCCCCATCTGATCGCGGGGACCTACACGGGCGCCCTCACAAGCTCCCCTGGCCTGGGAGCGGCCCTTGAGGCCACGGGGGGGAACCCGGACGTCACCATAGGCTATTCGGTGGCCTACCCTTTCGGCGTGATGGCCGTGGTGCTCTTTGTGCAGCTGATACCGGCCATCTTCAGAATAGACGTGGCCAAGGAAAGAGAAAAACTTGCCCTGGAGAAGGCCGATTCCCTTCCCCTGCCAGATGTGGGCGGTCCCGGAGAGGGAAAAAAATCCCATGCCTTCTCCTTGCTTTCTTTTGTGTTCTGCATTATAGGCGGAAGCCTTTTGGGCAGAATCTCCGTCCCCCTCGGCGGCCTTGGCTCCATCTCTCTGGGCGCCACCGGAGGGGGGCTGCTGTTTGCCCTGGCGGCGGGGAGCTTTGAACGGATCGGCCCCTTCCCCATGAAGATGGATAAAAACGTGCTCTCCGCAATCCGCGCCATCTCTCTGGGCTTTTTCCTGGCCATCGTGGGGCTTAACGCCGGAGGCGGCGTGGTAAAGGCCTTTATGGAGCACGGAATGCTGCTTATCGCCGTAGGAATAGGGGCAGCCCTGGCGGCGGAGATGACGGGCTTTATTCTTGGCTATTACGTATGGAAGATAAACTGGATAATCCTGGCGGGCGCCATCTGCGGGGCCATGACCAGCACCCCCGGCCTGGGAGCCGCCATCGACGCTACCGGCACCGACGAGGTCAGCGCCGGATACGGGGCGGCCTATCCTCCCGCCATAGTCTGCATGGTGCTGTTTACCACCATGCTTCATACTTTTTTTAATTAAAACTGAACGCCCCCGCGGGGGCGTTTTTTAATAATTCCATGGAAAGGGGTGGTATGGGAGTGAAGATCAGACTGATTAAGACGCGCACTCTCGCCGCTGTTATGATTGCCGTCGCCGTTGGCACGGGTTACTTTATCTGGGGGGCCGTGCCGGAAAAGCAGAAGCAGGCGGAAGCGCCCAGAGTGTCCAGGCCCGTTAAGACTGTGGTGATTGCCGCAGCAGGAGACGGAAGTCCGCGGGTCTTTCCCGGCAGGGTGCAGGCCTCCCAGAAGGTCGACCTGTCCTTTCAGGTTTCAGGCAGGATAGCGGAGCTTCCCGCAATAAAGGGAAACCATGTGGAACCGGGCGCCCTTCTTGCCCGGCTTGATCCGAGGGATTTCGAGGTACAGCTTGACAACGCCAAAAGCGAGCTTGGAAACGCCAGGGCCCGGCTGGACGCCATGAGGTCGGGAGCCCGCAAGGAAGAGATCGCCATGCTTACGGCAAAGGTGAACTCCGCCCGCGCTCAGATGAACGACGCCAAGGCCACCCTGGACAGGGTGGAGAATATGTTCAAAGCGGGGGGAATGTCCAGGTCGGAGCTTGAAAAGGCCCATACCTCCCACGAGGTGACCCGAATGGCCTACCAGTCGGCCTCCCAGGAGCTTTCAGCGGCCCGGACGGGCGCCAGGCCCGAGGATATCTCAGCCATGGAATTCACTATCCAGGGGATAGAGGCAAAAGTCCGCACCGCCGAAAACGCGCTGGCCGATACCGCGCTGACGGCGCCCTTCGGAGGAGTGGTCATAGACCGGTATGCGGACAACAATCAGAGCGTTCAGCGGGATCAGCCCATAGTCAGCCTCCAGGATATAGGGGCGCTCGAAATCTCCATCTCAGTGCCCGAGACCCTGATAATCCAGTCGTCGAAGGACCGGATCGAGGGCATTCAGGCCCGGTTCGCCTCCCTGCCCGACATCCGCTTCCCCCTGATTTACAGGGAGGCTTCCGCCCAGGCCGACCCGGCCACCCAGACCTATCAGGTTACCTTTTCGCTCTCTGTGCCCGAGGGGCTCACAGTGTTGCCCGGCATGACGGCGGACGTTCTCGTTCCCCGTTCCGCCGGTGAAGTCGGGGCGGAGGCGGAGCTGCCGGCAAACGCAATCATGGGAGGGGAGGAGACTGGCCACTTCGTCTGGAGGGTAGAGGGAACGGAGAACCTTTCCGTCAGGAAAATTCCGGTAGAGATCGCGGGGTACAGGGGAGACATGGCCCTCGTGAAGGGGCCGGTCCCAGGCGACCGCATAGTTACAGCGGGAGTATCGCTGCTGCTGGAGGGCGACCCGGTAACCCTTTACACCCCGCCGGGGCAGTAGGTACGGGGCCATGAACCTCGCGGAATTTTCAATTCGAAAAAGCACGGTGACATGGTTTCTCACCCTTCTGATCGCCGTCGGGGGCGTGTGGACCTACGGCGGCCTGGGCAAGCTGGAGGATCCTGCCTTTACCGTTAAGACGGCGGTGATCATCACTTCCTACCCGGGAGCCTCCTCCCTTGAGGTTGAAAACGAGGTCACCGCCCTGATAGAGTCAGCGGCGCAGAAGCTGGGGGAGACGGACAAGGTGCGCTCCCTGTCCAAAGAAGGTCTGTCCATGGTCTATGTGGACATCAAGCCCGTCTATACGGCCCGGGACCTGCCCCAGATATGGGACGAGCTGCGGCGCAAGGTTACGGACGCTCAGGCATCGCTGCCCCCGGGAGCGGGACCGTCCCGGGTGAACGATGACTACGGCGACGTCTACGGCGTCTACTACGCCCTTACCGGCGACGGCTACACCTACCGGGAGCTTGAGGATCACGCGGATTTCCTCCGCCGGGAGCTGCTTCTGGTGGAGGGCGTAGCCAATGTGGAGATAGCGGGCGTTCAGACGGAAACCATCTATGCGGAGATCGACCGGTCCCGTATGGCTCAGCTGGGCATAGGAACAAGGGAGATTTTCGGCCTGCTGCAGGCCCAAAACGCCGTGGCGGGGGCGGGTTCGGCGGAGGTGGGGCCGGAACGGATCCGCATATCGCCCACGGGCTATTTCTCGTCGGTGGACTCACTTTCCAGCCTGCTGCTGCGGGGAGGAGACGGCCGCTCCATACGCCTTGGCGACCTGGCGGAAATCACCCGGGGATACATGGACCCGCCCCAATCGGCCATGCGGTACAACGGGAAGCCCGCCCTTGGGATAGGGATATCCAACGTGGACGGCGGCAACGTGATCCGGATCGGGGAGGCCGTTCACAGGCGGATTCAGGAGCTTGAAAGCCGTACTCCCGTGGGCATGGAGCTTGGGCTCATCTACTACCAGCCCGACACGGTGGCCGACTCCATCAGGGATTTTGTCACAAACCTGCTGGAGGCCCTGGCCATAGTCATCGGCATCCTGCTGATCTTTATGGGATTCCGGAGCGGCCTGCTGATAGGGATGATTCTGCTGCTCACCATCCTGGCTACCTTCATTGCCATGAAGATTATGGGCATCGACCTCCACAGCATATCTCTGGGAGCGCTCATAATCGCCTTAGGGATGCTGGTGGACAACGCCATAGTGGTGGCCGACGGCATCCTGGTGCGGATGCAGGAGGGCAGGGACGGCTCGTCCGCCGCCGTGGAGGTGGTAAAGCAGACCCAGGCGCCTCTTCTTGGGGCTACCATCATCGCCGCCATAGCCTTCGCGCCCATCGGCCTTTCTCCGGACAGTACGGGGGAGTTCTGCAGAAGCCTCTTCCAGGTGGTAAGCATCTCCCTGCTGCTCAGCTGGGTTCTTGCCGTAACAGTCACCCCGCTGGCGGCCATCGCCATCCTGAGGGGTAATACCGCCGAAGAGGCCAGGGATCCCTATGACACCCGTTTTTACCGGGCCTACCGCAATTTTCTTTCCTTCTGTCTGTCGAGGCGGAAAATTGTCCTTGCGGCAGTGGCGGCGATGACCCTCGCCTCCTTCGCGGGCTTCTCGTTTGTGGATAAGTCATTCTTTCCCGCCTCCTCCACGCCCATGTTCACCGTAGACTTCTGGACGGAGCAGGGAACGTCCCTTGAGGCCACCCTTGCCGAGGCGCGCGTAATGGAGGAGTACCTGCTGTCCCAGCCGGAGACCGAGACGGTCGCCGCCTACGCCGGAGAAGGGGCGCTGCGCTTCATTCTGACTTACACCCCC
>CAZXOD010000096.1:0-8307 GCA_964642285.1 uncultured Synergistaceae bacterium
CAGGGTGAGGCATACCACCTCCATGCCGGCCTGAGTTTTGCCCCCTGCCAGCTGGGCCTTCTGCCCCCCCAGGACGGTGATGGAGCCGTGGGCCGCAAGGTCGCTGTGGAGCACAGCGTTGCTGACGTTGATATTCTGACTGCTGCGGACATTGGCCTGGTCTATAAAGCCCGCGGATATGTCCCCGTCAGCCCTGATCTCCGCCTTGTTCATGCCCCTTACCCCCCCGGTGATGGAGATGGAGGCCTTGCTCTCGAGATGAGCTCCTTCCACTACGCCTCTGATCTCGATATCGCCGGAGGAGACGATTTTAAAACCTTCCCTGACCGCCCCGTTTACGATAACCGAACCAATAAAATCTATATTGCCCACGCTGTAATCCACGTCGCCGTCCACCTGGAAGACCGGAGCCACGTGAAGTTTGCCGCCCTTCAGGACTAGGTTTCCGTCAATTATGGCGTGGAGCCGCAGTCCGTCCTCAGAGGCATGAGTTCCGGCGCCGGCGGGGAGAGGCCTGTCCTTTCCCTTTCTGGCCTTCAGCGGAGCCCCTCTGACCGTTATTCCGTCCGTCCCTTCTGTGTGAGGAGTTTTTTCTGCCAGAAGCTGATTCTTTATCACTACGGTGACAGAGCTCACGCTCCTGAAATCGACTCTGCCCGATTCGTCTTCCTGCCCGGGCCTGGAGCTGCCGAACTGAACCTTGTAGTCTATGTCAGCGTCCTGGCCCTCAATAGCGGGAGTACCGGAAGCTACGGGCACCCAGGTTTTGCCTGTTTTTTCAGAGATAATCCGCTCGACGGCCTCTTTTTTTATCCCTTCCACAACGCCCTTGGAGGCAAGAAATTCCAGCGTCTGATCAAGGGTGGGCCAGGGCTTGTCAGCCATGGGAGGATCGATCCAGAGTTCCGCGGTCATGCCGTCGGAGGAAATTTTGACCTCCAGATAGGCGTCTTTTTCATGTTCGGGATCCCGTTCGGCAATTTTTAAGGGCGCCCCGTCCTTTTGGGACACGAAGGCCATGACAGCGTCGCCGTTGTAATTTTCGACTCCCCTGGATTTAATGTATCCTACCACGGAGGACATAGAGTAGTCCGCCCCTTCAGACGCGGCAATGAATACTCCGTCCTCCCGATATTCGAGGCTGAACTTTTCGGTTTTCATCATTTAACCTCCCTGTCGGCCCAGAGGACGCCCCCTCTATTCTTTTGCCGCAAGAATTCCCCTCAGCGACGCCAGGGCCTTGCCGTGAATCTGGGAGACCCTGGATTCGGTCACTCCCAATACCTTGCCGATCTCCTTCAGGGTCAATCCCTCGTAGTAGTAGAGGGAAATCACCTGCATCTCCCGCTCTGAAAGTCTTTTTAATGCGCCCGCTACCCGCAGGGTCTCATCCTCATCCTCCAGGAGATCGACGGCGCTTGCCCCCTCGTCGGGGATGACGGCCTCCCTGCTTACATCGCCGTCCTCCAGCGTGAGAACCTCGTCCAGGGAGACAATGTAGCTTCTGCTGGACAGCTCCAGGGTCTCTCTGTATTCTTTTTCGTCCATCCCCATGGTTTCCATGAGGACTTCGTCAGAAAGAACGCCCGTTTCCTGGAGAACTTTTTCCATAGCCCTCCCCAGCCGCTGCAGCTTCTCCCGTCCCGTCCTGGAGATCCAGTCGAATTTTCTCAGTTCGTCAAGGATGGCTCCTCTTATCCTGGGGACCGCGAAGGTCTGGAAGGAGAAGCCCTTGGAGAGGTCGAACCTCTCAATGGCGTCAAGGAGGCCGAAGGCGCCGAAGCTGAGGAGGTCCTCGTAGTCCAGCCCCGACGGCGGCGATACGGCCATCCGGGCGGTTACGTACTTCACAAGAGGAAGGTACCGCTTTACAATATTCTCTTTTGCCCGGGGGCTCTTATCGCGGACATACTCCTCCCAAAGTCCGGCGTCCGAGGTTTTAAGCGCCATGGCGGCCCCTATCTCCTGATGAAAAGATAAAAAGCGAGGGCAGCCAGAAGAAACCCCATCACTCCGGCGATAACTTTACCCGCAGGGAAGGCGTCCTTTTTACCCGCGACCGCCTTGTTCCAGGGATCACCTGATTTAAGTCTGAGGTCGGCGCCGACTTTCAGCACGCCTTCTATACCCTTGCTTATATGAAGCTTCACCAGGGATTGTCCGCTGGGGAGCCTTTCCACGGAGATGACAGGGAAAACGGTGCTCTGCCCCCCCCTCTCCACAATCTTGTTTATTATGGAGGCGAGTCCACCCGTTTTTTCAATCTCCACCACGATATAGTCGCCCCTCTTAAGATCGGAAACGGCTTTGCCTCTGACAGGGTCCAGTACCGGCCTGCAGGCCACCTGTATGGTCCCCAGAGAGGCCAGGGGCAGAGATTCGCTCTCCTCCGACCGGACTTCGGCTTCTTTGGCTTGGGTCTCCAGGGTTATGCCCCCCGTCTCGAGCCGAACGCGGTTAAAAGTTTCAGTGTTAAGTTCAAAAATCAGGTCATAGTGCACTATGGAGGAGAAGTTTTTTTCAAGAGCCGCCAGTATTTCATCCTTCGCGGCCATGGACTGGAAAAGGTTGTTTATGGCGGTGGGAGTCAGGACGGACTTGGCGCCCTTAAGCATTCTGCTGTAGAGGCTTCTGTCCGGTTCTCCGCCTATGGAGATGATGGCGTTTCTTACCGATTCCCATCCGGCGGTGATGTCAAAAGTTTCGGGGAGGCTTCGGGAGCTGACCCAGAAGCTTTCATCCAGAATCTCCCCCGTATTGCCCCTGGCTACAAAGCACAGGGCCCCTCCCAGATCCTGCCTCTTCCGGCCGTCGAATCTTATTTTAACGGCAATGAACGACGGTGAGAGAGTTTTTACCAGGTTTATAATTTGATCGGGGTCGCCGGATGTGCCCCGCAGGATGGCGTCGAGGGCATCGGGGGTGCAGGAGAAAATTTGGCAAAGTTCGTCCGCAGCCTCCTTTGGCAGGCCGTCCACCAATGAGAGGCTCTCTGTCTCTATCTCCCGGTCTTCCCTGTCCGGACCGGGTTCTCCCGGCTCATGGGCGGAAGGGAGAGGGGTTTCAGTGCGCAGATCTTCATAAACCTCATTCCGTTCCTGTTCCATGGCTCCTCCTGTAGTTTAAATTTTTGATCAGATTTCCGATGTTCCCTTGCCGAGAACCCTCACCGAAAGCATCCAGGTTTCGGTGGAGAATTCAACGGTTCTGCCTTTATTGCCCCCTGTGTCAGAGGCTACCAGGGAGATGCCCAGGTTTTTGAGGATCTCCGTGGTCTCCTTGGCGTTTCTGCTTCCCACGGCCAAAAAGTCTGTCTGAGCGCCGGGAAGGGCGAACATCTGGGACCCTCCGGCCATCTTAGCCTTAAGCCTGGATCTGACTGCGCCTTTTCGGCACACCTGGTCGATCAGCGCAGGGATTGCCGTGTCGGCAAATTTGCCGGGCTTTTCAAGGGCTTTGTCCTTAGCTCCCCGGCTGTCTGGGAGCATAATGTGAGCCATGCCCGCCACCTTGGCCGTCTGATCGAACAGGACAAGCCCGATGCAGGAACCAAGGCCGAGAGTCACCAGGGACTCCGGGGAAGAGACGACCATCATCTCCGCCATCCCCACATGATGCGCCTTACTCATTATTCAAAGCACCTGCAGCTTTCCGAGAAGTACCTCGAAAGATCCGGGGTCAGGCAGCATTATTACTTTTCCCGAGACCCCTCCGTCTTCGTCGCCGATTTTCAGGGAGGTATCCACTATGAGAGCGTACTCGCCAAACTGGCCGTAGATTGAGGCCACCACGTCCAGGATGGAGCCCAGCATGTCGTGGGCAAGGCCCGGAACGGAGATGCTGTGGGCGCCGCCGATGAGGACGTTGATAGCGTTGAGGAAGGAGCTCAGGATGATGTTGCCCACCTCGGTAAGAGCGCTGTCCTTCATCTCCTCGGGCACGTCGGCGGGGTCCATGCCGGCCATCTGTTTTCCGATGAGCAGATCCACCAGTCTGCCGCCCTCACCTTCATTCTGGATGAAGATGAGGCTGCACGTAAACTCGCCCTCCGACCGGACAAACACCGCCGAAACCATTTCAAGGGGGTCGCCGTAATAGCTCGCCAGTTCATAGATGGACACGGGCTCTGCCTTAGGAACATCCATGTCCACGGGGCTTGACAGCATAATAGACAGGGCGGTAGCGGCATTGCCCGCCCCGATATTGCCTACTTCCCGAAGGGCGTCCAGCTGCATGTTGCTCAGGCTTGACGGGTCCATGAAACGGCGGCTCCTTTCTCTATCTGCCGTAGAGGCCGGCGACGTCCAGTATAAGGGCTACGTTGCCGTCCCCCAGGATGGTGGCGCCGGCAATTCCCCTTATCTTGGAGAGGAACCGGCCCAGGGATTTTATTACTATGTCCTGCTGGCCGATAAGGTCGTCAACGATGAAGCCGACTCTCATTCTGCCTGTTTTTACCACCACTACGGGGAATTCCCCGCTCTCTTCCTCCCTGATCGCCGAGGCCCCCAGGGAGCCGGCAAGGCTGCACAGGGTGAGCACTTCTCCCCGCAGCAGCGTGGCGGGAGTTCCGTGGACCGTCCTGACGTTTTCCTTCTTGACGAGGATGGTCTCCTCCACGTTCTCCAGGGGTATGGCGTAGGTTTCCTCCCCTACCTTGATCAGCAGGGCCAGCACAATGGCCAGGGTCAGGGGCAGGCGTACGAAGACTCTGGTGCCCACTCCCACTTCGGTGGAGACGTCAAACTGTCCCCCCAGGGATTCGACCTTGGTTTTAACGGCGTCCATGCCCACGCCCCTTCCGGATACGTCGGTGACTTTTTCCGCCATGCTGAAGCCCGGAAGGAATATGAGATTTACCACTTCCTCATCGGACATGGCGGCGGATTCCTCTTCGGTGATTACTCCGTTGGCAAGGGCCTTGCTTCTTACCTTGCCGGCGTCAATGCCCTTTCCGTCGTCGGTGACCTCGATGATGACCCCGCTTCCCTCCTGGTAGGCGGAGATCCTGATAAGGCCTTTTTCAGGTTTGCCGGCCTTTCTTCGGTTCTCTATGGTCTCTATCCCGTGGTCCAGGCAGTTTCTTATTATGTGAACCATGGGGTCACCGATCTCGTCGATTACTGTTCTGTCCAGCTCGGTCTCCTGCCCCTCCATCTGCAGCTCTATCTCTTTTCCGAGGGTTTTGGAGAGATCCCTGACAAGGCGGGGGAATCTCTCAAAGATGAAGGATACGGGCACCATCCTGAGCTTTGTTACCAATTCCTGGATGTCGCCGGAGATCCTTCCCAGCTGGGAGAGGGGTTCGTCAAAGTCCCTAAGCTGGGCCTCCTGGACCAGGCGTTCAATCCGGGCCCGGCCGATTACCAGCTCTCCCACGAGGTTCATGAGTTTGTCCAGCCTGTCTATATCAACCCTCACCGTCTGGGAAGCTTTTTTGGCGGTCTCCAGCCTGCGAAGGGGCTGGGCGGCCGGCGCGGCGGCGGCTGGGGGCGGGCTTTGCGTCGTCTTCTCAGCGGAGTCGTCCTTTTCCGGAACGGCCTCCACTTCCGTTTCTTCCTCGCCGCCGGAAACCCCTGTGTCCATAACCTGTTTTATTTCCGCCGACTGTACTTCGCTGACCTTCAGCACAGCTTGCCTGATCTCCTCCATGGGTTGAGCGGCCGCCAGAAACACCAGAAAATCAAGGTCGAACTCCTCATTTTCAAGGGCTTCCACGGAGGGTTCCGTCTTGATAATATCCCCCAGCTCATCCAGGCGGCTAACGACCATGTAGGCCCGGGCCGCTTTAAGAAGGCATTCGGGGGAGAGGGCCGTCTTTATTTCGTAGACGTTGAGGCCCAGTCCGGCGGCCTCTTCGACCCACTGTTTCTCCTGGTCCGTAAGATCGGGACCCGGTTCGGCGGCGGCGGGGGAAACCTCAGCCGCGGGCTTACCCGGCTTTACGGCATCCCTGAGGGCCTGGACGAGAGCCCCGGTCTCAGCTTCGCCCTCGCCCCCGGCGGACCTGATCGAGTCAACCATGGACTGGAGGGTGTCCAGGGATCTGAAGAGCAGGTCCATATCCGCGGGCTTCAGAGCGTAGGTTCCCTTGCGGACGTAGTCCAGCATGTCTTCCATGGCGTGGGTCAGGGAGGCCATCCTGTCGAATCCCATGGTGGCCGACATGCCCTTCAGGGTATGGGCCGAGCGGAATATCTCCGCCAGGTTGTCCATATCCGACGGGTCTTTTTCCACCGCAAGAATCAGGTCGTCCAGGTGTTTAAGATTATCCCCCGCCTCGTCAAGAAAGGCCCCCAGGTACTGGCTCATATCCATACTTGTCATGGTTGATCATCTCCGGCTATGTAAAGTCTTTTTATTCTCTGACGCTTTTTATCATTGCCCCGGCGATAGCCTGAAGGGGCAGGATTTCATCGACAACTCCCAGTTCCACGGCGGCCTTGGGCATGCCGTAGACTACGCAGGTCTCCTGGGATTCCGCAATTATCCATGCGCCCTTCGACCTGAGGGCGGCGGCGCCGTCGGCGCCGTCCTTCCCCATCCCGGTCAGGATCACTCCCACAGCCCTGCCTCCCAGTTCATCGGCGATGCTCAGAAAGGTTATATTGGCCGAGGGCTTCACCGAGAGCAACGGGGGCGCATCGGAGAGTCCGCAGACCAACTTTCCCGATTCTTTCCGTTTTACTATCATATGATACCCTCCGGGAGCTACTACGGCTAGCCCCCGCCTCAACTCCATCCCCTCCTCGCCCTCCGCCACGTCCAGTTCTGACATTCCGTCAAGCCGTTTCGCGAAGGAGAGGGTGAAGTCCTTCGGCATATGCTGCACAATGACTATGGGCACGGGGAAGTCCCCGGGAAGGCCGGATATTACCTCCTGGAGGGCCCTGGGGCCTCCGGTGGAGGCTGCGATGGCCAGGATTTCCGGCCGCTCCGCCCTCGAAGGCAAAAGCCTGGGCGGAACGGGAGGCCGGGGAGCCGGAGTACTGACCGGCGCAGGCGCAAAGACTGCCGCGGGCTTTCTTCTCCCTCCGACCATGGCTGTGCTGGCGGCAACCACCTTGGCTATAAGGTCGGCCGATACGTCCCTCATGTTGAGGGATATGTGTCCCGAGGGCTTGGCTACAAAGTCCACCGCCCCCGACGAAAGGGCCCGGAGGGTTATCTGGGCACCCTCCTGGGTAAGGCTGCTTACCATGATAACAGGAAGGGGGTTGGTTTTCATTATCTCTTCAAGAGTGGAAAGGCCGTCCCGTCTGGGCATTTCTATGTCCAGGGTGACCACGTCCGGGGACAGGGCGGCGATTTTTTTCAGCGCGTCGTCACCATCCCTCGCCGTGCCCGCCACTTCCAGGCGGGAATCCCCGCCCAGGATGTCGCTCAGAACTTTTCTCATGAAGGACGAGTCGTCCACTACAAGTACTCTGATTCTTGGCTGTGTCATGGCAATCCCTTCGATATATTTTATTGGCGTCCGGCCATCTCCTGCCGGCGGATAAACGCGCCGAGCGCTTTTTCCACGTAACCGGGAACCGCCTCAAAGGCGAACCCCATATCCCAGTTGTCTTCTCTTAAAAACTTTCTTACAAGCCTGCCCGTGAGAAAAAAGTTCTCGTCCTGGACGGGCAGCTTTATCAGGACTCTGTCCCGCTCTTTGAATTGAAATCCGTGGTTGCGATAGGCGGAGACCGCTATTCCGCCAAGACTGACATCCAGAGAGGAGGCGGGGATCCATTCTTCGTCGCCGGGCCTTACTTTTTCTCCCTCAAGGCGAAAGAGGGCGGTCTTAAGAAGGCAGGGCACCCGCACAAAGTAGCGCCGCTGAACCCGCTCCGCTTCCGATACGGGAGATACCCAGAGCATGGGGACACCGTCCAGGGGCGCGCCCCTTACGACGGAGACAATGCCCTGGTAGATCATGCCGTCGGCCTCTACCTTCAACTTCAGCTCCACGCCCCGGAGCACCGGCAGGAGGGCGCCCTTCAGCAGGGGATGGGAGAAGGCGATAAGGTCGCCTTTTACATCCTCTAGCCTGGAAGGATAGACGCCCTTATAGAGGCCCGCCTCGTTAAAAAAGGTAGCTTTGGCGCCGATCTTCGCGTTCAGGAACTTCAGAAACTCCTGTATGCCGAGCTTGTCCATGGCTATTTACCGGCCCCAAGGCCCCGGGCCAGCCTCAGGAAGAAGGATTTAATCCCCCTGCCCTGGGCGGGGGGCGCCTGCTCCTCTTCCAGCCCCAGAATTTTGGCCGCCATGCACCTGACCTGCCTTGAGGCCTCGCTCTCCGGGAATGCCCTGAGAAGA
>CAZXOD010000097.1:0-8296 GCA_964642285.1 uncultured Synergistaceae bacterium
CCTATATATACACCAGGACGTACACTCTTTCCCTACACGACGCTCTTCCGATCTTGTTGAAGAGGGCCATGACGAAGGTGAAGCTGATCTCCGTAAGAAAGGGGGCCAGGCCGATGGAGGTCATGCGGAGGACAATACGCCCTTCCGGGGCAAGGTTTTTCATTCTGAAGCGAAGGCCGCCCAGTCTGCGGATATAATACGAAGCGGCCCACCCGAGGGAGAGCACCTGGGAGGCCACGGTGGCCAGCGCCGCGCCCCTTACGCCCATATCCAGGCCTATTATCATGATCCAGTCCAGCAGTATATTGGCAAAGGCTCCTACAAAGAGCGTATACATGGCGTACCGGGGGTTGCCCTCCGCCCTTATGAAGAAGTTTAGCCCGAAGGCCAGGGTTGAAAAGGGAACGCCCCAGACTATGACGTCAAGATACTCCTTGGCCAGGGGCAGCATAGCGGGGCCCGCGCCGGACAGCTCCAGCACGAAAGTGCTGAAATACCCTCCCGCCACTGCAACGACTGCGCTCCCGGCGCCCAACAGCACAAGGGCATTGCCCATGGCCTTCTCCGCTCTTGCCCTTTTTTTCTCTCCCAGAGAGATGGAGATCAGGGCCCCCGCCCCGACTCCGATAAGAAGGCCGAGAGAAATAACAAGAAGCATGTAGGGAAAGACTATGCTGATGGCGCCGATGCCGGCGGGGCCTACGGTGCGCCCCACGAAAATGCGGTCCACAATATTGTAAAGCGCGTTTGCCAGCATACCGCCGATGGCTGGCAGGGAAAAACGTATCATTAAACGGGGAATAGAATCTCTCCCCATGGCGAAAGTTCTGTCCGGTCCGTGTGCCATAATTAAAGCCTCCAGAGTCTTAGCAGGGAAATATATCCTTGTTGAAAAGAATTTTACGTTAAAACAGGCACAGTATAACACCATGGTCCTGAAAAGAGGGCCGGAGGGGTAGAAAAAATGAGCATAAAACCTTTTTTGACGGCCCGCCTCCAGGATCTGTGCGCGCCCTCCCCCAGAAAAGGGGAGTACATACTGGAGCGGAGGTTCGCCGAAGTTTACGCCTCTGCCCGGGGAATGGGGCTGGATTTCAGCGGGCTTCTGGAGGAGCTGAGGGATTGGAGCGAAGCGTCGGGGGTCAAGGGGCACGGAGAGAGCGCGACTTTTTCAGGGAAGATCGCCGGCAGGAGCTACAGCGGTACCGTCACCAGGTTCAGGGACGAGCTAAGCATTCTGATTCATACCGACGGAGAGGGCCGCAGGCGTTACATTATCCCGGCACTATGGTCCGACTACTCGTGGCTGGTGACTTATCAGGAGCCTCTGTCGGGAGAGTGGCGGTCATGGCCCGGAACCTCCAGAGAGCCCCATCTGATGGAGCGGGACAGAACCACCGAGAGAGAGGCCAGGGAAGGCTTCGAATGGGTCTGCAGAAGGCCCGTCATATCCCGGGCAAGGCTCTACCGGGGGGAGAGCCTTGTTACCGAGTATTTCGCCAGACAGAGGGCCTGACGCAGGGACTTCAGAACCCCCGCCGGGAGCGAACGGCTTCGTAGGCCTCCTGGATCTCCTGAAACTTCCTCGACGCCAGCTCCACAAACTCGACGTCCAGATTCTGCCCGATGAACTTGTCCGGGTGATATTTTGTCAGGAGCTCTCTGTAACGTTTTTTAATCTCCTCGTCAGAGGCCGAAGGGGAGCAGCCCAACACTTCAAAAGGGTTCTTCCGCCCCGGAGCGCCCGGATTTCTCCAGGGTCCCGACCCGCCGGGAGGAGGCGAACTGTACGATCTTCCTCCGCTCCGGGGGGGACGGAACATCTCTCTGGCGGCCCGGGCGAGGATCATGAAAAAAAGCAACGGAGCCACCCGTATAAGCAGTCTTATCAACAGACCCATGAGTACCTCCTTGATCTGTTCAAAATCTTTTACCCTCATGCCGGGGTTCCGCAAGCATTTCCAGAATCCCGGCGGAACCAATTATACCCCCGCCCGGTCTTTCCGTAGAAACTGCAGAATCTCCCTGATATCCTCCACCGTAAGCTCTCCGGGAGTTCCGGGCGCAAAGCTGCGGTTTCTCAGCAGATAGCTGGGGTGGAAGACGGGCCTGACAGTGAGGGCCATCCCCTCCCATACGCAGTCGTAAAACCTGCCCCTAAGGGCTGTTATTCCGTCTTTTAAAGAGAGAAATGCCCTGGTGGGCACGTTCCCCACCGTTACGACAAGACGGGGCCTCAGAGCTGCCACCTGGGCCAAGAGAAGGGGCCTGCACGCCTCCATCTCCGCGCCGGAGGGAGCCCTGTTTTTTGGCGGACGGCACTTCACCATATTGGTGATGAATACCTTCTCCCGGGGCAGGCCCTCCCCTTCCAGAAGGGAGGCCAGCAGCTTTCCCGATCTGCCCGTGAAAGGCCGCCCCGTTTCATCCTCCGTGGCGCCGGGGGCCTCCCCCACCAGCAAAAGGTCCGTATCAGGGGGGCCCTCGCCGAAGACGACACTGTTTCTGCCCTCCGACAAAGGACATAGAGCGCAGGCAGCCGCCTCGCGCCTCAGATCGTCAAGGCGGGGGGCCGCCTGCCCGCTCATTCCCACCGGCTCCATACCGAAATTGGTCAAGGAGCCTCTACCATGATCCTCTTCCCCACCGAAAGAGGATGGAAGGCGTCTCCCAGGGCGTCGGCCAGCCTGCACATCATGGGGAACCCCGTGCAGTGGCCTGCGGCGACCCATTTTGGGGTGGCCTCCCTTAGACCTTTCAGGGTTTTTTCCATCTTCTCCTCCGGCGCGCCCGTCAGGTGAAGTCCGCCCACAACTCCCTCCACTGGTTCGCCGGGGTACAGCTCTGAAACTCTTTTAAGCATATTCACTATGCCCGAGTGGCTGCATCCGGAGACCAGCACCGCTCCCCTTCCCCTGACCAGAGCCGCGATGCCCGTATCATCGGGCAGGGCGTCCGTGACCGCCTTGCCGCTCTCAAGGGTAAGAAAGGCGTTTCCGGGGCCTTCGAAATCCGTTATTCTGGGAATCTCGCCAAGGGTCGTAAGGCCAGGGGCAAGGGGAAAGGGGCCCGACGAAAGAAAAAGCTTTCCCCCTGCCGCCTCGATGGCCTCCCGTTCATCCCCCGTCTGAACCCCGATGGACGAAAGTACAGGGTCGGCCCTGAAATGGGGGCGGAAGAGGGCGGGGTGGGCCACCACGGGGAAGTTCTTCCTGCCGGTGGAGGCTACAAACCTGGCAACGCCCCCGGTGTGGTCGTAATGGCAGTGAGAGAGAACGAGGAAGTCAATGGACTCGGGAGCGACTCCCAGCCCCTTCATGTTATGGGTCAGCACCTCGGGGCTCTTTCCCACGTCCAGAAGGCCCCTGACCACCCTGTCGCCCTTTTTTGCTGTCATAAGAAAAGAAAGGCCGTGCTCGGCTATGAAGGGCCCCTTCATGGGGACGGAGTCCTCCACCAGGGTAAGAATCTCCAGAGAATCAAGCATCTTGCGCCACCTCCGCTGCGTAATATTTTGTATAATGAAGCCTCCCTGCACTTTATGCAAGGGCAGATTCGAGGAGGAATAAAATGTACTTTATTGAAGGAGAGAGCTTCGACCCGGCTTTCAACCTGGCCATGGAGGAGAGCCTTTACCGCGCGGTGGAAGAAGGAAGCCCCGGCTTCTTCCTGCTCTGGCGCAACGAACCCTCCGTCATAGTGGGACGGTTTCAGAACACTGCCCAGGAGGTAAACAGGGCTTTTGTGGAGGAGCGGGGCATAAGGGTCGTTCGCAGAATATCCGGCGGAGGGGCCGTCTATCACGATCTGGGCAATTTGAACTACTCTTTTATACTCCCCAACGATGAAGGCGATCCCTTCGACTTCGCAAAACACGCCGCCCCCGTGGCAAGGGCCCTTACGGGGCTCGGAGTGGAGGCGTCCTTCAGCGGCCGGAATGATCTTACCATAAAGGGGCTCAAGTTCTCGGGCAGCGCCCAGCATATGGACAGAACGCGCCTTCTCCACCACGGGACACTGCTCTTCGATTCGGATCTTTCAATCCTGGGACAGGCGCTGAACGCGGACCCGGCAAAATTCGAGTCCAAGGGCTTCAAGTCCGTCCGCAGCCGGGTGACCAACATCCTGCCCCACCTACCCCTCGCCATGAGCATGGAAGCCTTCATCACCGTCCTCAGGGACTCTCTGTCCGGCATTGAGCGCAGATCCCTGTCGGAGGACGAAGTCCGGGCCATTGAAAAGCTCAGGGATGAAAAATACTCCTCCTGGGAGTGGAACTGGGGTGAGTCGCCTCTTTTCACTGAGAGAAAGGAGAGGCGCTTTCCCTGGGGAAAGGTGGAGGCACTGCTGACCGTGGAAAAGGGAATTATAACGGGAACCCGTTTTTACGGCGATTTCTTCTCTCTTCAGGACCCTGAAGAGTTTGAGGAGCTTCTTACAGGCTGCCCCCTGCGGAGGGAGGAACTTGAGCGCCGCCTCTCGTCCCTTCCTCTGGAGAGATATTTCCGGGGCGCTGACGCCAGGGAATTTTCGGAGTTTCTTACTACCTGAGCTGAGATTTGAAAACCGGGGCGGTTTACGCCCCGGTTTTTGTTTTACTGCTTCTTTGGCAGTGAGATAGCTCTTCCGTGCACCGCCATGGCGGCCTCGAGGACTGCCTCCCCTACTGTAGGATGGCCGTGGACGGTGGTGAGGATCTCGTCCACTGTGGCCTCCAGCCGCAGGGCCAGAGCTCCTTCAGCTATGAGCTCCGTGGCGTTTGGGCCCGCCATGTGCATCCCCAGGATTTCATCATACTTTTCGTCCACCACGAACTTCACCAGGCCGTCGAACTCCCCCAGGATGATGCTCTTGCCGTTGGCCATGAGGGGGAACCGGCCCACCTTGACCTTGTGCCCCTTCTCCAGGGCCTCTTTTTCAGTGAGGCCGGCGGAGGCTATCTCAGGAGAGGTGTAGACGGCGCTGGGGACAGTTTTATAGTCCATGACGGAGGGCAGCCCCAGGGCGTTTTCCGCCGCAACCTCCCCCTCCCGGGAGGCAACGTGGGCCAGCATGATAGGGGAAGCGCAGTCGCCCACGGCGTATACGCCCTTCGCCGACGTCTCCATCTTCTCATTTACTATAATCCGGCCATGGCCGACTTTCACGCCCGCTTCTTCCAGGCCCAGGCCCCTGGTGACCGGCCTTCTGCCCGTGGACAGAAGAACTTTTTCCGCCTCAAGCTGCACCGGACCTTCCGGGGTTTCCACAGAGAGGGCAAGCGCTCCGGCTTTCTTTTCCACCCCCAGGACCCTGGAAGAGGTATGAAAGACCACGCCTTTTCTTTCCAGGACGCCCTTCAAAATCGACACTATTTCGCCGTCGAACATGGGCAGAATTTCAGGCAGCATCTCAATTACGGTTACTTTAGCGCCCAGGGAGGAGAAGAGGCCCGCAAACTCCATGCCTATTACGCCTCCCCCGATAATGGCCGCCGAATCCGGCAGGCCTTCCAGGGAGAGGGCTTCTGTGCTGGTTATCACTCCGGCGGCGTCGACGCCCGGCACGGGCGGGATCACCGACTCCGAGCCTGAGGCTATTATCACGCTGTCCGCAGGAATGGTCTTTTTTCCGCCGTCGGTCATGGTCACGGCTATCTCCCGGGGAGACAGGAGCCTCCCCTCCCCCCGGAGGACTGTGACGCCGTTGGTGGCCAGGAGGGTTTCCACCCCTCCTACCAGAGTGTCTGTCACTGCCTTCTTCCTCGCCATCAGAGCGGGCCAGTCCACCGACACTTTTTCAGCCATAAGGCCGATGGAAGCGCCGTCCCTGGTTGCCTCGTAAATTTTTGCCGTGTGCAGCAGCACCTTGGCGGGGATGCAGCCCGCGTTAAGGCAGACTCCGCCCAGGGCATTTTTCTCAATCAGCGTTACCGACGCGCCCAGCTGGGCCGCCCTTATGGCCGCCACATAGCCGCCCGGGCCGCCTCCGATTACCGCAATGCGCTTGCCCGCCACGGAGGGCGGGAGACCTCCTAAAGATGCCGGAGTCATAATCTCAATCCTCCCGTTCAGTTTAAAAAAGCCGGTGAGCGCAATCTCTCACCGGCCGAAAACACAAACTCCCTACAGCAGAAGAAGCCAGGGATTTTCTATCAGCTCCCGGATTTTAGCCAGGAACCGGGCCGCCTCCGCTCCGTCGAGAATCCTGTGGTCCGCGACAAGGGTCAGGGTGGACATGGGCCTTATTGTCACAGAGCCGTCCCTTACCACGGGCCTGTCCTCTATGGCGCCCAGTCCGAGGATGCAGGCCTCCGGCGGGTTTACGATGGGGACGAAGCTCTTTGTGCCGAACATGCCCAGGTTGGTGATAGTGAAGGTCCCCCCCTGCATATCGTCCAGGGAGAGCCGACCGGACCTGGCCATATCCACAAGGCGCTCCGTCTCGTCAGCCACCTGGAGGAGACTCTTCGCCTGAACGGCCTTTACGTTAGGGACAAGAAGCCCTCCCTCCACCGCTACGGCCAGCCCCAGATTCACGTTGCCATGGATAATTATTTCATCATCGCCGAAGGAGGCGTTAGCCAGGGGAACCTCCCGGATGGCGACGGTGCAGATCTTCATGAGGATGTGGTTGTAGCTGATCTTTACTCCTAGCCTCTCCCCCTCCGCCTTTACCCGGTTCCTGAACTCCGCCAGGGCCGTGAAGTCGGCGTCCGTTTCATAGGAGGCCGAGGGGATAGTGGCCTTGCTGAGGCTCATCCGCTCCGCAATCACCTTCCTCATGGGGGTGAGGGGCACTGAGACATCCTCGGCGGCCGGGACTGCGAAAGAGGCCGCCCTGAACACGTCCGCCTTCATTATTCTGCCGTCCGCACTTACAGAGGCCAGATCCACGCCGAGCTCCGCGGCGGCCTTTGCAGCGGCGGGGCTCGTCTTTATCCGCCCGACCCCGGACAGATAGGCGTCCACGTCCTTTTTGACGATCCTGCCTCCCGGCCCCGAGCCCTGCACCAGGGCAAGATCCGCGCCCCCTTCCCTGGCGGTCTTTCTTGCCAGGGGAGTAGCCCTGAGACCGGCGGGGAGGGCGTCCGCTCCAGCGGCGGCGGGTTTTACGGCCGAGGCGGCAGGTTCGGGAGTCGCCGTTTCAGCCGCGGCTACAGACGGCGACTGCGCCGCTTCGACCTTCTCCCCCGCGGCGCCGATGTAGGCAAGAAGTTCTCCCACCGGAACCTCTCTGCCCTCGGAGACCACTATCTTAAGCAGGACTCCCTCCTCGGGTGACTCCACGTCGAAGGTGAGTTTGTCCGTGGCCACGGTCATCAGGATTTCTCCCTTCGCCACTGCGTCTCCTTCTTTTTTGTTCCACCGGGAGACTGCTCCCGCGTTCATTGTAAGCCCCAGTTTGGGCATGGTTACCGGTGTTGCCATTTATAAAACCTCCTTGTGGAGAGTGATCATCCTTCCGCTCTTCAGCGGCGGACGAGAAAGTTTTACATCATACCCAGAAGCCTGGGCAGGAAGAGGGCGATGTCCGGGAAGATGGTGATAATCGCCAGGGCTATCACCGATGCGATGAGCATCCCCACCGACTCCCTGCTGATCTGCTCCATGGTCAGGCCGCTTATTCTGGCGCCCACGAACAGGTTTACCGCCACCGGCGGCGTCACCTGGCCGATGGCCATATTGACCGTCATCATGACGCCGAACCAGATGGGATCCCACCCAAAGGTAACGATGATGGGCGCCAGGATGGGCAGGAAGACGTAGGCGATGGAGATGGCGTCAAGCAGCATTCCGGCGAAGAGCAGAATTATGTTTATCATAAGCAGGATGACCGCGGGATTGTCGGAAACTTTCAGCAGTACCGCCGCCACCTTGTCGATAAGGCCCACAGTGGCGCCAAGCCATGAATAGAGCCCCGCGCAGGTGACCACTATCATCACCACCGAGGTGCCCGCCACCGTCTCGGCGAGGATCTCGTACATCACCCGGAAGGTGAGGGTGCGGTAGATGAAAACCCCTACAAAAAGTCCGTAGAAGACGGCCACTGCCGCCGCCTCGGTGGGGGTGAAGATTCCGCCGTAGATGCCTCCCAGGATGATCACCGGGGTGAAAAGCCCCCAGAAGGCCTCCCGCAGGGATTTAAGCACTACGGAAGCGCTCCCCCTGGGCTGGCCCCTGTAGCCTCTTTTGCGGCTTACAAGGTAGACCGCTACGCAAAGACACCCGGCAACCACGATGCCGGGCAGTACTCCGGCGGCGAAGAGGGTGCCCACCGACTGCTGCATTATGTCGCCGTAGACGATGAAGGAGAT
>CAZXOD010000098.1:0-8290 GCA_964642285.1 uncultured Synergistaceae bacterium
TTCCGCCCTCAAGGTTCTGCACGGGGTCATAGGGGTCGGCCACTCCCAGCATCTTTGCAGTGCCGGGCATAAGCTGCATAAGCCCCATGGCGCCCTTGTGGGAGACTGCGCCGGTCTGGCCCCCCGACTCCATTCTGATCACTGCCCTGACCAGGGCATCTTCAATTCCGTATTTTTCAGCCAGGGGCCCTATCTGGCTATCCCATTCCTTTTTTGATGTTTCAGAGGACGGGACAAGTCCGGGCGGGGTCGTCCGTTTTTGTTCAGCCTTCTCCCCGGACGATTCTTTGAGTTTTTTTTCGCTGTCGTCCAGGACGTCCACAAACCGGCTCTTAGCCTTTTCGCGGACATCTTCGTCTCTTTCGGGATGAATTCTGCGCTCAAGTTCTTCCATACGGCCCACTACTCTGGCCATTCCTGAAAGATTCGGCCTCATAGCCCTATCCCCCCGGCGGAGCTGTGCCGGATGCCCGCGATGTCGTCGAGCTCCTCCTGCTCCTGCTTTTTTTCTTCTTCCTGCAGGTTTTCCACCATGTAGGAGATGTAATTCTCCATTACCTTTACCTCCCGGTGCTTTTCAAGCAGGCGCGCCTCACTGTCCTCAATGGATCTTCTTATGCCCGATAGGGCGTCTCCCTCCCGGCTGATGTGGTCGTCGATAAAGTCGATGGTCTTTCTGCGAAACCAGATGTCCTGAGCCGTAAAGAGTTCTTCCCCCTGCTCTCCGAAAGAATCCAGCGCCCTATTTCTTTTGGCGTCCAGGCTTTCTATGAGATCCACAAGCCGCTCCTCTTCCCTTCTTTCCATGGAGAGCAAAATCTGTTCGTCATCCCGCACTTTAACCCTTGTCTTTAATATACGCTCAAACCTGTTGATTTTAGCGTTCATACCGTCCTCCGCTTTGAAATCCTATATATTACTCATCGGTCCGCCGGCTCATTTCCTTGACCGCCTTCAGGGCATCAGGGAGAGCAGAAGTTCTTTCATCTCCTCAAAGGGGACTTTATCCCCCACCGACTGGCGCAGAAAGGACCGGACCGAGGGGAGATTTTTGATGGCCCAGTCCACTTTGGCGTCGGCGCCGTCCTTGTAGGCGCCGATATTTATCAGGTCCTCCGCCTCGCCGTAGACGGCGAGGAGTTCTCTGGCCTTTCCGGCTGCGTCGAGATGGCCTTCGTCCACAATGGACGGCATAACCCTGCTGACGCTCTCCAACACGTCCACCGCCGGGTAGAAGTTTCGGGCGGCAATCTTCCTGGACAGGACCACGTGGCCGTCCAATACTCCCCGGACAGTATCCGCCACAGGCTCGTTCATGTCGTCGCCCTCCACCAGGACTGTGTAAATTCCCGTGATGCTGCCCCGCTCTCCCGAGCCCGCCCGCTCAAGAAGGCGGGGGAGCATCTCGAAGACAGAGGGGGTGTAGCCCCTCGTGGTTGGAGGCTCCCCTATGGCGAGCCCTACTTCCCGCTGGGCCCGGGCGACCCTGGTGACGGAATCCATCATCAACAGGACGTTCTTACCCTTGTCCCGGAAGTATTCGGCAATGGCGGTGGCGGTGAGGGCGGCCTTCAGACGCACCAGGGGAGGTTGGTCCGAGGTGGCGATGACCAGCACGGAACGGCGCCGCCCCTCGGAACCCAGATCATTGTCCAGAAATTCCCTGACTTCCCGTCCCCGCTCCCCCACAAGGGCGATTACGTTGACGTCCGCCTCCGTGAAACGGGCCATCATTCCCAGCAGGGTGCTCTTTCCCACGCCGGAACCGGCGAAGATGCCGATGCGCTGCCCCGTGCCCAGGGTGAGGAGGCCGTCTATAACTTTAACTCCCACTGAAAGGGGAGAGGTGATCATCTTTCGTCTCAGGGGGTGAGGAGGGTCGGCATAGAGAGGGTATATTCCGGAGGCCGCCACCGGGCCAAGGTCGTCCATGGGTTCCCCCAGGCCGTCCAGGACCCGTCCCAGCAGGGCGTCTCCCACCCGGACGCCAAGGGGGCGCTCCATGGAGAGGACGTCGCAGCCGGGGCCTATGTCCTTAAGGTCTCCCAGGGGCATGAGAAGCACTCTGTCGCCCCGGAAGCCGACGACTTCCGCCGACAGGGAGGATTTTTCGCTGTTTCTGTATCTTATGGAGCAAAGATCGCCCACTCTTACTTCCGGGCCTCTGGATTCAGCCACGAGGCCCACTACCTGAACTACTTTGCCGTTTATCCTGGTGAGCTGGGCTCCGGACAGGCGCTGTTCAAGAATGGACAGGAGGTCAGAATCATGATTCGCCGTCATCCTCCGCCCCTCCCTCCAGGAAAAGCCGCTCTATCTCCCCGGCAACCTGCTCCAGCTGAGTCCGCCACCGGGCGTCGTAAATCCCCATGTTGGTCTCCACTATGCAGCTTCCGGCGTCCACGTTGGGGTCTGGGGTAAACTCAAGGTGCCGGACGCCCCGCAGGAGGTCGCTGTACTCGTCCCTGCGGCTCCGCACGGAATCCACGTCTCCCGGGTTAAGATATACAAGGAGCCTCTCCTTTTCGCTTATGCGCTCAATGACGCCCCGCAGAACCCTCAGGATCGTTTCTTCGTCCAGGGCCGCCTCTTTTAAAAGCATTCTTGATAAAAGATGCTCCCACATGCGGATAAGTTTTGGGGCCTGGAGGGCGGCAAGATCTTCCATTTTTCTGGTCAGGGCGTCGTGAATCGACTCCAGCAGGCCTACCGCCGAGCGGATTTTTTCTGCCGCATCCCTGGAGGCTTCTTTTCTTGCGTCGTCTATACCCTGGTCGTATCCGGCCTTCCGGCCCTCCTCAAAACCGTCGGCGGCGGCTTTTTTTCGGGCCGATGCCGACGCCGCCTCCATTTCTGAGATGAGTTTTTTACGTTCTTCATCAACCCGGACTTTTTCACCTGACAGTTCGCCCTCCAGGGCCGCAGTCCTGGACGACAGCTCCCGGTTTTCCGATTCGCTCTCTTCAAGTCGGGATTTAAGCTGGGCGAGCTCTTCTGTCAGCTGGGCTAAAAGGTCGTCCTGGCGGCCGCGGGGGGCGGTCTCCCGGGGGAACTCTTCCGGAAGAACAGTTTCGGAAGAAGGGGCGCTCCCGATCCTTACGGCCTCCGGAAGCAGACGAACTGCCCGGAGAACGTTCGGGGAAGGGAGTTTAGACAACCAAATCTTCCTCTCCGCCTCTGGAGATTATGATCTCTCCCACGTCCTCCAGGGCCCTTACGACGTTTACCACCTTCTGCTGGGCCTCCTCCACGTCCTTTACCCTGACTGGGCCCATGTAGTCCATATCCTCCTTGAGCATCTCGGAAGCCCTCTTGGACATGTTTCTGAAAAACTTGCCCCTGAGCTCTTCCGTGGCGCCCTTGAGTGCCAGGGAGAGTTCCTTCATCTCTACCTCCCGGAGCACCCTCTGGAGCGACCGGTCGTCCATCTTGCTTATGTCCTCGAAGACGAAGAGCCTGCGCTTGATCTCCTCGGCAAGCTCCGGGTCGTTTTCCTCCAGATGCTCCATGATGTTGCGCTCCGTACCCCTGTCTGCGTTGTTGATTATGTCCACAATGGCGTCGATGCCGCCGGCAAGGGTAAAGTCCTGTCCCATAACCGTGCTCAGCTTTCTCTCCAGCACCCTTTCCACCTCCCGAAGGACTTCCGGAGTAATCCGGTCCATCCGGGCTATCCTTCTGGCCACTTCCGCCTGCATGGCGCCCGGAAGGCCGCCGATTATGGAGGCTGCCTGCTCCGGTTCGAGATAGGACATGATAAGGGCCACCGTCTGGGGGTGTTCTCCCTGGATGAAGCCCAGTATCTGCTGGGCGTCGGTGTGGCGCATAAAGTCGAAGGGACGCACCTGGAGGCTCGCAGTAATCCTGGTGAGAAGGCTCTGAGCCCGCTCGGGGCCGAGGGCCCGCTCCAGAATATCTCTGGCGTAGTCCACGCCGCCCCTTGCCAGGTATTCTCTTGCAAGCAGCGTCTCCTGGGCGTCTTTAAGCACTTCAAGCCTCTGTTCGGGAGTAACCTTCCTGAGGTTGGCTATTTCCAGGGTGACTATTTCGATGGTGGCGTCGTCTAGCTTCTTGTACACCTCCGCGGCAACCTCGTTGCCAAGGGCCACCATAAGAATGGCCACTTTTTCCCGCCCCGACAGTCCCCTCGCAGATGTCTTCGCCATTATGCCCGCCTCCTAAGCTTCATCGGCAAGCCAGTCCTGGGTAAGGTTGGCTATCTCTTCCGGTTTGCTTCTGGCATAGGCCCGAAGCTGTTCTTCGAGCACCGCCAGCTCTCCCTGGGCCTCCAGCAGCTCCGGGGAAGAAAGGAGCTCCTGGATCGACGGGGTTCTCTCTCTCTCCACCGGGACCGGCAGCGCAGCTCTGCGCATCTTACGCCTGCGCATCCAAAGTACCCCGGCCAAGGCCGCCGCAAGCAGGAGGATCGCCGCTGCGATGAGCCCGAAGATGAGCTGCATTCTCTGCTGTGCCTTAAGCTGTTCCGCCAGGCTGTCGGCAAAGGTGGTGGAGAACTTCATGGACTGGATGACCAGCTCGTCGCCCCTGTCGGGGTTCACTCCCAGGGCAGGCGCCACCAGCGCCCTAAGCTCCGTCAGCCTCGCCGGCTCAAGCTCCCCGTCCACCAGGACGGACGCCGACAGTCGGCGGATTGCGCCCGGCGTTATAACCTGCTGGATCTCCCTGGTGGTGATTTCGTAGTTGTTGGTGGTCTCTGTCTTGCTGTACTCGCTGCCCGAGCCGTGCTGCTGAGCGATGGCGTAGCCGGGAATGTTGGTGGTGGTACCCGGGGCGCCCCCGATGGGGCCGCCCGTCCCGGTGTAGGTTTCTTCCATATTTTGCTGGCTTCGGATGACGCCTTTGCCCGTATCGCCTGGAATATACTCTTTGGAGGAGCTGGTCTTTCTGTCAAAGTCCAGGTCCACTTTAATCCTGACTACTACCTTGCCGGGGCCGAAAACTCGCTCCAGCATGACCCGGACCTTGTTCTCCATCTCTCTTTCATGCTGGCGCTCAAGCTCTCTCTGGACCGAAGAAACCGTCCTGCCGTCCCCGCCCTGGCCGTACATGAGCAGATCCTGATCGATGAGGTCCGACAGAACTTTGCCCGACGTATCCACCACGGTGATGTTCTCGGGCAGAAGGCCCTGCACGCCGTGGGAGACCAGGTGGATTATGGATTTTACCTGCTCGGGGCCGATTTGCATCCCCGTCTTGAGGCGGACCAGGACCGACGCCGTAGAGGGCTGCTGCTGCTCAAGGAAGAGCCGCTGTTCCGGTATGACTATGTTGACCTTAGCGTAGTCCACCGAGTCGATCTGGCGGATGGTGCGCTCAAGCTCCCCCTCAAGGGCTCTTATATAAGTTATTTTTTGCTGGAATTCGCTGAGTCCCATCTTGGATGTGTCGAACAACTCGTAGCCCACGCTGCCTCCCTTGGGAAGACCTCCCTGGGCCAGGCTCAGCCTGGTTTCGTGCACAATGTCCCCGGGCACCAGAATGGCGTTGGCGGCGGGGTCAAGCTTGTAGTCAACCTTGTTCTCCCGGAGATAGGCCACTATGGCCGACTGATCCTCCACCTCCAGGGCGGTAAACAGAGGTTCGTAGGAAGGTTTGCCCGCCCACAGGACAGCCAGGATAACGGCGGATACGGCCATAACCGAAGCGCCCCCAATGGAGAGCTTCTGCCATGGCTTGAGTGATGACCAGAAAAGGTCAAGCCGTCCGGTTAGCCTGCGGAACCATTCCATTTAAAAAAGCCTAAACGGGCATTCTGCCCAGCTGCTGGTATGCATCAAGCAGCTTGTTTCTTACTTCGTTAATCATTCTGAGGGCAAACTCCGCCCTCTGGGAGGCCAGCACCACCCTGGAAATATCGTCCACGTCGCCGGTGGCAAGCTTGTTGACCAAATCATCTGACTCGACCTGCAGAGCGTTTACCTTTTTCATCGAATTCCCGAGAAGTTCCTCAAATGAGAGGCCAGTCCCGGATGCTCTGTCGGCGGAAGGTTGGGAAGCATGCCCAACGGACGGTAAAGCGGCAAGCTTCATAAGGTCCAGTCGAAACGGATCCATGGGCTACTCTACTCCTTTCAGGGCTTTTCCTGACTTGTGCCTGTATATTATCACAGTATACATAGTTATAACAAAAAAGGGAGGGGCCTGTACGCTCCTCCCGTATGCTGTTGCATAGGCTTAAAGTCCCTGAGTCTAAGGGTATTTTTGCTGAAATTATCGGCTGCGGTTCGCATCAGCCCCGCATTATTTCAAGGGCGGCTCCCCACATATTCCGCGCTGCGTCGGCGACCGCGAGGTTAGCCTCGTAAGCCCTGCCGGCGGCTAACATATCCGTCATCTCCCTGACCACATTTACATTCGGGAAGGCGACATATCCTTCTTCGTCGGCGTCGGGGTGCTCCGGCTGATAGGCCAGTCGGGGCGCAGATTCGTCCTCGGCTATCTCCACAACCCTGACGCCTCCCGTATCCTCGTAGCCTCCGACGGCCTTATCGAGCATTTCAGCGAAGACGGGGACTTTTCTGCGGTAGGGACCTCCCTCGGCGGTTCTGGTGGTATTGACGTTGGCCAGATTCGCCGAGATGCTGTCGAGCCAGAGCCTGTGCGCTGTAAGGGCACTGCCGGAAGCATCAATGGCGCGAAACATCCTCACGGTTATCTGCCTCCTATGACAAGACGGTAGAGGGAGCTCTTTTTAGCGGCAAAACGGGAGATGGCGGCGTAAGCCATCCGGGTCTGGGACATGACCGCCATCTCCCGCTCGGGATCTACGTTATTGCCGTCGAGCCGGTATTTTTCGTCGTAAATTTTAATCTCCTCAGGGACCACCGATGATACGGTCAGCGGTCCGGAAGGCATGTGCCCTTTGTCGGTGACCTTCATGGGCAGCCTCTTGGGGCCGTCGATAAGGTCCCTGAGCTGATCCTCAAAGGAGACGTTCCGCCGGGCGTAATTGGGAGTATTAGCGTTGGCAAGGTTTTTAGACGTGGACTCAAAGCGCCTCGAAAGCCCTTCAAGATCCTTTTCCATCACTTTCCAGTTGAAATCCCCCATCATGGCCCTTGCCTCCCTGTCTTGGTCTACAGCTTATATTTCGGCAGCCCCGGCGCCGGACTTGAATCAGTCTTTCTGCAGCACTCCCAGCTCTTCTACGAAGAGAGGGCTCAGGACCTTGATGAAGGTACCCTTCATGCCCAGGCTTCTGCTCTCGATAATGCCCGCGCTCTCAAGCTTCCTCAGGGCGTTCACAATCACGCTCCGGGTAACGCCCACTCTGTCGGCCACCTTGCTGGCGATAACCACGCCCTCCAGGGAGCCCAGCTCGTGGAAGATGTGCTTAACCGACTCCACTTCGGAGTAGGACAGGGCCCTCATGGCCATCTGGACTACCAGTCTTTCTCTGGAACGCTCCTCAATGTTCTTGGTTCTTTCGTGAAGGATTTCAATGCCCACCAGAGTAGCAAGGTGCTCGGCCATCACAAGGTCCTTAAGGGAGAAGGGATTGAAGAACCTGACCAGGATCAGGGTGCCCAGCCGTTCCGCCGCCCCGTAGATGGGGATATAGAGCATGTGCTTCTCGGGGGCTTCCCCGGATTCATCGTCGTAGAGATAGGCGTCGGTCTCACTGAGCACGGTCTCTCTGTGCTGATTCATCTTTTCCACGAAGGCCTCAGGCATGTAGCCCTCGTCCAGGAAGCTGGAAATTTCTTCCGAATGGTACTCGGACACCCACGAATGTCCGAGGATTTTTCCGTCTCTGCTTATCAGATAAACGTTAGCGGTGGAAAACTCGCATAGCAGCTTGGCGAGCTTATTGTAATCGGGCTTGCTGCCCTCCCAGCGGCTCTGAAGCGCTCTGCCAACCTGGCGGGTCTTTTCGAGAAGCTCCCTGAGCCCAGGATCATCATCGATCACTGAAAACTCCGCCACTTTCATTTCTTCTTCTTTTTTCCTTTTCGCTGCAGCCAATTGAAATCCCTCCTGATGTTGTATCCGCCGGCCTTATCTGGGCGGATTGTATTGTTAAATTTACAGAAGATACCTTCTGATATCACTGTCTGAAATAAGGGGCTCAAGTCTCTCCCGGACAAACTCCGGCGTAACGGAGAGCGGTCCCTGCCCCGATTCCGGGGCGCCGAAGCTTATGTCCTCCAGCAGATGCTCGATCATGGCGTGAAGACGCCTGGCCCCTATATTCTCCATTTCACCGTTCATCCGCTCGGCAAGGCGGGCCATCTCGTCCACCGCCTCTGGGGTAAAGCTGATCTCCACT
>CAZXOD010000099.1:0-8238 GCA_964642285.1 uncultured Synergistaceae bacterium
GCGATTTCGCGGAGTGACTGGAGTTCAGACGTGTGCTCTTCCGATCTGCGCCTACTACGACGAGGGCATTGGCACGGAGCAGAATTCCGAAAAAGGCTTCGGATGGTTCCTGAAGGCGGCTGAGGCGGGTCATGGGGGGGCTAAGTTCGCCGTGGCCTACAGCTATCATACCGGGGACGGCGTTGAGCAGGATCTTGCCAAAGCGGCCGAGTGGTACAAGGATCCTGCCGAGGGCGGAGACGACAATGCCATGGTCAATAGGGCGAACATCCTGGCCTTCGGTGCCGGTTTCCAGGACAACCCCGAGCTGACCGCCGAGGCGGCCCGGCTTTACGAGAGAGCCATGAACGAGCGCCACAGGGCCGACGCCGCCAATAACCTGGCCTATCTCTATGAGATCGGCAGGGGCGTGGAAAAAAACTTGAAAAAAGCCTTCGAACTCTACACCCTGGCCGCCGAACAGGGGGATATAGGAGCTATGTACGAGGTGGGCAGGGCTCACTATCTGGGAGAAAACCTTCCCAAGGACGACGCTAAAGCGGCAGAATGGCTGACGAAATCCGCCGAAGGCGGTGATGAGGACGGCCAACTCTGGCTGGGCATCCTCTACTACGAAGGAACGGCCCTGCCCAAGGACGACGCAAAGGCCGCCTCATGGTGGGAAAGGGCCGCTGAAGAGGAGCAGACCGAGGCCATGTACCGGCTCGGCATCGCCTGCATCAAGGGCATAGGAATGAAGGAGGACAAGTCAAGGGGCGAAGAGCTTCTGCTTGCCCTAGCAGGGGATGGGGACGCCAACGCCATGACGGCTCTGGGAATTGCCTACATCCGGGGCTTTATTGAGGGCGGCATGGCAAAGGGCTTCGAGTTTATCGGCCAGGCTGCGGAAGCGGGCGTTCCTGAAGCCATGTTCCAGAAGGGCGCCAATCTCAAGCCCGGCGCAAGCGCCGCCTCAGACCCGACAAAGGCTCTTGAATGGCTGAAAAAGGCCGCTGAAGCCGGTCATTCCGGCGCCATGTACGCCATAGGAACCATGTACTGGGCGGGAGACGGCGTTCCGGAGGACAAGGAAGAAGGCGGCAAATGGTTTGAGATGTCCGAGAAGGCCGAAAAGGCGGAGAAGCAGTCGGCCCGGCCCTTCTTCGAGGTTCTTCTGAACGATTAATCCCCCTTACCAGGCAACGAAAGAGGCGTTCCGGCAGCTGCCGGAACGCCTCTTTTTTAGCTTTCAGTCCGCTTTACGGCGCCGCTGTAAAAAGCACGGGTTTGGTAGGCGTCTGGAAGGTTACGACCTCCCAGGGGCTTGTAAGGGCCATGGTAACCAGACTCCTTGGCCCCGGCTCCTGCTCCCGTACCTCCACCTTCACCCGGTCTGCCGTCTCAATGATGGCCTCCACGGAGATGGAATAGCCTCCGCTTCGCTGCAGGCCCTGAAAGACCGCCACCACCGCCTGTCTTGAAAAATCCACCTCAGGCGGAGGCGGAATTGGAATCACATTTCCCTTTATCTCCGCCCACAGCTCTTTCCACTCCTCCAGAGCGTTTATCAGGACAAACCGCCTTTCCGTCACGCCTCCGTAGCTTCCCCGGCACAGCGGGATAAAGGGCAGGGGCGCCCCCTCTCCCGCCGCGAAGGCCTCCACCGCGGGAGGGGCAAAGAGGGCGAGAAGGGCTGACAGTAAAACGATTGTTGGAATCGCTCTGATTTTCAAAGCAACATCCCTCCGTTTCCAGGATCTTTCGCCTAAAAGATTACCAGAAAGGGCAGGACTGTTGATGGGTAAAAGAACTTATTTCCCTAACAGTACAAACGCCGCGTCCAGGTGCTTGCACTTTCTGTATCTCCGGAAGGCCGGACAAGTGCAGGCCTCGTGAAGAGTGTCCACGGCGTAGTCCTCCGATCCGTGGGCGATGAAGATGTGATCTGTCACCCGCTCCAGTTTTTCCGGGTCGAAGGAGGTTTTTTGCGGAGCGGTCTCCCCCGTCGTCGCCCCTCCGCCGTCCAGGGCCTCGTTGGAGAGCTTGTCCGCGGCAGAGTTCTCCTCCCGGGGAATCCAGGCGAGAGTACATTTGGTGGATTTCAGAAGTCTCGCCGCCCTGCCCGCAAGCTCCATGAGCCTGGGTTCTTTTATCTTCCACTTCCCCGTAGCCTGGTTCACCACAAGGCGACTGTCCCCCATAATGTCCGCCGGCGCCCCGCGGCGCTCCACTTCCTCCAGCAGCAGGATCAGCGCCAGATACTCCGCTTCGTTGTTCGTCCGGACGCCCAGGGGTTTGGCGCACTTCCAGACCGCGGCTCCCTTTTCATCCAGAAGCAGGGCGCCTGCGCCCGCTTCCCCCGGGTTTCCCCGGGACGCGCCGTCAAAGAACCCCCTTAGCCTGCCCCCTCCGGCCCCGCGGGGCGCCAGGGCGCTCCCCCAGTCTGAATCGAGGTCCAGGAACTGCTCCGAAGCCACTTCCGGTATTTTTTCGTCCATCAGGAATCTTCCTTTCCGTCCCGTTTTAAGAAGGGATTTCGGCAAATCGGGGTATTTTCCGGTGAAATTGCCTTAGACCCCGGGGGAGATAATATACTATAATGCGTGTAACTTTAATTTCCTTCTAGGGGGTTGTTCTATAGTGAGGCTTACTTCGCACCCTGAACGCGGCGGCCGCATGATTTCCGCATTCTGCCTGGCTGTGTTTCTATCCGTCCTGTTCATCGGGACATTTTCCCCGTCGCCCGCCATGGCGTCCGATTTTTCCTTTCTCAAGGGTTTGTTCGTAAAGGAAGTCAAAGGCTACGGCATCTATACCGAGGAGAGCGAATCCCGGTTCGAAAAGGGCTCGAAGATAACCGTCTACCTTGAGGCCGACGGCTTTTACAACAAGAAGAACGGCAATGAATACGAAATTAACCTCAGCCTGGATCTTCTGCTCAAAGACGACAAGGGCAATGTGGGCATCGAGCAGAAGAACGTGGTCATCTCCAGCCTGACGGTCAAAAGCCCCTGGAGGGACTTTTACTTCACCGTCAACATCGATCTGGCGGAGCTGCCTCCGGGCAAGTACACCCTGGGCTTCGTCGCCACCGACCACGGGACGGGAAAAAAGGCCTCCCGGGACATGGATATAGAAATCTACTAAAAATCTCCGGAGTTCGGGAGGCGGGCGGGAGCCCTACCGGCGTCCCGCCTGCTCCCTCAGGCTCCGCTTCAGCACCTTGCCCGCGGCGGACAGAGGCAGCTCGTCCACGAAGGTAACCTTTCTGGGGACCTTGAAATGGGCCATTTTTCCCTTGCAGTGCCCTATTACCGCAGAGGCGTCCAGCTCCGCCCCTTCATCAAGGATGATAAACGCGGCGGGAACTTCGCCGCTGACCGGGTTTTCCACCCCGATTACCACGGCCTCCCTCACTCCGGGGAGCTCCTTTATTGCCGTCTCCACCTCCTGAGGGTAGACGTTGAAGCCCCCGACGATTATCAGGTCCGAAGCCCTGTCGAGGATGGTGATATAGCCGTCCTCATCCAGTTTCACCATATCATCCGTATTCAGCCAGCCGTCCCTGAACCGGGTCGCGGTAAGCTCCGGGTCCCTGAAATATCCCCTGGCTACGGAAGGCCCCTTCAGCCACAGGACCCCCTCCTTCCCCGCCGGCAGGACGTTTCCGGCCTCGTCCCTTACCTCCGCGGAATAGCCCGGCAGGGCGGGACCAACCGTCCCCGTCTTCCTGAGCCTGTCGCTTGGATTGCTGGAGACTACGGGAGAGCACTCGGTCAGGCCGTAGCCCTCGAAGGTTATTACTCCCAGTTGGTCCCTGAACCGTTTTTCAAGGTTGGGGTCGAGCTTCCCTCCCCCCGTCAAGATATACCTGAGGCCGCCGGGCAGAGTCTCCCCCTTGGACGCCGCGCCAAGGATGAAGGGCAGCATGGTGGGGACGGCGATGAGTATTCCCGTGTCGGAGGCCCTCAGCCCCTCGAAAAGGTTCTTCAGCGGAAGGAAGCCGGGAAGAAGGGCCTCCGGCAGTCCCCAAAGCAGAGGAAGGACTCCACAGACGGTGTATCCGAAGGAGTGAAAGTTGGGCAGCACATTCATCAGAACCCTGCCCTTGTCGAAGCCCTCGATGGTCTCGTGAACTCCCCTGGTGTTGTCGTAAAGGTTGCCGTGAGTGAGGGGGACCGCCTTGGGAGCCCCGGTGGTGCCCGATGTGGCGAAGATCACGGCCACGTCGGGGTCCTGCTCCGCCCTGCCGGTCCTGCCTTCGAAGGAGGGGATGATGTCGTCCGGGGAGACCTCCACGGCGGGAAAACCGCCGGCCCGGGCCGCCGCCGACGCCTCTTCCATTCCCTCGCCGACGACTACGCCGAAGGGATCCGTATGACGGAGGATCTTGAGTATCCACTCCGCTCCCCCCCTGGGATTCAGTGGGACGATGGTCCCTCCTAAACGCCAGGCGGCCATGGAGAGGTAGAGCACAAGGGGGCAGTTGGGCAAAAAGACGGCCAGCCGGCTTCCCGGCTGAAAACCTCCCCTGCAGAGGGCGTCGGCGCAGAGGGCCGTCTTTCTGTCGGTCTCCTCCGCGCTCTCCCAGGCGCCTTTCCACCAGAAGACCTTCTGGGACGGATCCCGGGCAAATCTTTGGGAAATCTTCTCCTCAAGGCGAACGGACATGAAATATCCTCCTTTTCTCAGCCAGAGACTTTACACTAAAGGATAGCATAATGAGCGGAGATTTCACCGCCCCCAGGTGGTAGAATGAGAAAAACGGCTCAGGCCGCACTTTTTTCGGAGGTTTTGCATGAAGACACTCTATCTTGACTGTTTCGCCGGAATTGCGGGCGATATGTTTCTGGGCGCCATGCTCGATCTTGGCCTCGACAGGGAGGCTTTTCTGAAGACCATGAAGGGGATCGTTCTCTTTCCCGAAGGCGCCCACCATCACCACGACCATCATCACGACCACGACAGGCAGCGGAGAGAGGGGGAGACCCTTGAGATCTCCATCGCCCCCGGCTCCAAAGGGGGCATTGCCGGGACAAAGGTCACCGTCCGCAACTTTGAGGACCATCCTCACCGGGGGCTTTCCGACGTCCTGGCCATAGTGGAGGCAAGCCCTCTGTCCCCGTGGGTGAAGGAGCAGAGCGCCGCCGCCTTCCGACTTCTCGCCGGGGCGGAGGCCTCCGTTCACGGGACCACCCCCGAGGAGGTCCATTTTCACGAGGTGGGGGCCATAGACTCCATTGCCGATATCATAGGGGCCTTCGTCCTGGTGGAGATGGCCGGAGTTGAAAGGATTGTCTCCTCCCCCCTCAACGTGGGCTCCGGCACTGTCCGGTGCGCCCACGGCCTTCTTCCCGTGCCCGCCCCGGCAACTCTGGCCCTTTTGGAGGGAATCCCCGTCTACGCGGAGGGTTCTCCCATGGAGCGGGTCACCCCCACCGGCGCCCTGCTGGTGAAGTGCCTGGCCTCAGGCTTCGGCCCCCTCCCCGCCGGACGAGTGCTGGCTTCAGGCAGAGGGCTGGGGGACAGGGACGGCGACATCCCGAACCTGGTGCGGGTCGTGCTTACGGAGACGGAGCAGCACGGGGTGGAGGACGTCTTCCGGAGGGACAGAGGCGTCGTGCTGGAGACCAACATCGACGACATGAACCCTCAGTACTACGCCCCCATCATGGAGCGCCTGTTCGCCGAGGGAGCCCTGGACGTATGGGCGACGCCCATCGTCATGAAAAAGGGACGGCCCGCGGTCACCCTGGCCTGCCTGTGCCTTCCTGAAAAAGAGGAGGCTCTGGCGGAGATCATCCTTCGGGAGACCACCACCCTGGGCCTCAGAAAATACGGCGTGGACCGGCTGAAGACCGATCATGAAATAGTAGAGAGGGACACAGCCTGGGGGTCGGTCCGGTTCAAGGTGGCCCGCCTGGGAGGCAAAACTCTCCGGGCGAACCCCGAGTTCGAGGACGTCCGCCGCCTCTCGGAGGAGCACTCCGTCCCCATGCCCGAGATGAGGGAGCGGCTGCTGGCCGGCTTTACTTTTTAGCCTTCCGGGGGAGGGGGGCGGCGGGCCTCATGGCTATCTGCCACTCCTCCTTGCCGTCTCCCCTCACTATGGCGGCATATTTTTTATACACCGCCGGGTAGTTCTTCAGCACGGCCTCAGTCATCATGTCGAAGGGAACCACGACGTACCGGCCCAGTAGCGAACGGCGGGGGTTGTAGGTGAGCGTCCCCGTCACGTTTTCGAAAGTAATTTTGGCCCTGCCGTCCTTCTCCGTCTTTACCACGTCCAGGGAGACCATGAGCCCGATGAGTTTGTAGAGCTCGTTCTGAGCAGAGATAAAATTTCCCAGGGAGTAGATCACCAGGGTATCGTCTACCATGGCCACGGGCTGGACCACGTGGGGGTGGTGCCCTATAACGAGGTTTACCCCCAGGGAGGCAAGCTGCTTCGCAATTTTTTTCTGCTCGGCGGTGGGGACGAACACGTACTCGGCGCCCCAGTGCATGGAGACAATTACGGCGTCGGCCTTCTTCCTGCGGGCCTTTTCCACATCCTGCCTTACCTTTTCAAAGGAGTAGACGTTTACATAGTACTCCTTGCCCTTGGGCGCTTTAAGGCCGTTGGTGGCCGTAGTGTAGGCCATAAAGGCGCAGCTGATCCCCCCCGCCTTGAACAGGCTGACCTCCTCGCTCGTTTCCTTGTCGGCATAGCTTCCGGCGGTGACTACCCGGTCCTTGTCCTCCCAGTACTCCAGGGAGGCAAGCACCCCCTTCTCCCCCCTGTCCAGGGTGTGGTTGTTCGCCAGGGATACCAGGTTAAATCCCGCGTCAAGAAAGGCGTCCCCCACCTCCCTCGGGGAGTTGAAGCAGGGATAGGTGGAAAGCCCCAGCTTGACGCCCCCCAGGATCGTCTCCTGGTTATAGAAGGCTATGTCGTGGACGGAGACCCTGCTCTTTACAAACCGGAGCATGGGGCGGAAGTCGTACCCGCCGCCCTTCAGGGCCGCCGCATTGTAGACTCCCCTGTGGATCAGGGCGTCGCCCGCGGCAATGAGGGAAAATCGCGACTGCGCCGCCGCCGGGGCGGCGATAAATATGGCTAAAAGAGCCAGGGTCCTTATCTTTCGGAAAAAGCCCATCTCAGTTCCCCTTTCATCGCCCCGCCGGGGTGTTCAATGTTGCATTAAATCATGGCGGGAAGTATTCTGGTTTCAATTTCTTCCGGCGGGAGGAAATTTTCTGCCAGTATACCAAAAAGGAGGCTAAAATAAATTGCGCTGCATCGCTACCTTTGAGACCACCTCGTCGGCCCTGCTCTTTGAAAGGGCGTGCAGAAAGGCCGGCATAGGGGCTAAGGTCGTCCCCGTGCCCAGAAAGCTCTCCGAAAGCTGCGGACTGGCCTGCGAGTATCCCTGCGGGTCGGAGGCCGAAGTGCGGGCCCTCTGCGGGGAGAAAAAAATTGACGTTCACTCCTGGCATTCGACAGAAAACAACTGGACATAAATCTTGACTAAGAATACTATATAGGGGATAGAGGTATTATTTCAGGGACACCATTCCAAAAGGAGGGCTACGGTCAATGGACAGGAAAAAGGTACTTATCATCGGGGGAGTGGCCTGCGGCGCCAAAACTGCCGCCAGGCTGGCAAGAATCGCTCCCGGCTTCGACATCACAGTTCTGGAGCGGGGCGAGCATCTGAGCTTTGCCGGGTGCGGGTTTCCCTATTTTGTGGGGGACGTGGTGAAGGAGTACAAGGACCTGGTCTGCACCCCCCTGGGCATAATAAGGGACGCCAACTTCTTCAGAACGGTGAAGAACGTCACCGTCCACACCGGATGCCTCGCGACAAAAATCGACCGGGCAAACAAGCGCATAGTCGCCTCCGACGCCTCCACCGGCGAGGAGCGGGTCTTTCCCTACGATGATCTTGTTCTGGCCACCGGCGCCTCCCCCATTCGCCCCCCCATTCCCGGCATAGACCTCAACAGAGTCTTCACCCTCTGGACCATGCCCGACGCCCTGGCCATGAAGTCGGCCCTGTCCTCGGGGAATATAAAGTCGGCCGTGGTCATAGGAGCGGGCCTCATCGGCATGGAGGTTGTGGAGGCCCTGGCGGAGAGAGGCGTTAAGGTCTCAGTGGTGGACTTCCTCCCCACCCCCCTTCCCGCCCTGGTGGAGGAGGACTTCGGCCTCAGGGCGATGAAGGCCGTGAAAGCCCATGGAGTGGACTTCTACGGCGGCGAAAAAGTGACGGAGAT
>CAZXOD010000100.1:0-6312 GCA_964642285.1 uncultured Synergistaceae bacterium
GTCCCGGACGGCTACCATGCCGTTTGCCGCGCTGGCTCCGGGAATATTGGTCACCGTAAAGGGCACGCTGAGCAGATCCTGCTGCCTGATGATTCGCTCCATGGTGCGGGCGGTGATATCGCTCAACCCGCCCGGTTCGTAGGGGACTATGTATCTTATCTCCCGGGAAAGTTTTACCTCCGCCGAAGCTTCATCCGTGGCCAGGAAAAGGCCGCCGCCGCCGGCCAGTGCGCTTAACAAAAATACGCAGAGAAGAAACGCAAACCGCTTTTTCATAGCTGAAAATCTCCCTTCTTTTCGATGATTTTTTCTCAAAAAGATTCAAAATTATGAGAGTATCCTAGGCATGGTAAAATGCAAAAACGATTTTTGAATTGCCGTTTATTTTATACTTACTATCGTTGAAAGTCTAGCAAATTACAGGGGTTTTTGCACTAAAACCCCTTCTTCACGTCCACCAAATTCTCAAAGGGCTCGCCTGTCAGTTCGTGGCGCAGGTTTTTTATAGTCAGGTCCAGGGTCAGGGGCATGTAGTTGTCCACGTCGTCGGAGGATACGTGAGGCGTTATTATGAGGTTCGGCGTATCCCAGAGGGGGGAGTCGGCGGGAAGAGGTTCAGTATTGAACACGTCCAGGATCGCGCCGGACAGCTTCCCCTCCGTCAGGTTTTTGATCAGGGCCTCTTCATCCAGAAGGGGCCCCCGGGAGATGTTTATGATGCCCGCCCTCTCGGGCAGCCAGCCCATCTGCTCCTCCCCGATGATGCCCCGGGTTTTTTCCGTAAGAGGGGCCGCTATGGCCAGAAAATCGGCGTCGGCAAAGGCCTCCCTCATTTGGCTGTTGGTCATCATTCTGTCGCAGTGGGGGTGTTCCTTACGGTTAGGGTGGATTCCCGTGACATAAAGCCCCATCTTCTTCGCCATCCGGGCTATTTCGCCTCCCTGGTGGCCCACTCCCAGAACTACGAGCTTTTTCCCCCTGATGACGCTGGTAAAAGCCCTGTCCCACGTGCCGTTTCTCTGGGCGGTATACAGCCGGGGCATGGCGGAGTTGAGCATGTACAGGAACATAGCGAAGGATTCCCCCGACTTGGGCAGGTGGACGCCCCGGTTATTCACAAGCTGAAGCCCTTCGGGAACCCAGTCGAAGGGGGTCATGTGCTCTACGCCGGAGCTTATGAAGTGTATCCACCGGAGGTTGGGGGCGTATTTCTTTATGTCCTTCCCTGGGAAGCTGTACCCTACCAGGATGTCGGCGGTAGCCATATAGCCGTAATACTTGTCCATGTCTTCTTTGGTCCAGAGGTCAACAGGATCGACGGCGCTGCTGCCTATGGTGATCTCGAGCCTGTCCCTGAGGTCCGGGTTTCGTTCAAGCAGGTCGTCCGCCTGACGGCGCTTGGCTACGAAGACTTCTACAGAGCTGCGGCTGTTTTGAATGTGAATGTGAGTCTTTCCGTTTTTCATAAATTAAATGTCACTCCTTAATGCGTTCAGGCGGTCTGCGCTTTCACGCGCCTGTAAATCCACTTTGCGACGGGGTAGATCCACATGAAGATAGCCAATACGGCGAGTCCTCCGGCGATGGGCCTGTTGAAGAAGTCTATCCAGTTGCCGTTGGACTTTACCATGGATATGATGAAGTTCTTCTCCAGCAGATTCCCCAGTACTATGGCCAGCAGCATGGGGGAGATGGGGAAGCCGTTCTCCTCCATAATGTACCCCAGCAATCCGAAGAAAAGCATAATTCCCACTCCGAACAGGCTGTTATTGATGGAAAAGGCCCCTACAATGCAGAAGACGAGTATAACCGGCAGCAGCACGAAGGGAGGGATGCGCAGAATGTGCCTGAAGCCCTTGATGGAGTAGTAGCCCAGGATCAGCATGAAGAGGTTGGCTATAAGAAAGCACAGGAAGACGCCGTAGATAATCTCCGGATGATGGATGAATGCCGTGGGCCCGGGTTTAAGATCCTTTATAAACAGTATGCCTATGACCATGGCGGTGGTGACGTCGCCGGGGATGCCGAAGACGAAGGCGGGAATCCACGCCGATGCAAGCGCCGCATTATTTGCGGAGGTGCTTTCTATAATTCCCTCCATGTGGCCTGTACCGTACTTCTCGGGGGTTTTTGAAAACTTCTTGCTGATGGCGTAAGCCAGCCAGGCGGCAATATCGGCTCCGGCGCCGGGCAGGGCTCCCACAATTACGCCTATGGAGTTGCCCCGCAGAAAGTTGGGGATGTGGTTCCGCCATGTTTTAAAAATGCCCTTGTAAATATAGCCTATCTTGCCGCTGTAGATGGCCGACGGCGGGGTGGTGGAGCTTACTCGCCTCATGATCTCCGAGAGGGCGAAAAGTCCGATGAGGACAGGTATTACGTGAATGCCGCCAAGAAGCTCGGTGATGCCCATGGTAAACCGGGGCTGGCCGGTGAGGGAGTCGTAGCCCACCGTGGTTATGAACAGCCCCAGAAACATGGAGGCCACTCCCTTCACGGTGTCGGCGGACGTCATGAAGGTGGCGCAGGTAAGTCCGAGGCATGAGAGCCAGAAGTATTCGTAGGTGCTGAATTTCAGGGCGATGTTCGCAAGCAGGGGCGCGGCGCAGACCAGAGACAGCAGTCCCACCAGCCCTCCCACTGCGGAAAAGAAGCAGTTGGCGCCGAGCACCATCTCGGCCTTACCCTGCATTGCCAGCTTGTAGGAGTCGTCGGTGTAGGCGCCCGAGGCGGGAGTCCCGGGGATCCTGAGCAGCGTGCCGGGAATGTCTCCCGCAAATACGGCCATGGCGTCGCAGGCTATTATGGCCGCCAGCGCCGGAATGGGGTCCAGAAAGATGGCTATGGGCATAATGAGAGAAACAGCCAT
Source organism: uncultured Synergistaceae bacterium (assembly GCA_964642285.1). Classification (GTDB taxonomy): domain Bacteria; phylum Synergistota; class Synergistia; order Synergistales; family Aminobacteriaceae; genus Aminivibrio. The sequence continues at coordinate 2,870 of CAZXOD010000100.1, forward strand.
CACGGCGGTGAGGCCGGGAATGGCGCCGATGACTATGCCATAGATGGATGAAGCCAGCATGATGAGAAGAACCTGGGGCTGTACTACCAGATGGAAAGCCTGAATAAGAGTATCAATCATGACAGTTGTCTCCCGGGGTTACAGTCCCAGAATGCCCGAGGGCAGAGGGACCAGCATGATTTTTGCAAAGAAAATATAAGTGACTATTGCGGTAGACGCAGCGACTATAAGGGACGAGAGAAACTTTCTCCTCAGCCACCAGATGGTGAAAGTTGTCATAATACTGGCGGTCAGCACAAAGCCGAGCAGGTTTGCGAACATCATGTAAAACACAAGGTTCAACGGGATGACGCAGATATTGGCCACCAGGGTGGGGGATTTTGTCCATTCGCCGAATTTGATCAGCGCCGTTTTCGCCCTGAAATTTCGAAAAAACAGAACAAGACCCGACCCTAGGAGGAAGATGGCGGAAAACGCCGGGAAGAACCCGGCGCCGTACTTGTAACCCGGAAGGACCGGAAGAGACCTGGAATGCACCAGGACAGCTATGGAAAAAACAATCAACACCGCGCCGAAGACTTTATCACTTATTTTCATTACGATCCCTTCCTTGTCCTTCCGGGTTTTGTAGAGTTATTCTTTAACCAGTCCTACCGACTTCATCACTTCTCCGTAGTTTTTATCCATCTCCGCGAGGAAATCTCTGAACTCGTCAGGCCCGAGGTATTCAGTGGTCTTGCCGGCCTTTGCCATGGTCTCCTGGAATTCCGCCGTCTCCCATACCTTTTTGACGGCGTCGCCCATCTTTACCTTGAGTTCCTCGGGAAGGTTGCCCGGCGCCGCGATGCCGCTCCACGAATCCAGCAGCCAGTCAGAGCCGGTGGCTTCCTTCAGAGTGGGCACGTCGGGCATAGTGGCTACCCGTTTTTTGGTTATGGTTACCAGGGGGCGGACTTTTTCCGCGCTGACAAGGGCGGCCGCCTCGTTTGGAGAGCAGACTACGAAGTCAAGACCTCCGGCGGCCATATCCTGCAGAGAGGGAGCGGCGCCGTCGTTGGGAACCCAGATCACGTCCGAAACCTTAAGCCCTTCGCCCTGAAGCATACCGGCGGCGCAAAGGTGCCAGATTCCGCCGTGGGAGGCGCCCGAAGCCTTGAGTTTGCCGGGGTTTTCTTTAATGGCGGCAAAAAGTTCCTTAATATCCTTGTAGGGGGACTCCTGCTCCACAAAGACCGCGCCGCCCACGGAGACGATGAGGGCAAGGGGGGTGAGATCCCTGTAGGTAAGGTCGGTAAGGCCCGCCCAGTGCATCATGTTGAGCTCGCACTCGATATCGCCCAGGGTGTATCCGTCGGGCTCTCCTTTCGCTATGGCAGTATGCCCCACCACGCCCTGGCCACCGGTGCGGTTGATGCTGTTGACCCGCACGTCGAGGACGTCCTCCATAATCTTGGCCACAAGACGGGCGTTAAAATCAGTGCCCCCTCCCACCGCAAAAGGAATAAGCATGGTGAAAGGCTTTTCCTTGGGCCACTCCGCCGCCGTCGCCGCTCCCGCGCTGCCTAAGACAAGCGCGAAGACCAGGAGCGCCGACACTAAAACTCCGTACTTTTTCATTTCCCCGATTCCTCCTTAAAAAAAATTGGAAGCCTGACTTCCCTTAGTACTTCCGCAACATTATACGGGGTACGCCGGTTAAAAGCGACATCGGTTATGTAAAAAACTTTTCATAATATAGACAAAGGTATTTTTCGAAAGTATTTATCGCGCAAAACGGTGTAAACTGGTAACAAAACTGGTTTATAATAAAAAATCTATTTTTATAAAAGGAGGTTTATTATGAACGATTTTGTAATACGGGGCTGTACAGTAGTGGATCCTCAAAACGGTATAAATAAAGCCACGTCCGTTGCCATCAAGGACGGCAAAATAGCCGAGGTAGGCGACGACGCAAAGGGACGCCGCTTTGCATCCTTTAAGGGCGCCGTGCTCATGCCCGGGATTATAGATGCCCATGTACACTGTTCCGACTGGATAGGAGGAGGACCTTCCTTCAAAATGCTCGCCAGGGCCGGGGTTACCACCGCAACGGACCTGGCGGGGCCCGCCGATGTGGTGCTGGACCAGATGGTCGCCCACGGGGCCGGTATAAACATCCTCATCACCGAGGCGGTATACCCGGGAGTTAACGTAAAGGATTCCGACCCCGGCTACGATGAAATCAGCCGCCTTCTGGAGGAGAGCATTAAAAAGGGAGCCTTCGGCCTCAAACTTCTCGGAGGGCACTATCCCCTGACTCCTGAGGCGTGCAGCGCCGCTATCAGAGCGACGACGGACCGCCGCTGCTATATGGCAATCCATGCGGGCAGCGCCCAAAACGGGTCGAACATGAAGGGCGCCCTGGATGCTATTGAATTTGCCAGCGGGCGTCCCTTTCATCTGGCCCATGTAAACTCCTACTGCCGGGGCGCCGTCCTGGGCCGTCCTAAGGATGAACTGAACACGGTCCTTAACGCCCTGAATGAACACAGGGAGGTAATCTCGGAATTTTACACCGCCCAGTTCAACGGAACCAGCGGAAAGTGTGCTCAGGGCCTGCCAGAGAGCCACGTAACCAGAAATTGCCTGAGGGCGGGAGGCTTCCCTGAAACTGAGGCCGGTTTAAAGCAGGCCTTCGTCGGAGGCTATGCCTACTGCGTCCGTCTTACCAGGGATGGAATCAATGAATACGTAACAGGACAGGCGGCCCTGGACTACTGGATGGAGATGAATCAGGCAGTCACCTGCTCCTTCCCCGTAAACGACAGGGAGGTAGCCTTCTTGTGCGGTACCTCCAAAAACGACGGTGGGGAATTTATAATCGATGCCCTGGCCACCGACGGAGGAGGCATACCAAGAAACTTCATTCTTCAGAACGGTCTTCTTCTGGTGGACTGGGGGGCATGGAGTATGGAGGATTTCGTGCGAAAGACCAGCCTCATACCCTCCCGGATGCTGGGCCTCGCGGACAAGGGACACCTGACCCCCGGCGCCGACGGAGACATAACCGTCTTTGACCCCGCAACCAGACAGGCCCTGCTCACCGTTGTGGGCGGAGAAGTGGTCTACGGCGGCAACGCCCTCCTGGGCGAGGGCGGGACCCTTATCTGCCTGAAGGAAGGGGCGGAAGCGGCAAAGAGCCGGGGGCTGTCCCATAAAACAATAGATCTTGAGGAGAGCATGCTCTACAAGGGACGGCAGTAAGCAAAAAGGGGAGCCGGAAGGCTCCCCTTTTAAAACACGGTTTTGCGGATGAACTACCAGCCGTGAGGGAGTATCTCCAGCGCGTCGAGCACGGCGTAGACGGCGGCGCCGCAGAAGAGGAAGATCAGTGTCCCCTGGATTACCGGGTGGGCGAGAGCGCCACAGGTCCATTCCGGCTCCCTGTCGCCGGATTTGCGGGC
>CAZXOD010000100.1:6322-8182 GCA_964642285.1 uncultured Synergistaceae bacterium
AAAATAGATGGCCCCCACGAAGGTCACAAGTCCCGTGTAGGCGATGAGGAACGGGGGGACCACCACGATGACGAGGGAGATAATCCGGTACTTGATGTCCCACTCCGAGGGGAACTTAAGCCGGTCCACCACGTTGGTAAGCATGGTCTCGCCGATGGCCCAGAAGGACGTGATCATGGCGCAGAGGGCGAAGGCGTTGGCGGTAAAGAAGGCCCACTGCCCCAGAGCCTCGCCCCAGGCCAGAGTCACCACCTGGCTCACGCTGTCGGGACCCTGCATTCCCAGGGCCGCCATGGGGACGACAGCTAGCAGTATGCCCGTAATGAACATTCCCGTCATAATTGCCTTGGGAAGATGAAGGATATTCCCCCCTTCGGCGGAATAACCCCTGGTTAGCTCCGGCACAAGGTACTGAGAAATATAGCAGAAGATGGCCAGGCTAAAGACGGGTACGGCGTAGTACCAGTTGGCATATTTAAGGTGTTCGGTGTTTATGCCGGGGCCGGCCACGGTGGCGATAATCAGGATGAGAATCATGACTCCCATTCCGGCGGTGATCACCTTCTCGGAGACCCCCGTAACCCGAAGGCCCATCCAGATGACCACCACGGCGGGCACGAAGAAGATCAGGCTTCCCACGGCGGGGGACACTCCCAGAAAACCGCTCAGTATCTGACCGCTGCCGTTGGTATAGGCGATAAGGCATCCCAGGGAGTTTACGGCGACAGAGGAAAACATCAGCCACGATCCCAGCTGCCCGACGTACTTTTCAGCAAGACCACTCAGCTGCAGGGGTCTTCTGGTCCGGAGGGTGGTCTCTGCCACATAAAGCATGGAAACAGTGGTGAATACACCCGCCACTATCAGGAAGAAAACAAGCACCGGCCAGCCGGCCTTCCGGGCGCCAAAGGCGAGGCTCAGAATGCCCGCCCCGATGTTGGCTCCCACGATCATCGCCACTCCTTCGAAAAACGTCAGCCGCTCAATCTTAAGGGCCGACTCTTCGAAGGTGTTCGAGATTTTCTGTTCCTGTTCCGCCACTTCAATCAACCTCCTTCTTTTTGGTATAGCAAATGCCCGGCGTCGTTTAATTCGTAGCCTCCTCTCACTTTGGATTAAAATTAAAAAAGTCAAACAGTATATTTTTACACATATATACTAAATCAAAAGCATGGGTGATGCAACTCTACTACGTTAATTGATATTCGGGGGCGACTGGTCTTGTTTAGAGATGAGCAAAACGGTGCGGGGGCGATCCTTTAAAATGAAAAAGCCGGGGGAAGTGGCCCCGGCTTTCCGGAATTTTTTTGTCAATTATAGGCCAGTCTGATCTCAGGGTCGCATGTCACCAGAGAGATGAGTTCCTGCCATGCGGGAGATTTCCAGGTATTCAGCGCGGTGTGGACGGTCCAGTACTTCTCCGGAATGGGGTGAGTTCCCACTACAGCCGGAAGATCATAGGCGGCTTTAATGTAACGTCGGAAATAGTCTATTCTCGGGCAGGGAGGATATCCCACCACCATGCCGGTGGCCAGATGGATCACCGTCGCGCCGTTTTTCTTCATCTCCGCAGGGGCGTACTCAATGTTGCCGCCCGGGCAGCCGTCGCAGGTAGTGTATCCTACCAGTTCGACATCTTTCCCTTTGTAGAGGCTGAAAGCCCCCTCCCTGTTCCGCAGCGACCGAAGGCATTTCCCTCCCGCGCATGTGTGATATCGGTTGCAGATGAAGATCCCTACCCTTACGATTTCGCTCATTAAAACCCCTCCTGGATTCCGTCGCTCTGTTTGAAAGATTAACGAAGCGGCTTATTTATGCTGTCAGTATACGCCTCGGATCTTTTTTCCGCATGGTCAAAAA
>CAZXOD010000101.1:0-8154 GCA_964642285.1 uncultured Synergistaceae bacterium
TTGAAAAACTCGGCGGCAAGGCAGTCTTCACCGAGTACTTCAATCAGGGCGAGACGGACTACTACCCCATCGTGACAAAGCTCTCCGCCTCGGACGCCAACGGCCTCTGCCTGTTCGGAGAGACGGTAGACCTTTCAAGGGTGGTAGCCCAGTACCACGAGATGGGCATAGGCGACAAAATGCTTATCATGGACCCCACAAGCGGAACATTTAACGCGAAATTCATTGAACTCACCGGAGAGAACGCCGAGGGCATCGTGGGCGCCAGCCGCTTTGTGGCCACCATTCAGACTCCCGCCGCCCAGAAATTCGTGGCCGATTACAGGGAGAAATACAACGGCGATCCTGAAAAGTACGCCCAGGCCGGATACGACTGCGCCCGTATGGTAGCCATAGCTATTGAGAAGGCTGATTCTCTGGATACGGACAAAGTGCGGGAGCAGCTTTCCGCCATTAAGTACGAAGGCCCCCAGGGCAAAGCTTATTTTGATGAAAAGAACCAGCTGATCATCGACGAATACATTATCGGAGTCAAGGACGGCAACTTTGAGGTCATCGCGGGCCCCATCTCCGTATTTTAAGAACCGGCGGGGAGCGTCCTGAGGGACGCTTCCCCCATTTTTTGCTTAGGAGCTGAGTGCTGATGGTCACCGTTTTTTTTCAGCAAGTGCTGAACGGCATTATCCTCGGGTGCATTTACGCCCTCATTGCGCTGGGCCTTTCCCTGATCTTCGGAATCTTAGAAACAGCCAACTTCGCCCACGGCGAATTCTACATGATAGGGGCGTTTATGGCCCTTTTTTCAATTTCATATCTTAAGGTACCTTTTCTGGTCGCCCTGCTTATCGCCATGGCGGGCATGGGAATACTGGCTGCGGTTATAGAGCGGGCCATATTCCGCCCGATTGTAGGCAAACCGCTTATCAACAGCATGCTGCTTTCTTTTGGACTATCCACGGCCCTGGCTAACCTGGCGCTGTTCTTCTTCAAGGCAGACCCTAGAAAGATTACTTCAGGCCTTGCCAAGTACCGGTTTTCTTTCCACGGCCTTTTTGTCACGGGAGAACGGCTTACCATCCTGGCCCTCAGCATCATACTGGTGCTGCTGCTCGCGTGGTTCATCCAGTACACCAGGACGGGCAAGGCCATGCGCGCCGTAGCCCAGGACAGAGTGGCCGCCCAGCTGGCCGGCATCAACATCCGCAGAATTTACTCAGTGACGTTCGGCATCGGCGGCGCCCTGGCCGCGGCGGCGGGAACCATGGTGGGAGCCATGTTCTTCGTCAGCCCTGAAATGGGCTTCACCGTGGTTCTGAAGTCCTTTGTAATCGTCATCATGGGCGGATTTGGAAAGATCAGGGGAGTAATAATCGCCGCGATCCTCATAGGCCTTGTGGAAAGCCTCGGTGGCGGGTTTATAAGCTACGCCTATAAGGACGCCTATCCCTTCCTTCTGCTCATGCTTCTCTTCATCTTCAAACCTGAGGGCCTTACAGGAGGAGACAAGTCATGAAGGGCCGATTTGCAAAAACGCTGTTCGTCGCCGCCATCATTGCGGCGCTTATCTCGCTGCCCCGTCTGTTTTCGCTTGACTACTACCTTCATATTTTCGTAATGTCCGAGATTTATGCCGTACTGGCCCTGTCCCTCTCCCTTCTTGTCGGCTTTACAGGACAGGTCTCCATGGGACACGCCGCCTTTTACGGCATGGGCGCCTATACCTCCGCCATTTTGAGCATAAGGCTGGGGCTGTCCTTCTGGCTCACTTTCTGGATCGCCGGAATCTTCGCCGGCCTTGCCGCCTTTATTATAGGCAAGCTCGTGCTTCGTCTCAGGGGTCACGTCCTTGCCATCACCACCGCCTTCTTCGGGGTGCTGGTAGCGGTGGTGATGAACAACTGGATCCCCGTGACCAACGGCCCCATGGGAATAACGGGCATTCCCCGGCCCTCGCCTTTTTCAGTCCTCGGCCTTAACATCGCCCTTGAATCCAGGACCGACTACTACTTCCTGGGACTGCTGTTTGTTGCGGGCGTTCTGTACTTCCTGTGGAGGATAGAAAACTCCCGCATCGGGGATGCCATGATCGCCGTGAGGGAGAACGAGGAGTTGGCGGCCTCCATCGGGATTGACACCATGAAGAGCAAGGTCCTCGCCTTTACCATCGGCGGAGGCCTGGCAGGGCTGGCGGGCGCCTTCTACGCTCACTACATCCTGTTCATCAGCCCCGTAACCTTTACGATCAACGAATCCATCAACATCCTGGTCATGGTCATCTTTGGCGGAATGAGCACCCTCTTCGGCCCCGTGCTGGGGGCCATATGCCTGACGGTGCTGCCCGAGCTTCTCAGGATGGCGGGTGAGCTCCGTCTTGTAATCTACGGCGCGGCCCTGATATTTTTCATCATACGGATGCCCATGGGCGTCTGGGGAACTTTCCGGGACCGCCTTGTTTCAGGGAAAAAATGACCTTTGGCGTTGAAGAGGCGGCGGCTTCGCCTGCCGAAACATAATCAACCTTTTGAGGAGCCGTTGTGCTCCTCTTTAATTTTTTTAAACTTGGGGAGGTTCGGTTCAACCTTCCACACGCAAGAACGAGTCTGCGAATTCGGATTCGCAATTACACTTTGCAGCGGGACGCGAGTATAATTAAAAAGCGAAATGTCCAGCCATGGAAAACCGCTAACCTCTGAATGCCGGACTCAATACGGCGGTTGTTTGCGGGTTTCAACAAAATTGCCGTAAGAGCTGCTCAATGGAAGGATGAGGTGAAATGAGAAAGGGTTTTGCTGTTGCGTTTGCGTGCCTGCTGCTGATCGCGGGCGCGGCCCGATGCGATGCCGGCGCTTACGACGCCACTGCGGCTGTTGCAAGGGAGGCCATCTGGAAGGCGCTTACGAACGGCGAGGGGAGTTCGGCGACTGTGGCGGTCATGGACGGGGGAAAGATAGTCTACTCGGAGTGCTTCGGCGCGGCGGATCGCGAGACGGGGCGTCCGGTCAGGAGCGATACGCGCTTCAACATAGGCTCGACCAGCAAGATGTTCGCCGCGGTGGCGATCCTCCTGCTGGCGGACGACGGCAGGCTGTCGCTGGACGACCCGGTGGCGAAACACCTCCCCGAGTTCGCAATGCGCGACGGACGATATAGGGACATAACGGTCAGGATGCTGTTCAACCACTCGTCCGGGATCCCCGGCTCGACCTTCCTGTTCGAGTACGAGCCAGGGTACGACCCACACGAGCTTCTGCTCGACGTGCTCCGCGACTCGGACCTAAAGCACTCGCCCGGCGCCATGGGCATCTACTGCAACGACGGTTTCACCCTCGCGGAGATGATCGTCGAGAGACTCTCGGGGAAAAAGTTCGTCGACTTCGTCGCTGAGCGCATCTACGAGCCGCTGGAGATGAAACACAGCGCCGCGAGCGTGGGCGAGGCAGGCGGAGATGTGGCGGTCTACTACGACATCCCGACCGGCAAGAGATATCCGCTTGAGGTTGTTCAGGTGCACGGGGCCGGAGGACTTTCCTCCACCGCCGAGGACCTTTGCCGCTTCGGGGACAGCTTCGCTCCCGGCGGGAAACATATCCTCGGCGACGCCATGCTCGAAGAAGCGCTTAAGAGCCAGCCCACCGCCTTCACCAAGCATCTGCACGGCGCTCCGATGCTGGACGCCTTCGGGTGGGATTACGCATGGATCCCGGCGTACCGCGACAGGGGCGTCCAGGCGCTCGGTAAGAGCGGCGGGACGATGTTCTACTCCACGAATCTGCTGGTCGTCCCGGCGGAGCGGATCGTAGTGGCAGCGAGCATCACCGGCAGGGCCGACGCCCCCGGAATCACCCGCGCGATACTCGACGCCCTGATGAAGGAGAAGGGGCTGCCGTTCCCGCCCAAACCCGCCCTCCAAAAGCCGTGTGAAGGGGAGCCGATACCCTCCGATCTGTTCGCTTACGAGGGGGTTTACGCCGACGCAAGCAGGGCGGTCCGCCTGGCGTTCGACCGGGAGAAAAACACGCTGAACATCCACCATCTGCTGCCGGCGCCCCTCGAAGGGGAGCAGCTTCCTCCCCCGGTCGTCCTGACCTACTGCGACGGCCTGTTCCGCGATTTCGAGAAGGGAACTTCCTACTACTTCGTCTCCGATGGGGACGACGTCTACCTGATGCACGAGAACATCCCCGGCTACGGCATGAACGCCCTCGCCTTTCAGAGGCTGAAGGAACTGGAGTCGCCGAAGCAGCTCTCCATAGACATGAACGGCGTGCTCTGGATGGTGCGCAACATGCTTCCGCAGGCGCAGATCCTGAGAGGCATGCTGATGTGGCGTTCCTCGACCTGCCTCGACCTGCCCGGCTACGTCTTCTGCTTCGGTCTGCAAAGGGTCGAGGACTTCGGGTACGCAAGCATCGCGGCCACGGCGTTCCGCGACCAGATGGCCCTGCGGCTCTTCCGCAAGGACGGGGGGATCAGGGCGCAAAACGGTTTCTTCACGCTCTCGCGCGCGGACGAGGCGAAGGAGCTCGACGAGGGCGCCCACAGTGTCGTCATCGGACCTAACGGCGAGAACGAGTGGAGAAGGGTCGGCCATACGATGATACTGACCTTCGCCAGGCCGGAAAAGGGACGGGTCCTGGCGGTCGACCCGAACGAGGACGCCGCCCTGCTCTACGACAGCGTCGTGGACGACGGAGAGTTCCTAGCGCCCGGGGGGACGTACATATTCTGCGCCGGCGCGCCGGGGGACGAGTTCGGGTTGGAGGCGAGATAGCGTCCCGGCTGCAAGGTTTTCTGTCTCCCGGATGAGGAGGGCCCGATGAATATCAGGTTATTCAGGAAAATAGTCGACAGCATTCTGGAATCTCTGCCGCCTGGGCTGTACAGACAGCTTAACGGGGGCGTTCTCGTAATCCCCGACTTGAAGGAAGACGGGGAGCTGCTGGTAATGGGAGAGTACGTGGAAGACCCCGGAATGGGCAGACTCGTACTTCTCTACTACGGCAGTTTTGCGGCAATGCTCGGAGGCGCGCCCCGTTCCGAGTGGGAGGAGGAGATCGAGGAGACCTTGGTCCACGAGCTTCGCCATCACGCGGAAGCCCTCGCGGGAGTTGACTACCTTTCAGCCGAGGAGTCGGAGGAGCTTTTTGCGCAGGAGTAAGCGGACCGTGCAAAAGTCCCGGTTCCGGTGTAATATTGATTCGAACCATGAGCTCGTCCCTCCCCCTGTGGTGCCGGTTTCCGTTCTGCGTCAAAACCGGGGCCCGGGCGAGCGGCTCCCGTTCAAATTTTCGCCGCTGCAATGACTTAATTCCAAAGCTTCTCTGGGCTGGAGATGTTAAAAATGAAAAGGCATGTCCTTTTAATACTGACCCTCCTCTGCCTCGCTCTTTCAGCGCCATTCCCCGCCCTGGGAGACGGCGCCGAATGGGTCGAGGGCGAAGTAATCGTAACCTGGCGCAGGGGCGCCCCCACCGGCCCAATCAGGAGTATGGCAGGCAAAGCCGGGGGAACGGTAAAAAGCTTTGCCTTCCTGTCCACGGAACAGGAAAAGTCCGTGTCGGTGGTCAAAATTCCGGGAAAAACCACCGAAGAACTTATGAGGAATTTTTCGTCGGACCCGGACGTTGAGAGCGTATCGCCAAACTATATCATCAGGGCTCTGGCCATACCCGACGATCCCCTGTTTCCCCAGCAGTGGGGGCTATACAACACCGGGCAGAACGGAGGAAAAAGGGGCGCAGATATTAACGCCCCGACGGCATGGTCCATACGTAACTCCGCCCTTCCGGGCAAAGTAGCGGTAGTCGCCGACTCGGGCATCGCCAAAAATCACGGCGACCTGAAGCAAAACCTGTGGACCGACTCTCGTGGAAGCCACGGCCGCGACTGCATCAATAACGACGACGACCCCGAGGACGATAACGGCCACGGAACCCACGTGGCGGGGATTATCGGCGCAGCGGGGAACAACGGCCTGGGCGTAGCAGGCATCGCATGGAACGTGAAGCTGATGGCGGTAAAGATGCTCGACTCGGAGGGAAGCGGGACCACCGAGAACGAACTTGATGCCTACGACTGGATCCTGGCCAAAAAACAAGAAGGAGTGGACATTGTCGCCGTAAACGCCTCCTTTGGAGGGGGCGGTGCAAGCGCCGCAGTGCGGAACGCCATCAACTCCCTTGGAAACCGCGGCATTCTTTTAATTGCCGCAGCAGGCAACGAAGGCAGCGACAACGACTTAACCCCCTCATACCCCGCGTCCTACGCCCTGCCCAACATAATATCGGTGGCGGCAACGGACAAAAACGATAACCTTGCCTCCTATTCGAACTACGGGAAAACCTCCGTACACCTCGCTGCCCCCGGTAGTTCGGTTTTGAGCGCCTGGACCTCCTTCAGCCCGTCGGCAGGGGATATTTTTTTCGACAACATGGAGTCTGGCCCGGGAAAATGGGTCACCCGCGCCGACAGTTCCCCCCAGATTCACTGGCGGATTATCGACTCAACCCGGGGCGGGAAGCCCACAAAGGTCTGGACCGACGGTCCTGACTGGCACTACCCCGCTAACCAGAAGACGTACCTTGAAGTAAAAGACGACATCAACCTTGTCCCTCACCGGGGAAAACCCCTGATGTTCGGCACGCACCTCCGGCTTGACCTCGAGAACGGATACGACTTCCTCACCCTTCAATTTTCCGCCGACGGAGGAGTTTCCTGGGAGACTGTGCGTAGATTCACGGGCGGGGGCGATAAGTGGTCCTTCTTCTCGGCCTCAATTCCGGTAAAATTCCAGACGGCCGGTTTTCGCTTCCGGTTTGTTTTTGAAACGGACGGCAGTGATTTTATTTTCCATTACGCCGGAGTGCAGATCGACGATACGGGCGTAGGCGAGGCGGTTTCCGGCTATGCAAGCCTCTCGGGCACATCCATGGCCGCTCCCTTTGTTACCGGTGCGGCGCTTCTGGCGGCCTCCCAATTTCCGTCAGATTCTCCCGTACGGACAAGGTCCAGAATTCTTGACTCAACAGACCGCCTAGCCTCGCTGAACGGGAAAGTCGTCACCGGAGGAAGGCTTAACCTGGCTGCCGCCCTGGGCGCCCGGGAAGAAAAGGGAGGCGGCGGGGGCGGGTGCAGCGCTACGGGCACAGACATCTGGGGGATCGCTCTTGCTGCCCCGCTGCTTTTTATAATAAGGAAAAGATAACTCCTTTCGGACCCGCCAGGTTTTAGCCTCCGTTGGATAGCGCCCTGCCGGGTTGGGATTTCCCATCCTTTTTTTGTGTTCCTGCGGCTTTTTATATAATAAACCCGTACGCTCAGATAACTCCGGGCATATTTTAAACATACCATTCAAAATAGAAGGAGGAGCAGTATGAAAAACAGGTTTTCATTTCTATCCGCAATTATTCTGACCCTGGCCCTGACGGCTTCCCCCGCGACGGCGGACGTCAAGTACCCTGACTGGTACAAGGGGCACGAGAACGAACCCCAAGTCCTGGTGAACATGGGGCAGGCCTTCGACCCGGACCACCCCGCCCCCGACGAGGGGATGGGAAAGAACGGCGAAGAGGCCTTCAAATGGTACATGAAAGCCGCCGAGGCCGGCTTCCTCGCAGGGCAGGACGGCGTAGGCAAGTGCTACGAGAAGGGCATAGGGGTTAAGAAGGACCTGGCCAAAGCTATTGAATGGTACGAAAAAGCCGGCGCGGGCGGGTACTCCTCCTCCCTCTACTCCCTGGGCAATATCTACCTTGAGTCAGAGAAGCCCGTGAAGAACGAAACCAGAGCTATGGAGTACTTTGTCAAGGCCGGGGAAGCGGGGCACATTGCGGGCATGCTGATGGCCTCCGACGGCTACGCAAAGGGAACGGGCGTAAATGTCGACCCAGCCAAAGCCCTTGAGTGGATGGAAAAGGCCGCTGTGGCCGGCAACTCCTTCGCCCAGTACATGACCGGCGCCTTGTACGACGAGGGCAAGGGTACCGAACGCAATGCGGAAAAAGGCTTCGAGTGGTTCCTTAAAGCGGCCGAGGCGGGCCATATGGGGGCAAAATTTGCCGTGGCCTTTAGCTACCACGCCGGAGACGGAGTGGAACAGGACCTTGGCAAGGCCGTCGAGTGGTACAGGGACCCGGCGGAAGACGGAAACCCCGA
>CAZXOD010000102.1:0-8086 GCA_964642285.1 uncultured Synergistaceae bacterium
AAGCACTACCCGGGCGCCGGCATGGCGGGCGAGGACGTTTACCCCCCCTCCCCCTCCAAGGAAGTTGTACACCTGCTGCACGGTGACCTCCCGGGGATAGAGGGCCACCCCTTCGTCCACCACGCCGTGGTCGCCGGCCATGGTGAGGATCACCTTATGTCCTATTTTCGGCCGGGGGGTGCGCTGCACTCCCGCCAGCATTACGGAAAGTTCTTCAAGCCTGCCGAGGCTTCCCCTGGGCTTGGTTAGGATGTCCTGCCGCTTTCGGGCCTCCTCCATGGAAAGGGCGCAGAGGGGACGGATTTTATTTATTGCCTGGGATAGTGTGGTCATGGAGCCTCCTTGGTTGATATTTAGAATAGTGTGTTGTCGTCTATTTCAGCCTCTGGGGCAGGCCCGCGATCACCAGCCATACCTCGTCGGCGTTTTTAGCTGTCTCCTGGTTGACAATGCCCAGAATGTCCCGGTAGAGCCTTCCCAGGGAGGAGGGGGGGACTACGCCCCAGCCCGTCTCCCCCGAGACGGCCACTATATCCGCCGGGGACGACCGGGCCGCGGAGCAGAAGGCCTTTGCCCGACGCAGGATCGCCTCTTCGGCCTCCTTCTCGTCCCCAGCCAGAAGCAGATTGCTCACCCAGACGGTGATGCAGTCCACCAGGACTATGGTGTTTTTCTCGACTTTCGAAAGGGCCCCCTCCAGGTCCCGGGGCTCCTCCACGGTGCGCCACGACGGGGGTCTCCGGCGTCTGTGCTTCTCAAGCCGCCCGTCCATCTCCTCGTCGCCTGGGACAGGTTCGTAAGTGGCGATATATACAACCTTTTTTCCTTCCGCCTCGCCGTCCCGGACCAGTCCCTCGGCGAAGGCGCTCTTGCCGCTCCTGGCCCCGCCCAGCACTAAAGTCAGCCGCCCCATTACCCATGCTCCTTCCTGAAGAGGGCCAGGGCCTCCAGGAGGCGTCCGTTCTCCTCCGGCGTCTTGACCCCCACCCTTACATATCCGGGAAGGCCGAAGGAGGCGCAGTCCCTTACCAGCATCCGGCGCTCCCACAAAAATTCCCGCAGGGCGCCTATGTCCCCGGCCCTGAAGAGCAGAAAATTGCCTGAGGAGGGAAGGGGCTGAAAGCCAACCTTCTCAAGCCCCGCGGCAAGATCCCGGCCCGCGCCCCGGAGGGCCTCCCACTGGCTCTCATAGTAAGGTTTCCTGCGGAGGGCCGCAAGCCCCGCCGCCTGGGCGCATGCGTTCACGCTCCAGGGGGGCTGGGCGGCGGAAAGAGCCGCGATAAGCTCGCCGGATGCCACTATGTAGCCCAGCCTCAGCCCCGTAAGGCCGTAGTCCTTGGTCATGGAGCGCAGAATGACCAGGCCAGGCTCCATAAGGTGGAGGGCCGACGAGCCGGGGGGAGCGAAGTTTATGTAGGCCTCATCCAGGACCAGCACGGAACCGGAGCTCCTGCAGGCGCGAAGCAGCCCGTGGAGCCCTTCCTCCCCCGGCAGCGCCCCCGTGGGGTTGTTGGGGGAGCAGAGCCAGACCAGAGAAGGGGCTAGGGTTTTAACCAGGCGCTCCATCTCTGCCGTCGGGCAGGCAAAATCCTCTTCTTCCAAAGCGGGAACTTCCGCTACCCTGGCTCCGGCAAGCTCCGAGGCGTTCTTGTACTCGCCGAAGGAGGGGGTTGCGATGACGGCCGTTTTGCCCCTGTCGGCAAAGGCGAAGGCGCACAGATATATGGCCTGGGCCAGGCCGTTGGTCACCAGGACAGATTCGGGAGGGACGCCGTGAAGTTCCGCCAGGGCGGCCCGAAGCTCTCCGGAGGAAGAGTCGGGGTACCGGGCAATGGCCGCGGAGGCCGCGGCGGCGGCCACGTCGGGGTGAGGGGGGAAGGGGTTGGTGGAGACGCTGAAGTCGACGACCTCCTCCGGAGATACGCCCTCTCTCCTAAGCCGTTCGTAGTCCAGGCCCCCGTGGCGGGCGCCCTCTGCCCCAAGAACCTCTTTTCTAACGAAAAAGTCCATGAAGTCCGCTCAGTATCGCCGCGGCGACCAGGGTCAGGGCGGACGCAAAGCGAACCACCTTTATCGCCCGCCTTAGCGAGTCTTCGTCGGAGGCGGCGTCTCCCCCTGCCAGGGAGTAGGCGCCCCGCTTCTCCAGGGTCACGCCCAGAAGCCCGGCCATGACGGCCATGGTCCATCCGGCGTTGGGGCTTGCGGTAAACACCCGCTCTCGCCTCAAAGCCTCGATGCCCCCCAGCAGATCCTCCCCGGCCATGGCCCCGGCTGCAAGCATAAAGAAGGCAGATATGCGGGCCGGTACCCAGTTAAGCACGTCGTCGCACCTGGCGGCAAACTTCCCGCCCCACTCCATGTCGCCCCCCCGGTAGCCGATCATGGAGTCGCAGGTGTTGCAGAACCGGTAGAAGAAGGCCCCCGGAAGGCCCAGGACTCCGAAAAAGAACAGGGGAGACGCCACGCTGTCGGTGAGGTTTTCCGCCAGGGATTCGATCGCCGCCCCCGCCGCCTCCGATGGAGAGAGATCATCAGTCTCCCTGCTCACCAGATCCCGGGAGAGCTTTTTCCTTGCCCCCGCGAGGTCTCCCCGCTCAAGGGACGTCAGGACTCCCTCCCCGGCCTCCAGCAGCCCCGCCAGGGAGAAGGTGGTCTTAAGCATGGGAATCGCCAGGAGGGCATAAAAAAAGTTGGGAAAGATGGCTAAAAATCTGGCAGGGATTATAAACAAATAGCCTCCGACAAGCACCAGCGCTCCCCCGAAGACGAGCAGCGCCTTCTCCTTCCCCGAGGGGCGGTAGCGCCAGAGGACTGAGATAAACTTTCCCATGTAAACCACGGGGTGGAATCTGGCGGGGGGCTCTCCGAGCAGCAGGTCCCAGATTACCGCCCCCATAAGGATAAAAACGAGGGTCATGGATTGTCATTCCTTTCCTGTCGCTGTAGCTTTTGCTCCGCCGCCGGTCACCTGCCTGAGGCTTCCCGTCCATCCGGAGGGCAGCTCCGCGGCGGCCTTCTCCAGTATTTCCCCTCCGTCCGTTTCGCGGACAGGGGGCAACAGGATGCCGCACAAGGTTCCGCTGTGAGCCGCGCAGACGCCGAATCCTCCCAGCCGTTCGCAGAGGGCAAAGCACTCCTCAAGGCGGGGTTTTTCGAGAATTTTGTTCCACGCCCGGGCGCTCGTGGAGGCACCCCTGCCTATTTTTTCCGGGTCCCCCTCCTCTGTTCCTCCCCGCACCAGGGAGAAGGCCTCCCGGTGAAGGGTCGCCAGGGGTTCCAGATGGGAAGGGCTGTACTCCATGTTGAACTTCTCCGTATCCACGGCACCCCCCCAGTCCAGGACCAGCACCGACATGGAAGGAGGCGGGCCCAGGTACTCCATTATCCGCCCCCGGCGGTGATCCAGCAGGGCGAGGCCAGGCCAGGCCAGGCTGTCCGTGGGCTCTACCGACAGGGCTATGGCCGTGGCCTCCTCCGGAGAGAGGGAGACGCCCTCCAGAGAGGACAGACACGCTAGGGCCGCCAGTATATCGGCGGTGCTGCTGGCGTACCCCTTGCCCTCCGGCAGCCCCCGGAGCCGCTCCAGGACATAGCTCCTTCCCCCTCCCGTCCGGCCCGCCAGAAATGCCTTCGCCGCCCTCTCCGTCTTTACCATTCCCGGGGGCAGGGACAAGCCCTCCCCCGGAGAGGAGGCGGCCCGGATTACGGACCGGAGGTCGATGGGGCATGATACGAGGCACGGCGTGCCTCCCAAAGCCCCCTGAAAGAGCTCGCCGCAGGCGCCGGGGCAGGAGGCCTCGACGGTCTTCATAGGCCGATGATCCGCTCCAGTTCCTTCATGTTCAGGGAGGCCTCTACCTCGTCGGCCAGGCGGTCGAAGGCCCGTTCCCGAATTTCCTTCAGGGGAAGGGAATCTCCATGGCGCGCCAGGCCGAGGGAGCGAAGCCAGTCCGACCGGAAAGCGGGGTGATCGAAAATTCCGTGAAGGCTCGCGCCCCATACCCGGCCCCCCGCGGACACGGCGCCGTCGGTCCCACCCCCTGAAAGGGTTATGAGAGGCATGGCTCCATCGGGCAGAGCAGAGGTTTCCGCGCCGTCGGCCAGACCCTCCACGGGAAGAGAAACGGGTCCGGGGAATCCCGCTCCCGGCACGGTCATCCCGGCAGCCCTAAAGGGCCTCATTTCTGAAAAAAGCACTGAGTCCGCGGGAAGAAGCCCCAGCCCCTGCAGCTCCTCTCCGTCTGGCATTTTTATGGAGCGGCCCATCATCCTGTACCCTCCGGCGATGCCCACCGCCGACGAGCCGGACAGAACAAGGGCGCCGATCATGGAGTCAAGGCCCGACCTTCTGAGCCAGGCAAGGTCCTCAGCCAGATTATTGCTGCCGGGCAGGATAACGGCGTCGGGTCTTCCCAGTTCTTCGGGGCCGCCCGCAAAGCGGACCGACACCCCGTCTTCAAGGGCCAGGGGATCGAAATCGTCGAAATTCGATATTCTGGGGAGCTTTATGACGGCAATATCTATCTCGCCCCTTGCGGCCGCGGGGGGGCTCTCCTCCAGGTTCGCCGAGTCCTCCCGGGCCACCGCCAGATTATCCAGCCAGGGTATCACTCCCAGCGTCGGGCGACCGTCCGTCAGGACTGACAGCATATGAAGGCCGGGCTCCAGCAGCTTTAAATCGCCCCGGAACTTGTTTATCAGGAAGCCCTTCACCAGGGCCCGCTCCTCCTCCTCCAGCAGGGCGAGGGTGCCGGCGATGGCGGCGAAGACCCCTCCCCTGTCGATATCCCCCACGAGCAGCACGGGACAGCCGAAGGTCCGGGCTACTCTCATATTCACAATTTCGCTCTCTTTGAGGTTGATCTCCGCCGGGCTCCCGGCCCCCTCCACAATCAAAAGGTCGTTTTCGCCCGACAGCTTTTCAAAGGACTCAGCCACGGCGCTCCACAGCTCTTCTCGGCAGGAGTGATAATCCCCGGCGGAGAGCGCCCTCCACGGTCTGCCCATGAGGATTACCATGGACCGGGAGTTTCCCTCGGGCTTGAGAAGGACGGGGTTCATCTCCACGACAGGTTCGATCCCCGCCGCCAGGGCCTGCACGGCCTGGGCCCGTCCCATCTCTTTTCCTCCGGAGGCAATATAGGAGTTGAGGGACATATTCTGGGATTTGAAGGGGGCTACCCTGAGGCCCTTCCGGGCGAATATTCGGCACAAAGCCGCGGCGAGGACGCTCTTCCCCACAGAAGAGGACGTCCCCTGCAGCATTAAAGTTCGGGCTTGGATAGGCCATTCCTCCGTTTCTGTCCATATGGGACGGCCTCAATGCTACCTACGGAGGCGCATTTTTGCAAGGGGAAAAAATACGCCCCGCCCCCGTAACCGGGGGCGGGGCGTAAACAACCGCGCCGCTAGTCCTCGTATTTGAAGGAGACCTTCACCTTGGCCCGGTAGGATTTGATCACGCCGTTTTCGATGCTCATGTCCAGGGCCGAAACTTCGGCAACCCGAAGGTCCCTGAGAGACCGGGATGCCAGCTCCACCGCCGCCGCCGCCGCTTTCTCCCACGACTCGTCGCTCGTTCCCACCAGCTCGATGAGCTTGTAGACGCTATCCATTCCGTCGCCTCCTTTTTTCGCTCCCCGGGAAAGCATTTTCCCGGCCTTATTCCCCGCCCCTGACCAGGGGCTCGTGCGCCTGACCGAATCACCATCCGGCAGATATTTCAGAATCATTATATAACTAACTCCGAAATAAAACCAATTCCGCTCCCACGCTTGGCCTTATAATAAAGAAAACCTTCGGGAGGGACCTCATGGAGTTTAAGGGATACGTGCACGTATATACCGGCAGCGGCAAGGGGAAGACCACCGCCGCCCTGGGGCTGCTGCTTAGAGCCGCCGGAGCGGGGATGAAGGTGTTTTTGGGCCAGTTCCTGAAGCGGGCTGAATACAGCGAACACGCCGCCCTGAAGCATCTTCCCGGCGTGACGGTCATGGCCTTCGGCCGCGAGCGCGCCGTGGGGGCGCCCGTCACGGAGCAGGACGGCCTTTTGGCCCGGCAGGGGCTGGAAGAGCTGCGAAAGGCCGTTAAAAGCGGCCAGTGGGACCTTGTAATCGCCGATGAAATCTTTGTGGCGGCTCATCTTGGGCTGATCTCCTGTGAGGACGTCATGGAGCTCGCAGAGATTCGCAACTCCCACACCGAGCTGGTGCTGACGGGCCGATACGCCTTCCCGGAAATTATGGAGAAGGTCGACCTGGTCACGGAGATGAGGGAAGTTAAGCACTACTTCGCCGCGGGCGTCCCCGCCCGGAGGGGAATAGAGAGATGACCCCGCCAAGGCTGGTTATTGCCGGGACGAACAGCGGCTCGGGAAAGACAACCCTGGTCATGGCCCTTTCGGCGGCCCTCTCGGCCCGAGGGATGAAGGCCCAGCCCTACAAGGCAGGGCCCGACTATATCGACGGCGGGTACCACACCGCAGCGTCGGGACGGTGCTGCCGCAACCTGGACACCATGCTTCTGCCCCGGGACCGGCTGCTGGAGCTGTTCAGCCGCAGCGCTCCGGGGGCGGGGATCTCGCTCATAGAAGGCGTGATGGGCCTGTTCGACGGGGCGGGCCCCCGGGACGAGAGGGGAAGCACCGCCCACCTGGCAAAAACTCTTGCGGCGCCCGTAATTCTGGTGATCAACGGCAAGGGCATGGGAAGAAGCGCAGCCGCCCTGGCAGCGGGCTTTTCACGGTTTGACCCCGCCGTGCTGGTGAAAGGCGTGGTCTTTAACTATCTGGGGAGCGAGGGGCACTACCACCTGCTGAAAGAGGCGGTGGAAGGGGATACGGGCATACCGGTGCTGGGGTACCTGCCCCGGCTGGAGTCCCTGGCCCTCCCCGAACGGCGGATGGGGCTCGTCCCCGCCTCCGGCCGTAAGGAGACGGAAATCGTGGCGGCAAACCTTGGACGCCTGGCGGAAGAATATCTGGACATCCCGGGCCTTCTGTCCGCGGCCCGATCCGCGTCCCCTCTTCCCTCCTTCGAGCCCTCTCTGTTCACCCTTCCCCCGGCGGGGCGGGCCGTCCTTGCGGTGGCCATGGACGAGGCCTTCCAGTTTTACTACCGGGACAACCTGGACATCCTGGAGCACCTGGGGGCGGAGCTTAAATTCTTTTCTCCCCTGGCGGACCCCGCCCTTCCTCCCGGGACCTGCGGGATCTACCTGGGAGGCGGGTTTCCCGAGGATCACGGCCCGGCCCTGGCGGGCAACGTCTCCCTGAGGAGGGCGATAAAATCCGCCGCGGAGGACGGCATGCCGATTTTCGGCGAGGGCGGGGGCCTCATGTACCTGGCCGAGCGGCTGACGGACGGCCGGGGGGAGACATACCCCATGGCGGGGGTCTTCCCCGGAACGGCCGCTATGAGCGATAAACGACAAGGCCTAGGCTACTGCTCAGGCAGGCTCGAACGGGACGCCCTTCCGGGAAAAGAGGGCGCGGAGCTCAGGGGACGGCTCTTTCACTACTCCCGCTATGACGGGGAGGGAAACAACTCCATCCTGGCCCTTGTCCTGGAGAAAAACGGAATCCTCTTCCGGGACGGCCCGTCCGTGAAGAACGCCTTCGCCTCCTACCTTCACCTTCACTTCGGGACAGACCCCTCCCCCGCCGTCAGATTTATAGAGGCGGCCGTCCTTTACGGGAAAAAATAAAAAAGGGCCCCGGCGCCATTTTGGCCGGGGCCTGAATTTACAACAATTTAATCGAGGAAATCCCTGAGCTTCTTGCTCTTGCTGGGGTGGCGGAGCCTCCTGAGGGCCTTGGCCTCGATCTGCCTTATCCTCTCCCTGGTAACCCCGAAGCACTTGCCCACCTCTTCAAGGGTGTAGGAGCGGCCGTCCTCAAGACCAAACCGGTACTGAAGCACTTCCCTCTCCCGCTCCGACAGCTCGTCTAGCATCTCCTCGATCTGCTCCCGAAGCAGATGTCCCGCCGCCGCCTCTTCCGGGCTGGGCAGGTCCCTGTCCTCAATGAAGTCGCCAAGCTGGCTGTCCTCCTCCTCGCCTATGGGAGTCTCCAGGGAGACGGGAAGCT
>CAZXOD010000103.1:0-4509 GCA_964642285.1 uncultured Synergistaceae bacterium
ATAGGACATAAGGTGATCCTGACCATGGCCGGCGACCACGGCGTGGTGGATGAAGGGGTGGCCCTCTATCCCAGGGAGGTCACCGTGCAGCAGGTGTTCAACTTCCTTGGGGGGGGAGGGGGGGTAAACGTCCTCGCCCGCCATGCCGGCGCCCGGGTAGTGCTTGTGGATATGGGCGTGGACTACGATTTCGAACCCCGGGAGGGGCTCCAGATAAGAAAAGTGGGCAGAGGGACGGCCAGCTTCCTCAGGGGCCCGGCCATGACGAGGGAGCAGGCGGTTAAATGCCTCGAAGAGGGCATAGCCGCCGCGGAGCAGGAGGCGGAAAGAGGCATGGACATCCTTGGCGTGGGGGATATGGGCATTGGCAACACCACCCCCTCCTCCGCCATAGCCTGCGCCGTGACGGGGGTCTCCGTGCCGCTGGCCACCGGCAGGGGAGCGGGGCTCACCGACGAGGGGCTTAAAAGAAAGAGGACCGTCATTGAAGGAGCCCTCGCCCTCCACAGCCCCGATCCAAAGGACGGCCTGGACGTGCTGGCGAAGGTGGGCGGCTTCGAGATCGGCGGCATCGCCGGGGCCATCATTGGAGCGGCGTCCCTGGGCGTCCCCGCGGTGGTGGACGGTTTTATCTCCACCGCCGCCGCCGCGGTGGCGTATCTGGTCTGTCCCCCGTGCAGGGACTATATGATCTTCTCCCACGAATCGGTGGAGATAGGCCATGAACACCTTCTCAACTTCCTGAACGCAAAACCTCTGCTGAACCTTGAGATGCGCCTTGGGGAGGGGACGGGGGCCGCCCTGGCCATATCTTTGGCGGAGGCTGCCGCCAGAGTCCTGGACGAGATGGCTACCTTCGAGGGGGCGGGGGTCTCGGGGCCCCTTGAGTCTGAGGACGGCCCGGGAGAGTAGACGAAAATGGATTTCTTCCGCGCCCTCTCCTTCCTCACCATCCTTCCTTGCCCGTCCCGGGAGGCCTCTCCCGGGGAGCTGGGCCGGTCGTGCTCCTTCTTTCCCCTGACAGGCCTCGTCACCGGAGCGCTGCTCGCCGCCGCCTGGGCCGGGCTTGGCTTTCTGCTGCCTTCCCTGGCCTCGGCGGCGCTCACAGTAATTCTGTGGGCTCTCCTGACCCGGGGCCTGCATCTGGACGGCCTGGCCGATACTTTCGACGGAATAGGCGGCGGGTGGGACGGAGAGTCCAGGCTTGCCATCATGAAGGACAGCCGTCTGGGGACTTTTGGCGGGATCGCCCTGGCAGCGGCTCTTATCGCCAAGACGGCCCTTCTGGCGGGCCTGGGAGGAGGGGAGGAGGTAGGGGCGCTGCTTGCGGCGCCGCTCGCTGGGCGGTGGGCCATGCTCCCCGCCATATACTTCTTCCCCTCCGCCCGCCCGGGAGGCATGGGGGACCTTTTTAAAAAGGGCTGCACCAGGGGATGCTTGCTCTTCGGGTCCGCCTCGGCGATTCTGATAATGGCGGCGGCAGGGGGGACGAGAGGATTAATCGCCCTGGTCGCCGCGGCAGTCCTTGCTCTTGCCTTCTCCCGCCTGCTTACCAGGCTTCTGGGAGGCCTGACCGGCGACTCTTACGGCGCCGTCTGCGAGCTGACGGAGATAGCGGTCCTCGTCGTTTTCGCCTCAGCTACGGGCCTCTGAGCGGAGGCGGCTCAGGGCATAAGGCCGGGAGCCCAGTTCATCCTCCGGACCGTCAGTCGGTCCTCAAACCTGTCCAGGACGTGAACTCCGCAGTAGTCCTGGCGCACGGAGAAGATGCTGCTCCAGGGTATTTCCAGGATGGTGAAGATTATTGTCTTGATTATTCCGGCATGGGCGGCGATGAGCAGGTTGCCCTCAGTGCGGGCCAGTATTTCGCTGAAGGCGGGCCAGGCTCTGCTGCGGGCGTCGTGGAAGCTCTCCCCCCCCGGGGGACAGAAGGCCGCAAAGTCTTTTTCCCTTTCTTTAAACTTTTCAGGATCCAGCTCCATGACTTCCTTTAGTGACAGGAGCTCCCACTCTCCAAAGGCCACTTCCTGCAGCTCTCGGACTTCAACCATGGTGACGTTTCTTCCCTCTCCTATGATGGCCGCCGTCCCGGAGGCCCGTTTCAGTCCGCTGTGGAAGATGCCGTCCAGAGGTATGGGGCCGAAGGCCCGTTTAAGCTCCTCCGCCTGCGCTATGCCTTCCGGGGAGAGGGGAAGATCGGTCCGCCCAAGAAAACGCATCTCCTGGTCGGGTAGGGCGGGCCGTCCGTGTCGAACAAGAAAGATAGTCGATTCCATATTTTGTCTCCTTTTAGGGTAAATCTGCCGTTTGTATGAAGCGCTCCTTAGGGTACAATACTTGAGAGGGAAAAGCCACCGAAAGGAGAGTAAACGAAATGGAAAAAACTGTAGTAGTCGCCTGTCCGGCCCCGGAATCCGTCCGGTCGGCGGTAGAGGAGGGCGTCGCCGATTACGCCAGGATTCTCTACCTGGAGGATGCCGCGGAGGAGGATAGGGCGGCTATGCTTTCGTCCGCCGACGGACTGCTGTCCTTCTTTTTCAACAAAGAGATAAAAGAAGAGGAGTACTCCCTTCTGGAGAACCTGGAGGTTCTGCAGACGATCTCCACTGGACTGGACTTCCTTCCCTTCGATAAAATGCCTCAAAAACCCGTTCTGCTCTGCAACGCCGGAGGATGGGCCCCCCAGATCGCCGAGCACACCATGGCTCTGCTGCTGGCCCTCTCGAGAAGGATTATCCCACTTCATAACGACCTCGCCAGGGGGGTCTTCAACCGGGATGCCTTCTCTCCCATGAGCCTCAAGGGCAAGGTGCTTACCGTGGCGGGGTACGGCGGCATTGGAAAGGCCGTGGCGGAGCTGGCCCGGGCCTTCGGCATGAAGATCAGGGCCCTTAACTCCACTGGAAAGACAAACGGCAACGTGGATTTTATGGGCACGCTGAAAGATCTGGGCACAGTGCTCCCCGATACGGACGTTCTGCTTCTGTCCCTTCCCCTGAACAGGCACACAAAAGGAATTATAGGCAGAAAAGAGCTTGGCCTGATGAAAAAGAACGCCATCCTGCTTAACGTGGCCCGGGCGCCTCTGGTGGTAGAGGAGGATCTTTACAACCATATGAAGGAAAACCCGGAGTTCCAGGCGGGCTTCGACGTATGGTGGAAGGAGCCCACCTGGGGAGGGGGAGATTTCGCCCTGGACTTCCCCTTCATGGAGCTCCTCAATATTGCCGGCTCCCCCCACAACTCCAACAGGTGCGATCAGGGCATGGAAAATGCGACTCTGGCGGCTGCAAAAAACCTGGCGGCCTTTTTCAAGGGAGAAAAACATGGCGGCCTGATCCGCCGTCAAGACTATATGGAATGAAAGGAAGAGTGTCATGGCCCGCTTCACCATAGCTACATTCAATGTAAACTCAGTCCGCAGCCGTATGCCTATTCTGCAAAAGTGGCTTTCCGAGCATCCGCTGGACGCCCTGTGCCTTCAGGAGACAAAGGCCGTGGATGAGGATTTTCCTGAAGAAGCCTTTAAGGAGATGGGATTTCGCTGCCTCTACCGGGGAGAAAAATCCTACAACGGGGTGGCCATTCTAACCAAAGAAAACCTTGACGGATACGTCATCGGCTTCGGCGACGGAGAGGAGCCCGAGGGGGACACCCGGCTGCTGAGGGCCCGCATCGGCGACTTCTGTATGGTGAACACCTACATCCCCCAGGGGAAGGCCGTCGACCACGCCGACTACCAGTACAAGCACCGCTTTCTCGACCGGCTTAAGGCCATGTTCGAGAGGGAGTACGACGAGGATGAGAAGGTAGTCTGGGTTGGGGACATGAACGTGGCCCCCACCGATATAGACGTTACCAGTCCGGAGAAAAAAAGAAGCCACCCCTGCTTTGCCCCCGATATCCAGGAACACTATGAGGACGTCAAGAGCTGGGGCTTCACCGACCTCCTGAGAAAATTCAGGCCGGGGCCGGAGGAGTTCTCCTACTTCGACTACAGGGTTAAAAACGCCATGGAGCGGAACATTGGCTGGAGAATAGACCATATCCTGGTTACGCCGGCCCTGGAAAAACTGGCGGTGGACTGCTATATCGACAGGAATCCCAGGGGATGGGAGAGACCTTCCGACCACACTCCCGTAGTGGCGGTGTTTGATCTGTAGACAGGACGATTTGTTGAAGCATGACGGGGCCCCTCAAGGGGCCCCGTTGTTATGTGATTCATGCTGATATGTCTGTCTGCTTTTTGTGGAATGAAGAACCGTGCTGGAATATTATCAATGCGTCGGAAACAGTTAATCTGTTTCTTTGTGATATTATAAACCTTGTAACCAAAGAGTTTCGGTCCATATTCTGAAACCATACATATGAAAGCGCTGGAAAGAGGTGACACTGTATGCCGGCTGTACAAATTCCCGAAGATCTCGATAATCGCCTGAACGCCCTCGCCCGCCGTACAGGACGTTCCAAGAGCTCTTTCGTGCGGGAAGCATTGATGCACCAGATTGA